>NZ_CP139873.1:1246637-1558296 GCF_034422975.1 Idiomarina sp. PL1-037
TTCCCACTAAGCCGTGACCAGCAGTGGTCATTTCTCACCAGACTGAATATTGGTTATGGTAACGGTTACGGCGAAGACGATGCTGGTAATGATTACTTGCTGCCGTTCTGGGAATACTTCCGTATCGGCGGCCAGGGCGATTTACGCGGCTTCGAACCGAACACGGTCGGCCCAAGAGCTGTGTATGTTGTACCCGAGTCAGTTAACTCAGAGGGTATTCCGGACTTTACTGGGTTGCCGACACCGAACTACAGTTCAGAAACCGGCAACCAGCAGTTGTTTGTACAAAATAACTACTCTTTAGGCGGTAACGCTAAAGTTTCTGGTGGACTGGAACTGATTGTACCGACACCTTTTGTAGATGAAGGTATGCGTAATAGTGTACGAACGAGTGTCTTTGTTGATTTTGGTATGGTTTGGGATACTGAATTCGACTACGATAGATACAAGGATTTGGAAAATACCAGTCCACAACCGTTAACTGACTATAGCTCACCGGGAGATTTCCGCGCATCGGCTGGTGTCTCTGTGCAATGGATATCTCCAATGGGTCCATTAACTTTCTCGTTAGGTCGGGCCTTAAAAGAAGTTGAGGGTGATGAAACCCAAGTGTTCTCATTTAATATCGGAACCACATTCTGATAATAATAATTAAATATAGTGATAAAATTTGAAGGAGTTTTACCTTGAAAAAGTTAATTAAATCTACAGCTGCAGCGGTTGCTGTTTCTACAGCGCTTTTTGCTGGTGCCGCACAGGCACAACAAAAAATTGGTGTTGTTGATATGATGGAAGTATTCCAGCAGTTACCACAACGTGAGCAAATTTCAGAGCAGCTACAAACTGAGTTTCAGGATCGCTTTGAAGAAATGCGCCGCCTTGAACAGAAAGTTCAGGAACTGCGCCAAAAGCAGGAACGCGATGCATCAATCATGTCGGCTTCTGAGAAAACTCAGTTAGAGCGTGATCTTGAACAAACGATCTCTGAAGCACAGCTGAAGAGTAAAGCGTTGCAGGAAGACACTCGTCGTCGCCAAAATGAAGAACGTAACAAGCTACTTGGAAAAGTTCAGGACGCGATTACTGCTGTTGCAGAAACTAAAGACTACGACATGGTTCTTGAAAGTAATGCGGTTACTTACATGAAGGCCGATAATGACTTGTCTGGTGCTGTCGTCGAGAAAATGACGTCAGGTAACTAATCTATGTCTGAGTACACATTGCAGCAGTTGGCTGACCATGTGGGTGGGGAGGTGCGAGGCAATTCGCAGCTCCCCATTTTGCGCGTGGCGACCTTGCAGTCTGCTACTGGTGACGCTATCGCTTTTCTGGCGAATAGCCGTTACAAAAGTCAGTTAGAAACAACCTCTGCCGGCGCGGTTATTGTCTCTGAAAAAGACGATAGCGATGCGATTGATAATGCGATTCGTGTGTCCAACCCTTACGCGGCTTTTGCTCGAATAGCGCAGCTATTAGACACTACGCCGAAACCAGCGAAGGGTGTCGCTGAATCTGCGAAAATTGCACAGTCAGCCAGCATAGGCAAAAATGTTAGTATTGGCGAATACACGGTCGTTGATGATGACGCTATAATTGGTGATGACACCAGTATTGGACCACATTGCTATATTGGCCCTGAAACGCAAGTTGGCTCTGGATGCACACTTTGGTCAGGCGTTAAAATTTACCATCGTTGTATTATTGGCGATGACTGCCTGTTTCATTCCGGCTCTATTATTGGTGCTGACGGTTTTGGCTGGGCACCTGATAATGGCAAATGGCTAAAAATCCCTCAGCTAGGCCGCGTTGTTATTAAAAACAATGTTGAAATTGGTGCCAGTACGACGGTCGATCGTGGAGCGCTAGACGATACCATTATTTCGTCGGGCTGTATTATTGATAACCAATGTCAAATAGCACATAACGTATTCATTGATGAAGATACGGCTATTGCAGGCTGTACTGTACTCGCAGGTAGCTGCCGCATTGGTAAGCGCTGTATGATAGGCGGAGCGTCGGCTATTAATGGTCACATCAGTGTATGCGACGACGTGCAAATTATGGGATTTGCTATGGTGATAAAAGAAATCACCGAGCCAGGTGTTTATGCGTCAGGTATCCCTGCCAGTGGACACCGCGAATGGCGACGTAATGGGGCGAGATTCCGTCAGCTGGATGATCTTTTCAAGCGTGTCAAAGAGTTAGAAAAGCAAGCTGACGATAATAATTGAGTAAGGTGAAAGGTTTGAAAATTACGGAATCAGGGTTTGATATTCAGGGCGTATTAGATTTACTGCCTCATCGTTATCCGTTTTTATTAATAGACAGAGTTATAGAAACAAATTCTAAAGACTCGTTGCACGCGATAAAAAACGTGACTTTTAATGAGCCTATGTTTAATGGGCATTTTCCGGCGAAGCCTATTTTCCCAGGGGTGTTGTTGCTTGAAGCTATAGCTCAGGCTTGCGGTTTATTGGGGTTTAAAATTACCGAAAGTAAGAAGAATGCAAACGATTTGTACCTTTTTGCCGGTATCGATAACGCTCGCTTTAAACGTCAGGTTATCCCGGGTGATACCGTTGATTTCTTTGTTACCTTTGAAAAAGAACGTCGCGGTATCTGGAAATTTACCGGTCGCGCGGAAGTTGACGGTGACGTTGCCTGTACTGCTGAAATTATTTGTGCAAGAAGAGAAGTTTAAGTGATTCACGAAACCGCAATTATCGACCCCAGCGCCAAACTCGGTACGAACGTTAGTGTCGGTCCCTGGACGGTTATTGGCCCCGATGTTGTCATCGGCGACAACTGCGATATCCGCTCACACGTTGTCTTAAAAGGCCCGACAACCATTGGTAAAAATAATACCATTTATCAATTTGCGTCTGTTGGTGAAGACTGTCAGGATAAAAAATACGACGGTGAACCGACAGAGCTTGAGATTGGTGACAACAACGTCATCCGCGAGTCGGTAACCATTCACCGTGGTACAGTGCAGGATAGCTCGTTAACCAAAATTGGTGATAATAACCTGTTTATGGCCTACGTACATGTTGCTCATGATTGTGTCATAGGTAATGACAATATCTTTGCTAATCAGGTTACTCTGGCTGGCCATGTTCACGTAGGTGACTGGGTTATTCTGGGTGGCATGAGCGGTGTACATCAATTTTGTCATATTGGTTCGCACTCTTTTGCCGCGGTTAATTCTATTATCGTTCAGGATATTCCTCCCTTTGTGATGGCGCAGGGCCATAACGCCAAACCCAGAACAATCAATGCTGAGGGCTTAAAACGTCGCGGCTATACACCCGAACAAATTCAAAATGTTCGTCGTGCCTATAAGATATTGTACCGCTCCAGCCTGACTGTAGACGAAGCTCTGGAGAGTATTTCAGCATTAAATGAACCGGCTCTGGATGGCTTTAAAGCCTTTGTTGAAAACAGTTCACGAGGCATTATTCGTCCGTAATGAACCACAACCAGCCGCCTAAAATAGCTATTGTTGCCGGTGAGCACTCGGGTGATCTGTTAGGCGCCGGGCTAATGCAGGCCATTGTCAAACGTCACCCTAATGCAATTTTTATTGGGGTCGGCGGGCCTTTAATGGCAGAGCAGGGAATGGACTCGTTCTTTGCCATGGATGATTTGGCCGTTATGGGCATAGCTGAGGTTTTTCAGCAACTGCCTAAGTTGTTAAAACACAGAAAGAACCTGGTCAACTATCTCATTTCTGAACAACCGGATGTGATGATAGGCATTGATGCTCCTGACTTTAATCTGACGGTTGAAGCCCGCCTTAAAAAAGCCGGTATTTCTACTGTTCATTATGTCAGTCCATCTGTCTGGGCATGGCGTGAGGGTCGTATCAAAGGCATAAAAAAAGCTGTTGATCACGTACTGTGTTTATTGCCTTTTGAGAAAGACTTCTACGACAGGCACCAGCTACCAGCAACCTTTGTTGGTCACCCGCTGGCAGATGATATTCCTATGCAGTGGCAACAAACAGAAGCACGTAACGAGCTGGAACTTGAACCTGATGTTGCGTATCTTGCCATTTTACCTGGAAGTCGTAAGGGTGAGATTGCCCGAATGGCGCCGATATTTCTGAAGGTCGCGAACAAGCTAGCGAAAAAATATCCAGAACTACGCTTTGTGGCACCTATGATAAGCGAAGCTCGCGCCACACAATTGCGGGAACTAGTAGATCAGTACAGCCCCGATCTGAATATTGCACTACCTGTTGGTGAAAGCCGAAAAGTTATGGCTGCAGCCAATTATTTACTGCTAACGTCAGGAACTGTTGCGCTTGAAGCCTTGCTGATAAAACGCCCGATGGTGGTCGCTTATCGCTTTCACTGGTTGTCTTATCAAATTATAAAACGTCTTTTTCATGCGCCTTTTTTCTCCTTACCTAACCTTTTAGCGGGTAAAGAAATAGTGCCGGAACTGGCTCAATCAGAAGCCTCTGAAGAGGCTATCGAACAAGCGCTTGTCCAGTTAATTGAGCAAGACAACCAGCCCTTGTTGGAGCAATTTACGAATCTTCACCAACAACTGAAAGTGTCGGCGAGCGAAAAAGCCGCTGATGTGGTCGAATCTTTTCTATAGTTCTATTTTTTAGAAAGATAAATAGAAAATAATGCGCTAATAATTCCAAAAAATAGACTCTATTATAAGGCCATACCAACTTAAGGAGTTTATTATGGGTTTATTAGTTGATGGTCAATGGCACGACAAGTGGTATGACACCAAAAAACACGGTGGCCGCTTCGTTCGTAGCGAATCACAGTTTCGTAATACCGTAGCGCAGGGTACTGAGTTCGAGCCTGAGTCCGGGCGTTACCACCTTTACGTTTCTTACGCATGTCCGTGGGCTCACCGGGCGCTTATCTTCCGTAAATTAAAAGGTCTGGAAAGTCACATTGACGTTTCTGTTGTGCACCCGCTGATGCTGGAGAATGGCTGGGAGTTTGCTGACGCGCCACTTAACGAACCACTGTATGACGCCGATTTTCTTTATCAGCTGTATTTAAAAGCCGACCCTGAATATACCGGACGAGTAACCGTCCCAGTGCTATGGGATAAGAAAAATCAGACCATAGTCAACAATGAGTCGGCTGAAATTATCCGTATTTTCAACTCTGCGTTTAATGAACTGACAGGGAACACACAGGACTTCTTTCCTGCAGATAAGCAAAAGCAGATAGAAGAAGTTAATGAGTGGGTTTACAACGACATTAACAATGGTGTCTACCGTAGCGGCTTCGCGACCACACAACAGGCATATGAAGAGGCGTATGAGTCGCTATTTGCTGCTTTAGACAAGGTAGAGAGTATTCTTAGCCAAAACCGTTATTTAACCGGTGATAAACTCACCGAGGCGGACTGGCGATTATTTACTACTTTGGTTCGTTTTGATGCGGTTTATTTCGGGCACTTTAAAACCAACAAGAAGCGCATTGTCGATTATCCTAACATGTGGAACTACCTGTTAGAGCTGTATCAACACCCGGGTGTTGAAGAGACCGTGGTGATGGACCACATTAAGATGCATTACTATGCCAGCCATAAAACCATTAATCCGACACAAGTAGTGCCAAAAGGGCCTGAAATCGATTTTCACCAGGTACATAACCGAGCTAACAAGGGGAGTAGCCAGTTATGAGTGTTATTTTAGCCAAACACCGTGGAATGCCGGCGCAGGATGGTGCGGGAGTTAAACTCACTCGTGTTATTAATCAGCCGGGGCTAAAACATCAGGACCCGTTTTTAATGCTGGATGAGTTTCGCTCCGATAACCCGGATGATTATATTGCGGGTTTTCCGCCGCACCCGCACCGCGGATTTTGTACCCTGACCTATATGTTAGCGGGGACTATGGAGCATAAAGACTCTGTCGGAAATAGCGGTGAAATTGATGCAGGCGGTGTACAGTGGATGAAAGCGGCGAAAGGTATTATTCACGCCGAAATGCCGAAGCAAGTTGAAGGCCTAATGTGGGGCTTTCAGCTATGGGTCAATTTGCCGGGCGATGAAAAAATGAGTGAACCTGAGTGGCACGACTACCCGTCAGCTACTATTCCTGAGGTGAAAAATGGTGATGCTCTGATAAGGGTTATTTCAGGACAATACCAGCAGCAGGAGGGCCCTGTTAATGCGCCGGGAAGAGACTTTTTAATGCTGGACATTCACTTAGCAAGTGACGGTCTCAGTTTTCCGTCACAAGGTCAAAAGCGACGTCTGGCTTATGTTTATCAAGGTGATCTGACAGTGAATGGAGAGGCGGCGAAAGAGGGGGAGTTGATGTTGCTTGACTCTGCTGAAACATTAGATTTCTCCGCTATCGAAAATGCGCGCTTTATTCTGTTGGCCGCCAAACCTATTGATGAACCCATTGCCCAATACGGTCCCTTCGTCATGAATTCGTCGGATCAGATTGAGCAGGCTATTAAAGATTATCAATCGGGGCAGTTAGCCGCTAACCAAAAACTAAGCTAGCGCAGTTCCAACTCTTCGGTTTGCTCCAGTAACCGCCCGTACCGGTTACTGTGGCTACTGGATAATTGCAGCCCCTCTAAGACTTTAAAACAATTGTCGCATTCTTTCTTAAGGTGAACCCGCTCGCCGCCAGGTGTTTCCTCTGCATAACGAACGGCGGCCTGAACAAAGTTAAGTGCTGCGCCGCTGTTCATTGGCGCGGCTTCCATCGCTTTGCGAAACAGCTCTAGTGCACGAATGTAGTGGCCTTGCTGGTATGCATTTAAGCCTGCCTTGTGAACTTCAAAGAAGTTATCCTGCTGTTTTTGAGCCGCGGCCAGGCGCGCCCGTAAAATTTTAGAGGTGTAAGTGTCAAGAGTTGGATTTTCGTCCTGGTTCGTTGCGAGCGCATTTGCTTTTTCGTATTCCCCGACATCCAGCAAAATGGCGATAACGTCAGGCAGTAAGTCTTTATTAATAGGCTGGTTGTGCGCCAATTTTTCGCCAACAACTTCATTTAAGCGCTGCTGTGCCTGGTGTAAGCGTCCATTGAATGAGTCAATACGCGACAATAAAATGGATTCCAAATCTTCAAATGAAATATCGGCATGCAACAGATGCTCATCATAGCGGGCACGTTGCAGCTCCATTGTTGCTTCTGTCTGATATTTACTGATTTGCTGAGGCGTATCGCTGTTTTCGGCCGCATCTAGAATACTGCGTAAATAGTTACACAAGTGATGCGCGTTACGAAAAACCGATTTACGGGCTATCTGCAACACGTTGTTCATGGCTTGTTTGGCAATATCAAAGTCGCCGTTATCGCGGGCAATATGGGCCAGTTTGGTTTGTCTTTCAATTGAAAATGGCGCCATGGTAATGGCATCGCGAGCGCTTTCCAAAGCGTCTTCCAGCTGTTGCTGTTGAAGGTAACACTCAGTTTTCAGGTCATACGCTTCAACAGCATTAGGCATGCGCTTAATTAAATGATTAAGAATATTCAGCGCTTCTTCGGGAGAGTTTTGTAATAACCGTGTTTCAGCCAGTTTTAGAAAGACCCAGCTGTGGGAGTTTTCTTCCAGCAATTCTTTAATTGCCGTTTCCGCTTTATCTAATTGCCCGGTTTTGTTGTATAACTCAATTTGCAGTTTACGACAGTAATTACTGTAGCGGCTGTTAGATTGAATATGTTTCTGGCAGGCATCAATACAGGTATCATAATCATGGTTTGTCAGCGCTTTGAATACATCTTTTAACCACATGCGGCGTTTATAGGCCCGCACCAGCCGGGAGCGCAACACACGATGTGAAAACGGTTTCATCAAATAATCATCGGGTTGTAATTCTAGTGCGCTGAGCACCATAGGGCGAGTGTTGTCCCCCGTAATAATAAAAAACAGCGTATGCTCTTTCATTAGCCCCCGAACTTGCAGTTCCTCTAAAACCTGTCGACCGTTGCGACCACGCCCCAAGTTATAGTCTACCAGCAGAATATCGTGCGGTTTCTTTATGTAAGCGGCAATACCTGCTTCGCCGGTGGTCTTGACTTGTACGTCCTGCGCCCCCAAGTTTAACAGCAAGCCTTTGAGCATGACCTGAAAGGGTTTCTGGTCATCTATTAATAATACGCGTTTATTATTGAGCTCTAAGGTTTTGTCCATTGGCGTCAAACAGTATCCTGATCTTATTCATACCGACAGCATACTGGCTAATTTCAATAATGTTAAGCGGCAACAGAGGCTGATATGAAAGCAATTGCGATTTCAGAACAAAAAGTACACTGGAAGAACCACCCTGAACTGGACGAACCACAAGCTAATGAAGTTCAGCTGCGGGTACTAAGCGCCGGACTTAATCGTGCCGACTTAATGCAAATAGCAGGAAAATATCCACCGCCTAAGGGTGCTTCAGCTGTTCCTGGCTTAGAAGTCTGTGGTGTAATAGAAAAGGTGGGGAACAAGGTCAGTAGCTGGCAAACCGGGCAACGTGTCAGCGCGTTATTGGCTGGTGGCGGCTTTGCTGAGCAAGTGAATGTTTCCGCCGAACAAATACTGGAGGTTCCTGAAAGCTGGAGTAATGCAGAAGCTGCGGGCTGGTTGGAAACCTTTGCTACGGCTTATCTTAATGTCTTTCAACTGGCTGACTTAAAACCCGGAGAGAGAGTATTGGCTCATGCCGGTGCTAGTGGTGTAGGTTCCTCATTAACACAGTTGTGCCGGGAAAGCGGTAACGAACTTATCGCCATAGTGGGTAGCGGAGAGAAAGCAGAGTTTTGCCTGAAACTGGGAGCAAAACATGCGGTTAACCGGCACGAACAGGACGTTCTCGAAGAAGTTAAAGCCCTCGGTGAAGTTGACGTTATTCTGAATCCTGTCGCTGGTGAATCCATAGCAAAAGACCAGCAATATCTGGCACAGGATGGTCGTATTATTTTAATTGGCTTAATGGCTGGTGTGACTGGTGAAGTTAATTTCGGACGTATGCTGATGAAACGTCAAAAGCTGATTGGTTCAACTCTGAGAGCATTATCACCGGAACGCAAAGGCCAAATTTTACAAGGTTTGTGGCGTGACTTTAGTGATCAGTTTAAAAACAGCACCATAAAACCTATTATCGATGAAGTTTTTGCGGCTGACGATATTCAGCAGGCACTGGATTATGTTGCAGATAATAAAACTCAGGGTAAGGTGGTTATAACACTTTCGGAGGAGTAACTCAGGCTGATAGCGAATTGGCGCTGCAGTAAAGAAATGGTGGAGGGAGCAGGATTCGAACCTGCGAAGGCTGAGCCGTCAGATTTACAGTCTGATCCCTTTGGCCACTCGGGAACCCCTCCACTCAAGAGGCGCGTATAATAACAGTCTTAGCTTAGCTGTAAAGAGAAAACTTAAACTTTTAGGACTTTGGCCGATACAGAAGTATCTGTAACCGATTATCCAGAGTCTTAATGAGTGAAGTTTCAGCTGTACAGAATGCTGCTGTCGAAAACCAGGCCGCTCACTTCTTTGAGCAACACGCGAGCGAAGCAGTTAATCACGGCTTCGCGGGCGAGTTTGCTTATTGGGTGTCTGCGTTGGGTGGCGACCCGGTTATTTCTGAGCGTCCTGCGCAAGTTAACTGGCAAAGAACCATTGGTGCTGGCAGAGCGCGCCCTTTAGATGCAAAGCCAGGTATGGTGCTGGCTAGTGGTGTCTATGCAACAGTTAGTCAGTTGTCAGACTTTAAACTGCAGGACGCAACTCATCCTCAGCCGCTTATCCCCGATGCAACGCCTGATCGTTTGCCCCTGGAGCTTCTCCACAACCTGGACTGGCGTGTTCGTCAGCGGCTGGAAAAGAAAAAACAACCACAAACGGAAGAAAAAGATGAGTACAAACACAAAGGGCCCGCTGGCCTATATGATGTTCTGCAGAAACTGGGCATTACTCATTAGCGCTTAACTTCTTT
Organism: Idiomarina sp. PL1-037; assembly: GCF_034422975.1. Classification (NCBI taxonomy): domain Bacteria; kingdom Pseudomonadati; phylum Pseudomonadota; class Gammaproteobacteria; order Alteromonadales; family Idiomarinaceae; genus Idiomarina; species Idiomarina sp. PL1-037. Next base: position 1,256,562 of record NZ_CP139873.1, read on the forward strand.
ACTGGGAGTTTCGCACAAGCAGTTTCAGCCGCTCTCGCTATACGGCATAATAGCATTATCATTTCGCTAATTTTCCAAAACCCATGAAGCAACTCCGCCCAGAGGACGAAGACCGTATTGATGCTTTTACTGAGCATCTCTGGCTGCATCATGGATCCAGTAATAACACTCAAGCCGCGTACCGCAGTGACTTACGCCGTTATTGTGAATATTTGCTGCCGCTGAAGAAATCCTTAATGGACACCGATGAAGTTGTGTTACAGGACTACCTGTTGTGGCGGCGTATGCAAGGTTTGTCCCCACGAAGTACCTCGCGTTTTTTAAGTTCGACGAAGAAATTCTTCCAGTTTGCTGTAAAACAGCAGTGGGTGGCAGTAGACCCAACCGCACGCTTAAAACGCCCTAAATTACCGCAAAGCATTCCACATTCGTTAAGCGAAGACGATGTGATTTCTCTATTGGAACAACCTGATACAGAAACTCCCATTGGTCTGCGTGACAGGACTATGCTGGAAGTGCTCTATGCCACCGGATTACGGGTAACCGAACTTATTCGTCTGCAATATGACCAGTTGAGCCGCCAGCAAGGTTTAGTTCGGGTTGTCGGTAAAGGCAACAAGGAACGCTTGGTGCCGTTAGGGGAAGAAGCGCTGGAATGGCTGGATAATTATTTAAAACACGGACGCCCGGCAATAACGGATAAGAGCAGTCCCTGGGTATTCGTTACGCAGCGTGGCTCGTTATTAACACGCCAGGCATTTTGGTACAGATTAAAGCATTACGCCGAAGAAGCCGGCATTTACGCACATTTATCGCCACACACTTTACGCCATGCTTTTGCCACGCATTTGCTGAACCATGGAGCCGATTTACGTGTCTTACAGCTACTGTTAGGTCACAGTGATTTATCTACCACACAAATTTATACCCAGGTTGCACGTGAACGTCTGCAGGCCTTACATGCTCAGCATCACCCGCGCGGCTAATTGCATTTTGGCTGGTAACAGGGTAGGGTTCGGACAGTTAATTTAAGAGGTATTTATGCGCAATTTAATGTCTGTAGTTGGATTAGTAGGGCTGGTTGGTGCGAGTTTTAGTGCGCCGGCAATTAGTGCTGAACAAAATGAAGTTGACACCCGGCACCTGAGTAAAGTTGGTATTGAAGTGTTGTCGACAGAGCCCGGTGAAATTGACGGCTATGTCCGTGCGGTGACCAATCAGGGCATGTTTTATGTGTCAGATGATGGTGAACGGCTTATTAGCGGCAATGTGTTTGATATAACCGGTAGTGAACCAGAAAACTTAAGTGAAGCGGGTATGGCTAAAGTTCGCCTGAAAATGCTGAAAGGCTTTGAAAACGATATGATCGTGTACCCGGCTGAGAATGAGAAATATCAGGTAACGATTTTTACTGACACTACCTGCGGTTATTGTCAGCGCTTGCATGAGAATATGGACAGCTATCACGCCGAAGGCATTACCATAAAATACCTGGCCTTTCCTCGTGGAGGTATGAGTAGCAAAGGTGGGCAGCAGCTACAAACGGTTTGGTGTGCGGACGACAAAAAAGCGGCCATTACCGCCTTTAAAGAAGACGAAAATTACAGTGGCGACTCCAGTTGTTCCAATCCGGTTGCTGAGCACTACCAACTGGGCAAATCGTTTGGGGTGAGTGGTACGCCGGCTATTATCCTTCCCGACGGTCGTTTAGTACCGGGAGCGCTACCTGCATCACGTTTAATTGCTGAAATTAAAAAAGGTGAGTCACAGTAATTCATGAGTGATTACGAAATACGTCGTTATCAAGTCGTTGACGATGACTTTTTGCCGCAACAAATGCCACCTTTGTTGCGGCAAATTTATGCCCGCCGGGGTGTCCGTCATGCTGACAAATTATCTTTGAAAGCCTCCGGGTTACTGCATTTTTCCTCGTTAAGAGACATCGGTAAAGCCGTTGAACTGCTGCAAAATGCGTTAAAAAACCAAGAAAAGGTTTGTATTTGCGGCGACTTTGATGCCGATGGCGCGACCAGCTCAGCATTAATGGTGTCGGCCTTGCAAGCCTTGGGTCTGCAGCAAGTGGGCTACCGTGTACCGAATCGAATGACTGACGGCTATGGCTTGTCTGTTGCCATGGTAGAACAACTGGCTGTAGAGAATGTGCAGTTAATTGTAACTGTCGATAACGGTATTGCAGCGCATGAAGCTATTGCACTTGCTCGTGAAAAGGGCATACAGGTGCTGGTTACCGACCACCATTTACCGCCTGAAGAACTGCCTCCGGCTAATGCAACAGTGAACCCGAATCAGCATGGCTGTGAGTTTCCCAGCAAAAATTTAGCGGGCGTGGGAGTGGCGTTTTATGTCCTGCTGGCGTTGCGTTCAGCGCTACGTGATGAAGGTGTTGAGCCATTACCTAACCTGGCTGACTGGCTGGATCTCGTTGCTCTTGGCACTGTCGCGGATGTTGTACCGCTGGATTATAACAACCGCGTATTGGTGCAACAGGGGATAGCCCGTATTCGTAAAGGTATGAGCCGCCCCGGAATTAAAGCGTTGCTGGAAGTTGCGAACCGTGATGCCAGTCAGCTGGCCGCCAGTGACTTAGGGTTTGCTCTGGGTCCGCGAATTAATGCAGCAGGGCGCTTAGACGATATTGGACTGGGAATAGAATGCTTATTAGCGGGCGAGTCCCGGGCGCAGCAGTTAGCGCAGCAGCTTAACGATTTAAACCAGCAGCGTAAATCGATTGAATCTGAAATGCGCGAGCATGCCGAGAGCGCTATCGCGAAGCTGCGTTTTGATCAGGGGCAGGTGCCTGATTTAGTTACCTTGTATCAGCCCGACTGGCATGCCGGTGTTATTGGTATTGTCGCGGGAAGAGTAAAAGAACAGGTGAACCGTCCGGTTATTGCGTTAGCCAACGATGATGATGAATTCCTAAAAGGCTCCGCACGTTCGGTTAGCGGTCTGCATATGAGAGACTTATTGGAACGTGTTCATAGTCTGCAGCCGGGAATCATGGAACGTTTCGGTGGACATGCTATGGCCGCCGGCTTAACCATGAAGAAAGTGAATCTGACTCGCTTTTCCGAACTGGCTGAACAAGTGGCGGCGGAGTGGCTGTCAGAAGAACAGAAGCAACGTGTATTCTGGTCTGATGGCGAACTCACAACACTGCAACTTTCTCAGGACAGTGTGAATATGCTGCAAAGTGCAGGCCCCTGGGGACAACAGTTTCCAGAACCGATGTTTGACGGCCAGTTTGAGCTGGTGGATCAGCGTATTGTCGGAGAGCGACATCTAAAATTGGTGGTGCGTCATCCGCAAGGCGAGTTATTAGATGCGATTGCCTTTAACGTTGATACACAACAATGGCCGGCGCGAGAGAGCTCGGTTGTTGAACTTTTATACAAGCCACAACTTAATCACTTCCGCGGACGCACAAACGTTCAGTTGTTGGTGGAGCAAATACGCGCAATACGTTAAACTACGCCCCTTTTAGAATTAACAGAATTAGGTAGTCGCATGTTTGAAACTAACGCAACCTACAACAACATTAAAGAAATGCGTGAGCGTAGTAATTCGCTTAGGGGGTATCTTTGACTACGATGCTAAGTTAGAGCGTCTGGAAGAAGTTACCCGTGAGATGGAACAGCCCAATGTGTGGGATGATCCACCCAAGGCACAAGCCTTAGGTAAAGAGCGTGCGGCGTTAGAGCAAGTTGTACAAACCCTGGATAAACTTCAGCAGGGGCTCGACGATGTCGAGGGTCTGGTTGATCTTGCGGTAGAAGCAGAAGACGAAGACACCTTTAACGAAGCTCATGAAGAACTGTCCGGTCTAGTAAAACAACTGGAGGCGTTAGAGTTTCGTCGTATGTTCTCAAAAGATAACGACTCGGCAGACTGCTACCTGGATATTCAGTCAGGCTCTGGCGGAACCGAAGCTCAGGACTGGGCTAACATGCTGCTGCGCATGTACTTGCGCTGGGCAGAGGCGCATGACTTTAAAGCGGAAATTACTGAGCTGTCAGAGGGCGATGTCGCGGGTATAAAATCGGCCACCGTTCGTGTCGTTGGCGAATACACTTACGGCTGGCTTCGCACCGAAACCGGTGTGCATCGTTTAGTGCGTAAATCACCCTTCGACTCAGGTAATCGCCGCCATACCTCATTCGCCTCGGTATTTGTTTACCCGGAAGTAGACGACGATATCGATATTGAGATTGATCCGTCCGACCTGCGGGTGGATACCTATCGTGCCTCTGGCGCGGGCGGTCAGCACGTTAACCGTACTGATTCCGCCGTTCGTTTAACGCACGAACCAACAGGCATTGTGGTGCAATGTCAGAGTGACCGGTCGCAGCACAAGAACCGCGATTCAGCAATGAAACAGCTGAAAGCGAAATTGTATGAATTTGAATTACAGAAACAGAACGAAGAGAAACAGGCATTAGAAGACTCAAAAGCTGATATCGGCTGGGGCAGTCAAATTCGCTCTTATGTTCTGGACGATGCGCGTATCAAAGATTTACGTACGGGTATCGAGAACCGTAATACTCAGGCTGTGCTTGATGGCGCACTTGACCCATTTATTGAAGCCAGCTTAAAAAGCGGGCTGTAAGTTTAATTTAAGTATCCCGACAGAGGAAAATCGATAATGACTGATAAATCGCAGGCACCTGAAGTAGACGTAAACGAACAGATCGCGCAGCGAAAGGCGAAACTGTCGGCGCTTCGCGATAAGGGTATCGCATTCCCGAACGATTTCCGTCGGGATTCTTTAGCTGCCGATTTGCACGCTGAATACGATGATGTGAGCAAAGAGGATCTGGCTGAAAAGGGCATTCGCGTGAAAGTGGCCGGTCGTATGATGACCCGTCGTATTATGGGGAAAGCGAGTTTCGCAACGGTTCAGGATATGAGCGGCAAAATTCAACTGTATGTTGCCCGCGACAATCTGCCCGAAGGTTATTACAACACTGAATTTAAAAAGTGGGATTTAGGCGATATTGTCGGCGCCTCTGGTACCTTGTTTATTACCGGAACCGGTGAGTTAAGCGTGCAAGTTGACGAAGTACGTTTGCTGACTAAAGCGCTGCGCCCGTTGCCCGATAAATTCCATGGCCTGTCAGATCAGGAAATGCGCTATCGTCAGCGTTATTTAGATTTGATTACCAACGAAGAGTCCCGCAGTACTTTCGTGGCCCGCTCTAAAATTATTGACTATATTCGTCGCTTTTTAAGCGATCGCCAGTTTCTGGAAGTTGAAACACCGATGATGCAGGCTATTCCCGGTGGTGCAGCAGCTCGTCCTTTCAGTACGCACCATAACGCCCTGGATATGGAGCTGTTTTTACGTATTGCACCAGAACTTTACCTGAAACGTTTAGTCGTTGGTGGTTTTGAAAAGGTGTTTGAAATTAATCGTAATTTCCGTAATGAAGGTCTTTCAACGCGCCACAACCCTGAGTTCACTATGCTGGAGTTCTATTGGGCGTACGCGGATTATCACGACTTAATGGACTTAACTGAGCAAATGTTACGCGGTGCGGCTGAGTCGGTGTTAGGTTCTGCTCAGTTTACCAGCCAAGGCGTGGATTATGATTTTGGTAAGGCGTTTGAGCGCATGACAGTGCTTGAAGCTATTATCAAATACATGCCGGAAGTGAGCCTTGAGCAGCTTAATGATATGAATCGTGCTACTGAAATTGCAGAGCAGGTTGGTGTGAGCGTTAAGCCGTCGTGGGGCTTAGGCAAAGTTCAAATCGAAATTTTTGAAACAGTTGCCGAGCATCGTCTGATTCAGCCTACGTTCATTACAGCGTATCCGGCTGAAGTGTCACCGTTGGCACGTCGTCACGACGATAATCCGTTTGTGACTGACCGTTTTGAATTCTTTGCCGGTGGCCGTGAACTAGCTAATGGTTTCTCAGAGTTGAACGACGCTGAAGATCAGGCTGAACGTTTCCGCGAGCAGGTTGAGCAGAAAGAAGCGGGTGATGACGAAGCCATGTTCTATGACGAAGATTACGTTACCGCACTGGAGCACGGCATGCCGCCAACAGCTGGTCAGGGTATTGGTATTGACCGTCTGGTTATGCTGCTAACGGATTCTGCGTCTATTCGCGACGTATTATTGTTCCCACACATGCGCCCAAAAGCGGATTAATTACCATTATGAAACAAAAAACCCGGCTAATTAGCCGGGTTTTTTTATCAAAAACAGCGCTTAGTGATCTTCGCCGTCAGTGTGAACGTGACCGTGCTCAAGTTCTTGCTCAGTCGCGTCACGAACTTCAATAACTTCTACGTCAAAGTTCAGGTTAACACCGGCTAATGGGTGGTTACCGTCAACAGTTACTTCGTCGTCTTTTACTTCAACGATAACAACAGACTGCTCGCCTTGATCCGTGCTGGCGCGGAACTGCATGCCAGGCTGTACTTCGTTTTCGCCGAATAGGTTACGTGGTACAGTCTGGATTAAGCCGTCATGACGTTCGCCATAAGCTTCTTCTGGCTTAACTTCTGCAGTGAAGCTATCGCCAACGGTTTTGCCTTCCAGTGCATTTTCCAGACCAGGAATCAGCATGCCACGACCGTGGATGAAGTTCAGTGGGCTGCCGTCTTTTGACTGGTCAAGGGTCTGGCCATCTTCCGTTTTAACGGCATAGTTGATAGCCACGACTTTGTTTGGTGCAATGGTTTCGCTCATAAATTTAACCTAATTGATAAGGCAGTGAGTGTATTTCCAGGAAACTTGCGTCGTCATCCCGAACCCGTATAGCCGTGTCAGTGCCTATGTCACTGGGTAAAACAGCTAACAAGTCCACTTGGGTGTCGGTGCGGTTCACTGCCATAATGACCGTACCTGCACGACGCCAGTTATCGCCAATGGCTTTTTCTAATTGCGTACCAGCAGTAACTTGAGCCGTTACTTTACCGGATAAGCGAAAAAGCGCCCGTTTCTGTTTGCCCAAATACTTCATCCGGGCAATAGTCTCCTGGCCGATATAACATCCTTTGTCAAAACTGATTCCATCCCACGCCTGCAAATTCATCATTTGCGGGACAAATGCCTGGATGTTCTCAGACGTAAGTTGTGGACGAACCCGTTCAATTTCCAACGCATCCCAGTAGGGTTGCGGATAATCCGTAGAAATTGGTTGTTGGCTAAGTAACATATATTGGTCGGGACTGGTCCCAACCTGTATTACCCGGCCATCAAATTCTGCTGCCACGCTGGCTGCTTTACTACCGAAAACACCGGCTATGCTCCAGTCGTCGCTTACATCTTCAATACTGACTTTGCTAAAGACTCCAAACTTCTTTAATTGCGCTAAAGAGCCTTCGATGGCGCTGCGATGCATCACTAAAAAAACGGTGTCGTCTTCGCGATAAGTCCAGAAGATGCTAAATGCTTTTCCGGTTTGATCGCAATGTGCGCCATATAAGCAATTATTCTGGTCGAGTTTGCGTAAATCACATGTCAGCTGACCCTGTAAAAAACTGTCAGCATCTTCGCCAGAAACCGAGAGGATACCATAGTCCGTCAGTTGAACGGAAAGGTGATCCTGATTTGCGTCAGTAAAATGCTGTGTTAACTCAACCACAATGACTCCTTATTAAATGGCTTACGTGGTATATTAGGGCACATTATCGAATTACAAGGGCAATTGCTGCGGAGATTTTATGTTGCCGTTAAAACAGTCGGAAGAAGCACTTAAAGATAAGCGTCGTTTACGTTGGGCGTGCCGCCGCGGGATGCTGGAGTTGGATGTATTGTTTGAGCCTTTTGTTGATCAGGCTTATGACGAACTGACTGAAGAGCAAAAAGCTGTCTTTCGTCGTCTGGTTACCTGCGATGACCCGGATCTTTTTGCCTGGTTTATGGGTCACCAAAAGTGCGAAGACGAAGAACTGGCCGAAATGATTCAGTTTATGTTGTCGCGCGTTAAGGTATAGACCCGCGCGTTAAGGTATAGACCCGCGCGGTGAACCCTGACAGTTATTTCCACTTAAAGCGACCGATGCGCGTGTTGTCGGCGTCGGCCTGCGGGCGTTACTGGTGGTGGCAGAGTGAGCGCTGTCAATTATTCAGTAAGGCACTGGTCGTAGGCGGTATGTTGGTTTTACTGCCGCTTGCCTATAAAACAGAAAAAGGTCAGGAAAAGCGGCGCTGGCTTCGGGTTTGGTGGTTTCAGTTGTCAAAGGCGCAGCAGATAAAACTGCGGCGCCAGTTACAACATCTGTCAGAGCCCTAACTTTTAGGTGTCAGCACCGTAGGCTGAGTATCCGGCAAGGTGTCAGGGTAGTCCAGAGTATAGTGTAAGCCGCGACTTTCTTTACGACTAATAGCGCTGCGTACAATAAGCTCCGATACCTGCACTAAGTTACGTAACTCCAGTAAATTATTACTCACACGGAAGTTCGAGTAATATTCGTGAATTTCACGCTGTAACAACTGAATTCGGTGAAGTGCCCGTTCCAGACGCTTGGTGGTACGAACAATGCCAACGTAGTCCCACATAAACAGTCGTAGCTCATGCCAGTTATGCTGAATAATAACTTCCTCATCGGAATTGCCTACCTGACTCTCGTCCCAACCGGGAATATGGTTTAAGGCTTGTTGATGTGGGCGCTTAGATAAAATATCTTTAGCTGCCGCACGGGCGAAAACCAGACATTCAAGCAGGGAGTTGCTAGCCATGCGATTGGCTCCGTGCAGACCTGTGCAGGCAACCTCACCAACGGCATACAAGTTGGGTAAATCGGTCGCAGCGTTCATATCGGTTTTAACACCACCACAGGTATAGTGAGCCGCAGGAACAACCGGCATCGGCTGTTTGCTGATATCAATACCCAGCGACAAGCATTTTTCCATAATGGTAGGGAAGTGATGCTGAATGAAGTCTTTCGGTTTATGAGAAATATCCAGATACATGCAGTCGGCACCCAGTCGCTTCATCTCAAAGTCGATAGCGCGGGCAACGACGTCGCGTGGCGCCAACTCAGCAGACTCATGAAAGTCCGGCATAAAACGAGTACCGTCCGGCCGCTTCAGCAAAGCACCTTCACCACGCAAGGCTTCGCTTAATAGAAAGCTCTGAGCATTGGGATGAAATAAACAGGTTGGATGGAATTGATTAAACTCCATATTGGCAACACTACAGCCTGCACGCCAGGCCATGGCAATACCGTCGCCGCTGGCAATATCCGGGTTACTGGTATACTGATATACCTTACTTGCGCCGCCCGTTGCCAGTACCACGCAACCTGCGGCAACGGTTTCCACTTGTTCTTTCTGACGACTCCAGACATAAGCCCCATAACAACCATCTGGTTTACCGATACGTGACCCCGTGATCAAATCGACCGCGTTGTATCGCTCCAGCACCTGAATATTAGGATGCTCCATCACTTTTTTCTGCAATGTCGTCTGTACCGCCTTGCCGGTGGCATCTGCTGCGTGCAGAATTCGGCGGTGACTGTGACCGCCTTCACGGTTCAAGTGGTACGTCGGGTTGCTGTCTTTAGATTCAACTTGATCAAAGCCCACTCCGGCATCAATCAGCCATTGCAGGCTTGCACGCGCGTTTTCTGTGGTAAACTTAACGGCTTCGGGATCGCAAAGGCCGGCACCGGCAATTAAGGTATCCTCGATGTGACTCTCAATACTGTCGTTTTCGTCGAATACTGCGGCTATGCCGCCTTGCGCATAAAAGGTTGAGCCTTCTGTCAGCGGACCTTTACTCAGTACCGTAACGTTCAAGTTGTCGGCCAACTGTAAAGCGGTAGTTAATCCCGCGGCTCCCGAACCAATAATCAGTACATCGCATTGATAATTTGCAACAGGTTCCATAAAGTACTCAATGTGAATTTTGAACGATTTTACGCATTTGGCGATATTTTTGCGAACTTTTTACATGCGGCTCTGTCACAGTCAGTAAGAAACAGGACGGGCCGCCAGTTCCAGCAGTTCCTGGGTTAAGGGAGAACAGGCTCGGATGAGCGAACAGGTGAGTGACCAACAGCTGGTCGAAAGAGTACAACAAGGTGATAACCGGGCTTTTGATCTGCTGGTAAAAAAGTATCAGCACAAAGTCATGAGTTTGATATCGCGTTATGTCAAACAACAAGGTGACGTAGCTGATGTTGCACAGGAAGCGTTTATAAAAGCGTATCGGGCGTTACCGAACTTCCGTGGTGATAGTGCCTTCTATACCTGGCTGTACCGAATTGCGGTTAATACGGCGAAGAACTATTTAGTTTCGCAAGGTAGAAAGCCGCCCGCATCTGATATTGATGCAGAAGACGCTGAGTTTTATGAGGGAGCGGGTGCGCTAAGAGACAGCGCCTCTCCGGAAAAACAAATGCTCTCTGATGAGATTCGAGATGTGGTGTTAAAAACAATTGATGAGTTGCCGGATGATTTACGTCGGGCAATTACATTAAGGGAAATTGAAGGTCTCGGTTACGAGGAAATTGCGCTAGAAATGGACTGTCCTATAGGTACTGTCCGCTCTCGCATCTTTCGCGCTCGGGAAGCAATAGATAATCAACTCCGACCGTTGCTGGAACGGTAAACTAACAGAGGGGCATCTATGTCTCGGAACAAATCAGAATCAACATCCGCGCTGTTTGATGAACAGCTCATCAAGGCCGATGAAATTGAAGCACTGTTGAAAGATGAACAGGCTCAGCAGGAGTGGCACCGTTATAGTGTTATTCGCGCGGCAATAAAAGGTGACTTAAACTCCGATATCAGCCTTGATATTAGCGAGCGGGTTCGCGTTAGCGTAAGCCAGGAGTCCAATGTCGTTAAGCCAGGTTTTGGTCGCTCTAAGAGCCAGAATAAAGCGGCTTCACGTTGGTTCCAGCCTTTCGCAAAAGTTGCTGTTGCGGCAAGTGTGGCAGTGGTTGCGGTGATGACAGTGCAAACTTATCAGCAACCCGCGACACCTGATGGCAGCAGTGCAGAACCGACTCTGCTGACCAGCCCAATTGGTGGTGGCCGCGAGCCGGTAAGCCTGAATCGTGTTGAGCCAATGTCGCAAATCAGCGATCAGCAAAGACGCCGCCAGGTTCAGTCATACCTGATTGATCATCAACAACAATTGATGTTGCAACAAAAAGCAGATAAAGATGAGCAGTCAGAGCAGGAGCTCAACAAAGGTAATTAAGGCTATGATAACTCGGTTGTACCGGTCTATTTTATGTGGCGCTGTGTTATTCACCGGAACCATGTCGGTAAGCGCACAACAGGCTAGCGAACAAGCAGAAAGTGGTGCTGACTGGTTCAACCGTATGGCAGAAGCTTTAACTGAACTGAATTTTGAAGCGTCGTTAGTTCATGTACATGGTGACCAAATTGAGCCTTATCAGTGGCTACAGGGTAACGATCCGGAAACAGCAAGTACCGAACTGTTAATCCAGATGAATGGTCCGGATTTTCGCATCTTGAGAGTGAATAACAAGGTTGCCCACTTTAATACGTCAGCCAGTAACTACGCATTAAAGTCCGATACAATTACCGCTATTTTCCCGGCCGCATTTTCTCACCCCTTTGAAAAACTTAGCCATAGCTATAAGGTGACTGTTGGCGGTGGTGCAAGAGTTTTAGGTCGCAACGCCCAGCATATTCGTATTTTAAGCCGAGATAACCAACGCTATAGCTATGCACTATGGATTGATCGCAAGCACGGTATGCCGCTGAAAATGATCATGATGAATCAGTCCGGCGATGTTGTGGAGCAAATGCAATTAACCAGTTTATCCGTTCGCAATACTGCACCTGAAATTACTAAAGAAATAAGCAATATTGAAATGCCGCCACTGCTAAAAGATCTGCGGGTGCAAAGTGCAACAAATTACGGTGTTGAGCCACAGTGGGCACCGCGAGGGTTCAAATTATTGAGTCAGCAAAGCCATACTTTAGTCGTTGATTCGACGCCGGTTGACCACTATTTATTTTCCGATGGTCTTGCCGAGTACTCGGTTTATGTGGCCGAGCTAACTGAGGGTATGGAAACCGATCTCGCGTTATCCTCTTCACACACTTTGTTCTCAAAGCGTTATAATAACTTTCTTGTGACAGTGGTGGGTCAGGTACCTTTAACTATGGCTCAACGCATAGCGGCAGAAGTTAAATAATGAAAGAAATAGCAGAAGTAACAGCGGTTGATGGCAACCGCGTAACCGTTACCACCAAGTTGAAAACTGCCTGCTCGGGTTGTGCGCAGGTATCTAACTGTGGTGCCGGCATTTTAAGTAAAGTTTTTTCTGACCGAAATGCGCAGTTTACCGTGGTTACTGAACAAGCTTTTAACCCAGGCGACCAAGTGCAATTAGAAGTACCGGAAACCGCAGTAACACGCTTTGCTTTACTACTCTACGGTTTACCCATACTGACACTGCTGCTATTAGCTGTGCTACTGGAAAACACAGGCACGTTACCCGAAGGTTTTGTTATTTTACTGTCCTTTGCCGGCTTTGCTTTTACTTTCTGGGGACTAAAACGCTGGTTCCGTAAACGTGACATTCAAGTCAATGCAATGGTCAAACTGGAAAGCGTTGCGGTTGAAGTTCGGCACTGAAAGCCCTGAACTGTCATAAAGTCCTTTGTTCTTGCCGCTAACATGAGTATGATCAGGGCTAATTTTTTAAGTTCCAGAATTTAGTTTTACAGAGGTATCATCAATGCCGAATAGGGCGTTCAAGCAAAGTAATATTCGTAATTTCTCGATAATCGCTCACATTGATCACGGTAAGTCGACTTTGTCGGATCGTCTGATTCAGCATTGTGGCGGACTGACTGACCGTGAGATGGCTGAGCAAGTACTTGATTCCATGGATTTGGAGCGTGAGCGGGGTATTACGATTAAAGCACAGAGCGTAACCCTTTATTACACGGCTAAAGATGGCGAAACCTATCAGTTAAACTTCATCGATACTCCAGGGCACGTTGACTTCTCTTATGAAGTCTCGCGTTCACTGGCGGGTTGTGAAGGTGCGCTGCTGGTTGTTGATGCAGCTCAGGGTGTTGAAGCGCAGACTTTGGCAAACTGTTACACCGCTATCGAAATGGACTTAGAAGTTGTTCCGGTACTGAACAAAATTGACCTGCCGCAGGCCGATGCAATGGGCGTGGCGCAGGAAATAGAAGATATTGTCGGGATTGAAGCGGTGGACGCGGTTCAGTGCTCGGCGAAAACCGGTATTGGTATCGATGACGTGCTTGAACGCATTGTCCGGCAGATACCGGCGCCTAAGGGTGAGCCAGAAGAACCATTACAGGCACTGATTATTGACTCCTGGTTTGATAATTACCAGGGCGTTGTTTCTCTGGTTCGCGTGCGCAACGGAACGTTACGTGCTGGTGAGAAAATGACAGTAATGTCCACTGGTCAGTCGTATCAAATTGATAAGGTCGGCTATTTTGATCCAAAGCCTCACGAAACCGGTATTTTGCACACCGGCGAGGTAGGCTATGTTATTTCGGGCATTAAAGACATTCTGGGCGCCCCGGTCGGCGACACCCTAACCAACACGAAGAGCCCGGCAAAAGAACCGGTGCCAGGTTTTAAAAAAGTAAAACCTCAGGTTTACGCCGGCATGTTCCCAATCAGCTCAGAGGACTACGAATCGTTTCGCGATGCTTTGGGTAAATTGTCCTTAAATGACGCGTCGCTTTTTTATGAGCCGGAGAATTCTGCGGCACTTGGCTTTGGTTTCCGTTGTGGTTTCCTTGGTATGCTGCACATGGAAATTATTCAGGAACGCTTGGAACGTGAGTACAACATAGACCTGATTACCACGGCGCCAACGGTTGTTTACGAAGTTGAAAAAACTGATGGCAGCATGGTGAAAGTTGATAACCCGGTTAATTTACCACCGGTTAACGATATTGAAACCATTTACGAACCTATCGTAGAAGCCAATATTCTGGTTCCGCAGGAGTTTTTGGGTAATGTGATTACCTTATGTGTTGATAAGCGTGGTGTACAAACGGCTATGGCTTATCACGGTAAACAAGTTGCGGTAACTTACGAACTGCCTATGGCGGAAGTGGTCATGGACTTCTTTGACCGGTTGAAATCGACCAGTCGTGGTTACGCTTCACTGGATTATCAGTTCAAGAAATTTGAACCTGCGGACATGGTTCGTGTCGATATACTAATTAACGGTGACCGGGTAGATGCGCTGGCAATGATCACCCACCGTGATCACGCTGAAGGTCGTGGCCGCATGTTAGTGGATAAAATGCGTGAGTTAATTCCACGACAAATGTTTGATATTGCCATTCAGGCGACCATTGGCAACCATGTTATTGCGCGCTCGACGGTCAAGCAGCTGCGTAAAAACGTAACCGCTAAGTGTTATGGCGGTGATGTTAGTCGTAAGAAGAAGCTTTTACAAAAACAAAAAGAGGGTAAAAAGCGCATGAAGAACCTGGGTAACGTAGAAGTACCTCAGGAAGCCTTCCTTGCGGTTTTAAAAGTAGGCAAGTAGGAAATGGCCAATTATTTTTCAATTATTTTAACCATAATTACGGTTCTGTCCGGGTTGTTATGGCTTTACGATGCGCGGGTATTGAAGCCAAAGCGTAAAGCGGTTATTGCTGAGGTTGAGACAAAAACAACCAAGGCTTTAACCGAACAGCAGATTGACACTCTGGCGCCTCAGCCTAAATTGATGGAGCTGAGCGAGTCTATTTTTCCGGTTATTGCTTTAGTACTGGTGGTACGTACTTTGCTGTACGAGCCGTTCCAGATACCGTCAGGATCAATGATGCCAACCTTGCTGAAGGGCGACTTTATTCTGGTAGAAAAGTTTTCCTACGGCATTAAAGACCCAGTTTTTCAGGAAACCCTGGTAGATACCTCAATGCCGGAACGCGGTGATATTGCGGTATTTAAATATCCGGAAGAGCCAAATATAGATTATATAAAGCGCATTATTGGTTTACCCGGTGACCGTATTATTTACCGTGATAAGTCGCTTTATATTCAGCCGGCTTGTGCCATTGGCGAGAAAGATTGCGAAGAAATGAAAGTGATATCCACCACGTTAAAAGAAGATGGTGAGTATTTCTCTGGTTCGTCGCCTTTACGCACGTATGCCGAGCAGTTAGGTGACGTAAACCACGAAATTCTTATCGACCCACGTGTTGCGCCGCGCACCATGCTTTATTTTAATCAGCCGGGCACACAGAAAGATGAATGGGTAGTGCCGGAAGGCCAGTATTTTGCTATGGGTGATAACCGCGACAATTCTCGTGACAGCCGCTACTGGGGCTTTGTTGACGAAGAGCTGCTGGTTGGCAGAGCGGTATTCATCTGGATGAGTTTTGAAATGGATCGCAGTAGCGATAGTTGGTTGCCGTCGTGGGTTCCTACGGGAGTTCGATTTGAAAGGCTAGGGAGTATTGAGTGAGTTTGCCCAAACCACCTTTAACGGAACTGGAAAAAATTGTTGGTCATAGTTTTGAAAAGCAGGATTTACTGCATCAGGCAATGACCCACCGTAGTGCTTCATCAACGCACAATGAACGTCTGGAGTTTCTGGGCGATTCTATTTTAGGTCTGGTGATAGCTGAAGCTTTGTATCAAAAGTTTCCCAAAGTAGCAGAAGGCGATTTAAGCCGTATGCGCGCTGCTATAGTTTGTGGTCGTTCTTTGGCGAAGCTGGGTAAGAAAATGGGGCTGGGCGATTTTTTGTCGCTAGGTCAGGGCGAGTTAAAAAGCGGTGGTTATCGTCGTGAGTCCATTCTTGCCGATGCAGTAGAAGCCATTATTGGTGCCATTTATCTGGACAGTGACATGGATACCATTCGGCAAGTCATTCTTAACTGGTTTGAGCCCCAGTTAACCTTGATTGAGCCCGGAACCAGCCAGAAAGATCCAAAAACACGCCTGCAGGAGTTACTGCAGTCGCGTCAGAAGCCTTTACCTGAGTACGACGTGGTCGCTACGCAAGGGCAGGCGCATAATCAACAATTTACCGTAAACTGTTCTGTAGAAGGTATCGAAAGTCCTTTTAAAGGCACAGGTACCAGCCGCCGTAAAGCCGAACAGGCTGCAGCAACGGCCGCATTAGAACATTTGCAGGAGAGCGCATGACGCTGGATATAGAACTGGACGAGAATAAACACAGCGGCTTCGTCGCCATTGTTGGTCGTCCGAATGTGGGAAAATCCACACTGATTAACCGGTTGCTGGGGCAGAAAATCAGCATTACCTCGAATAAGCCTCAGACTACCCGCCACCGTATTTTAGGTGTAGACACCGACGATGGCTGTCAGGCCATTTATGTCGATACGCCGGGTATGCACAAAGAAGAACCTCGTGCCATAAACCGCGTGATGAACCAGACTGCTTCCTCTGCGTTAAAAGATGTAGACTTAGTGCTGTTCGTGGTTGAAAACTTAAAGTGGTTAGAAGACGACAAAATGGTGCTGGAGAAAGTTCAGCGCAGTAAAGTGCCGGTAGTGTTATTGGTTAATAAAGTTGACCAACTGAAAGATAAAGAACGTTTATTACCGCACTTGCAGTGGTTGAATGAGCAGCACAAGTTTGATGCCATTTTGCCCATATCGGCAACACACGGCGATAATGTTGACGAGCTGAGAAAAATTGTTCGCTCGCATTTGCAGCCGGGCTACCACTATTATCCTGAAGACTACGTAACCGACCGTTCTGTACGCTTTATGGCGGCAGAAATTGTGCGTGAAAAACTTATGCGTTTTACCGGCGAGGAGCTGCCGTATGAAACGACAGTAGAAATTGAGCAGTTTGGTCAGTCTGAAAAAGGCACCACTCACATTCATGCCTTAATACTGGTAGAGCGCGAAGCGCAGAAACGGATGATTATCGGGCAGGGTGGTAGTAAACTGAAAACTATAGGCACCGAAGCCCGGCGCGATTTAGAAAAACTGCTGGACAACAAAGTCATGATGAAACTTTGGGTTAAGGTAAAATCTGGTTGGTCGGACGACGAGCGAGCGTTGAAAAGTCTGGGCTACCGGGAAGATTAACCGGTGGCGCAGCGGGCACTGGTGTTGCATCGTTGGGACTATCAGGAAACCAGTCTCATTCTGGATCTGTTCACTGAAGATAAAGGACGGGTCCGGGTGGTGGCAAAAGGCGCTAAGCGTCCGAAAAGCCCCTGGCGCGGTTTAGCACAACCTTTTATGCCACTGTTGGCCGAGTTTCAGGGGCGCAGCGATTTAAAAACTTTAACCTTGCTGGAACCGCAGCAGCCAACCCAAGAACTGCGGTTGCAGGGCGATAAACTTTACAGTGGCTTTTACCTCAATGAGTTAATTCAACGGCTGGTGCCGGCAGAAGCTGAAGCGCCCGAGCTTTTTGAAAGCTATTTGTCAGCCTTACAAAACATGACCAACAGCGAGCGTGTAGAGCCTGCTTTGCGTCAGTTTGAATGGCAGTTATTGCAGCATTTAGGAGCGGCATTTGACTGGCATTATGACGCCGATACCGGTCATGTGCTGTCCGACTCGAAGTGGTGCTATTTTATTCCCGATCATGGCTTTGTGACCCAAGCCAGAGACAATCAACAACGAGCATACTCGGTGGCGGATATTCAAAAACTGGCCGCGTGGGATGTTGACGACGAAAGCCGCTTAAGACTGCTAAAATATATTATGCGTGATGCCTTAGCGGTTTATTTAGGTGACAAACCGCTGCGCAGTCGTGAACTGTTCCGTGGCACTAAGCGTCAGTGAATTGCGAAGAATTAGCCGAAAAGCGAAAGGAGCTGAATAATGAAAGGTTTACGCCTGGGCGTTAACATTGACCACGTGGCCACGTTGCGTAACGCACGTGGAGTTCGTTATCCCGACCCGGTAGCTGCGGCAGCTATTGCCGAACAAGCTGGTGCCGACGGCATTACCATTCATTTGCGTGAAGACCGCCGCCATATTACTGACCGCGACGTTGCCATGCTGAAGCAAACACTGAACGTGCCTATGAATCTGGAAATGGCGGTTACTGAAGAAATGCTCGATATAGCGATAAAAACGCAGCCTACCTACAGTTGTCTGGTACCTGAAAAACGCCAGGAACTGACTACGGAAGGTGGCCTGAATGTTGCTGGTCAGTTAGAAACCATTACCGATGCCACTCGTCGCTTAAGCGATGCGGGTATCCAGGTTTCTTTATTTATTGATGCTGACCACGAGCAAATAGATGCCGCTAAAAAAGCCGGTGCACCCATTGTGGAATTGCACACCGGGCAATACGCGGAGGCCGAAACTGAAGAGCAGCGTACCGTTGAACTGGCACGCTTAATGGAAGCGTCAGAATACGCGCATTCCATTGGTTTACAGGTGAATGTGGGGCACGGTCTGCACTATCACAACACATTAGAAGTGGCGGAAATTCCGCAAGTTTGTGAATTAAATATTGGTCATTCGATTATTGCCCGTGCGGTATTGGTTGGCTTGGATCAGGCTGTGCGCGATATGCGCAATATTTTAGATAAGGCACGCTAATGGCAATTTGGGGCTTAGGTACTGACATTGTTGAAGTAGCCCGTATAGAGCAGTCGTTAGCGCGTGGCAACAGTTTAGTGAAACGCGTGTTAACAACAAAAGAGCAGGAAGAAATGACAGCCTCGGTTGATGAAGCTGCTTTTCTGGCCAAACGCTTTGCTGCCAAAGAAGCCTGCTCCAAGGCTTTTGGTCGTGGTATTTCCGCCGGATTGTCTTTTCAGCATATGCAGGTAGTACATAACGAATACGGTAAACCTGAATGGCATTTCACCGAAACCGCGGCACAATGGGTAAAAGAGCAGGGCATCACCGGCAGTCATTTATCCATTAGTGACGAAAAGCACTACGCGGTAGCAACGGTTATTTTAGAAACAGACTAGAAATAAATCAGGTAAAGCAAAACCAACATGGCGCAATTTTTTAAGCCGCAAAAGCGCAATAAGTCCGTAAGTAAAACCCTAAAAGGTCAGGTGTCAGCACTTGACCATCAGGCGCGTGCGGTTGTACGTGCAGCCGTAAAAGGTCAGCCCACCCGTTTTATTATGGGCGCCTTGCCGGGCGAGATCATAGAGTACAAAACTGCGGGCAAACACAGTGGTCATTTAGAGCGTATTCTGGAGCCCAGTAGCGACCGTCGTGAAGCGCCTTGTCAGTATTATGCTAGCTGTGGAGGTTGCGACTTTCAGCACATAGACGAGCAAAAACAGCTGGCTCATAAGCGGCAAGTGGTGGAAGAGCTGTTTCAGAAGTTCGGCGTATTTAATCCCCAAACCAGCAGTCTGCCGTGGCAGGAACCGCTGATTAGCGAACCGATGCGTTACCGTCGCAGAGTGAGGCTGGCAACGCGCTGGCTGGGCAAGGAGCAAAAGCTGCTGATTGGCTTCAGAGAAGCACAAAGCCACCATATTGTCGCCATACATGACTGCCTGGTAGCCGATGAAATTCTGCTGCAACGCGTCAATGCCCTATACCCTTTATTAAATACATCGGCTGTTGCCAGCAAGCTCGGTCATATTGAGGCTATTAATACCAATACCCCTATTATTTTGCTGCGTATCACGGAAGCGCTGCCGGGTGACGCCATGCAGGCGTTGCAGAAGTGGCAAACGGCCAATAAAACCAATATTTGGTTACAGAGCGAGAACGATCTGCAGCCTTTAGCTGGTGCAGCAATGCCTTTTGATACCAGCATTGACGGTGACAAACTGTATTTTCAGCCGGGTGACTTCCTACAAGTTAACGGCGGTATTAACCAGCGCATGGTGCAACAGGCTATGGACTGGCTGAAGCCAGAAAAAACACAGCGCGTGTATGACTTTTTCGCCGGTATTGGCAACTTCAGTCTGCCTTTGGCGCGCCGGGCAAAATCGGTACTGGCAGTAGAAGGTGTTTACCGCATGGCCGAGCAGACGCGCATTAACGCTGAAAACAACGGCATGGATAACCTGAGTTCACTTAGCGCCGACTTAAACGAAATTACCGCTTCAGACTTAGGTGAGCCCGCCGATTTGTGGTGTTTAGATCCTGCAAGACCGGGGGCTGAAGGTGTGGTGAAGTTGCTGCATAAGCTGAAGCCCGAACACAGACCACAGCGCATTTTGTATGTTTCCTGCGCACCGGATACTTTGGCGCGGGATATTGCCGGCATGCTAAGCGAAAGCAAAGGTTGCAATTACCGCATAATTGGCCTGAGTACAGTTGACATGTTTGTGCAAACCCATCACATTGAAACTATGGTTTGTCTGGAGAGAGCGTCGTAAATCATGGTCCATGTACGCAGTACCCACGTGGATGACCCCAAATACAAAGACAGCGAACAGCATTGGCTGAACGCTGTGAGTGATCCTGAGCCGTTAGAAAGTACTTTTCAGCAACTGAAGCAGCAGTTTCCTGAAGAAGCTGAAGCCTTGCTGAAAGGCCAGGAGATGGTCGAAATACTGGCACCGTTAAAGCTGGATGCAGAATCCTTGCTGGCGGCGTTGTACGTGCCATTGCTGGAAGCAGGCAAGCTCGATTTAGACAAACTCACCGGTAAACAATCGAAAACCCTGATTGTGCTACTGCGAAACGTACAGCAAATGCAAAGTATAGGTGACTTACAACACTTCCAACACGGCCAGCCTGACGGCAGTCAGATAGACAACGTGCGACGCATGTTACTGTCTATGGTGGAAGATGTGCGCGCGGTGCTGATAAAGCTGGCCGAACGCATTTGCTATCTGCGCGAAGTAAAAAAAGCCGACGAAGAAACCCGGGTACTGGCCGCTAAAGAGTGCGCAGAAATATACGCGCCGTTGGCTAACCGATTAGGCATAGGGCAGCTGAAGTGGGAGCTGGAGGACATTTCTTTCCGTTACCTGCATCCTAAAACCTACAAAACCATTGCTCAGCGTCTTGATGAGCGCCGCACCGACCGCGAACTCTACATAGATAATTTTGTGTCGGGGTTGCAGGCGTCACTGAAGCAGCAGGGTATTGATGCCGATGTCTATGGCCGCCCCAAACATATTTATTCTATTTGGCGCAAAATGCAGAAAAAGCACCTGCAGTTTGACCAGCTGTTCGACATTCGAGCTGTGCGCATTCTGACGCATAACCTGAAAGACTGTTACGCCGCACTAGGCGTAGTGCATTCCAGCTGGCGGCATATTGCGTCCGAGTTTGACGACTACGTGGCAACGCCTAAACCCAACGGCTACCAGTCCATTCACACCGTGGTTATAGGGCCTGAGCACAAGAACGTTGAAATTCAGATACGCTCGCACGACATGCACGACGACGCCGAGTTGGGCGTGGCCGCGCACTGGATGTACAAAGAGGGCGCTGCGGCCGGTAAACGCCACGGTTTTGAAGACAAAATTGCCTGGCTGCGTAAGCTACTGGCCTGGCATGAAGACATGGCTGGCAGCGAAACTCTGGTAGATGAAATTCGCTCGCAGGTGTTTGAAGACCGTGTGTATGTGTTTACCCCGAAGGGCGAGGTAGTCGATTTGCCCATGGGCTCAACCCCGCTCGATTTTGCTTACTACATTCACAGTCAGGTAGGGCATAAGTGTATTGGCGCAAAAATCGACAGCCGTATTGTGCCTTTTACTTACCAGTTGCAAAACGGTGACCGGGTTGAAATTCTGACTCAGAAAAACGCCCAGCCACGGCGCGACTGGTTGAACCCGCAACTGGGTTACCTGCATTCGTCACGGGCACGAGCCAAGGTTCACACCTACTTCAAAAAAGAAGACCGGGAAAAGAACCTGCAGGCCGGTAAAGAGTTACTGGAAAACGAATTGCAGAAGTATCAGTTACATGTGGCAGATGCTAATAAAGCGGTCGAGCGCTTTAACGTGCCGACGCTGGACGATTTGTTAACTGCTATCGGCGCGGGCGATGTGCGACTGCATCAGGTGGTGAATTTCCTGAAACCGCAGGAAACCGAAGCCGACAAAGTAGAGCGCTTAACTAAACGTCGTAAAGCCAAGCAGTCGCCAAAAACACCGAAGTCTGACGTTACGGTAGAAGGCATTGGTAACCTGATGATGCACTTTGCTAACTGCTGTGAACCGCTGCCGGGTGAGCCCATTACCGGATTTATTACTCAGGGACGGGGCGTGTCCGTGCACCACAGCGACTGCGATCAACTGAAGCATTTATTGCACCAGCACCCCGAGCGCGGTATTGAAGTGTCCTGGTCGGGGCATTCCAAACAGGAATACCGGGCAAGCCTGCGTGTGTCAGCTTTAGACCGTAACGGGTTGTTGCATGACATTACCAGTGTGCTGTCGAACGAGAAGGCGGCAGTGGCGCAAATGGACAGCGAAAGCGATGCGCAGTCACAGTCGGCAACTGTGGTGTTAACTCTGACCGTAAAAGACAGCGACGCACTCAGCCGTATTACAGACAGACTGCGCCAGGTTCATTGTGTTGAGCAAGTTCAGCGCATTACTTTAAAGCTTTAGTTGAAACAATAGAGGTACCTCAGTGAAAGGCATGCAACAACTGCAACAGGTTATGACTCAGCTACGCAACCCAGAAAGCGGCTGCCCCTGGGATTTAAAGCAGAACATGACCTCGTTAATTCCTTACACCATAGAGGAAACCTACGAAGTGGTAGATGCCATTCAGTCGGGTAACTGGCAGTCGATAAAAGATGAGCTGGGCGATTTACTGTTTCAGGTAGTGTTCTATGCTCAGTTAGCGCGCGAAGAGCAGCAATTTGAGCTGGACGACATCGCTGCACATACCGCTGAAAAATTGATAAGTCGCCACCCGCATGTATTCGGCACCGATGCTGAGCGCAATCTGTCTGACGCTGAAATTAAAGCCCAGTGGGAACAGATAAAACAGCAGGAGCGGACAAAGAAAGATGCCAAAGGCTCTGTGTTTGACGACATACCCAGTCAACTGCCCAGTATTTTAAAAGCTGCCAAACTGCAAAAGCGTGCCGCGTCAGTG
This sequence comes from Idiomarina sp. PL1-037, assembly GCF_034422975.1. Classification (NCBI taxonomy): domain Bacteria; kingdom Pseudomonadati; phylum Pseudomonadota; class Gammaproteobacteria; order Alteromonadales; family Idiomarinaceae; genus Idiomarina; species Idiomarina sp. PL1-037. The sequence goes on from NZ_CP139873.1 coordinate 1,279,525, forward strand.
GGCTTTGACTGGACCGAAGCTGAGCCTGTTTACGCCAAAGTTGACGAAGAAATTCAGGAAGTAAAAGAAGCCACCGACCAGGACCATATCGAAGAAGAAATTGGCGACTTATTGTTTGCCGTAGTTAACCTCGCCCGCCACAAACAAGTGAACCCCGAAGCCGCGCTGCAACGCGCCAACGAAAAGTTCAAAAGCCGCTTTCAGCACATAGAGCAAAGCTTAAGTCAGCAAGGCAAGCACCCAACCGACTGCAACCTTGAAGAGTTAGAATCTCTATGGCAAGTCGCTAAGCGGAAATAACGGCAAACCTTCGCGCGTAAACACGGCTGAGTGAACGGCCTGGATATTCAGGAGACGCTGCGAGTTCATCCATGAAAGCTTGACGAAGGCCATCCATGGCCTTCGACACTCCTGTATACCCAGGCCGCTCACTCTTACGCCTCTTCCCGCCCGAGGGTATGCCTCTCCCTTTTCCTACTCATCATTCCCTGTTTTACTTGAAAAACGGATGACTTAATCAAGTTTTGAAACTTTGCTGCACAGCAATGGTCAGTTACTTGTGTAAAATACCTTTGTCAAAAGAAGATGCGCAAACAATGGCTGAAGGGCAACAGATGGTAAAAGACTGCCGCGAAAACAATGAAAAAGGAGGAGCGGGCAGTATGAACGTGAGACTAGTCTCTGCCTGCCGTGATGATAACTTTTCATGGAGTAATTCAGAGTTGGATATTTATTTAAAGACTCAAGACGACGAAGACTTTTTCTTGTTTCTTGAGGGTATGGACGTCACTAAATTAGATACCGACGTTCAGCGCAATATCAATGCGGTTCCTAATTGTGATAAAGCCAGTTAATTACGAGCTCTAATGAATTTAGCGCTTTTTGATTTTGACGGAACAATAACAGAGCAGGATACTTATACTCAGTTCCTGTTTTACGTTACGCCTAAACGCCGATTGATAATGACGCTGCTATTAGCGTCCCCGTTTATTGCACTGTATAAACTAAGGCTGCTTAAACCGTCAAAGACTAGGCCGCTATTATCTAAAATCGTGTTCTGGAATCGCTCCGTGGCTGACATTACGAGGTTAGCCCGTAGCTTCTCCGAGCAATATCTACCCAATGTTATCAGAGCCGAAGTCCTTAAAAAAATTGAATGGCACAAAGCGCAAGGAGACGAAGTCTATGTGGTGTCGGCCTCTTTAGACCTTTATCTTTCCCGCTGGTGCCGTTCACAAGGTATTAAGTGGGTATGCAGCGAACTGGAAACAAAGAATAATAAATTAACAGGACGTTATGTGTCAGGTGACTGCAGCCTGGAGAATAAAGTCATTGCCATTAAACGAAAAGTAAATTTGATCGACTTTAAAACCATTTATGCCTACGGAGATACAGCAGAAGACTTGCCAATGCTTGCATTAGCCCATGAGAAGTACCTTAACTGGAAGCGTATTACTGATTGAGAACACCCATTCAAGTAATCCTGAAATAGCCCCCGTTAGCGAACAAGTTGAGAAGAATTTGTCTGTTTTAAGACGCGTTAATTTAAGCTGAGCGCTAACTACCCAAAGCGGTATCGAGTACAAACATCAGCACAAAACCCAGCATCAGACCATTCGTTGCAGACATTTCGTGGCCTTTTCTGTGTGATTCGGGAATCATTTCATGACTGATGACGAACAGCATAGCGCCCGCGGCCATAGCCAGCCCCCAGGGCAGTACAGCTGCGTTGCTCAATGCAATAGCGCCAATAACGGCCATTAAAGGCTCTACTAGCCCCGATAACATACCTACTCCAATGGAAAGTTTGCGGCTGTACCCAGCGGCCAGTAAGGCCATGGCTACGACAAAACCTTCCGGTATGTCTTGTACAGAAATACCAGTTGCCAGAGTTGAAGCTCCAACAGTATCTTCGCCAGCGTACGCGACGCCAATTGCCAGTCCTTCGGGTATATTGTGCAAGATAATAGCAATGACAAATAACCAACTGCGTTTCAATATCAGTGCCTGATGGCCTTCAGTACCTTTAATAAAGTGCTCATGCGGTACACTGCGCTCCAGAGCCATCATCAAAAAAGAGCCCAGGAGAATAGCAGCAGCTACTTTGAGCGGGCCCTGCCAGGCTATTTGCTCTGCTGCTTGAAACAGATCTAATGCCGGCACAATGAGAGAAAAAATACTGGCGGCCAGCATGACACCACCACCAAAGCCTAGCATTGCAGCGTGTAAGCGGCCGGAGAGACCACGTGAGAATAGGGCTGGAAGAGTCCCCAAAGCCGTGGCGGCGGCAGCTACTGCTCCGGCATAAAACGCATAGCGTACATTGTCTTGAGACTGCATGAGCAGAATGAGCTGATACAGACCATAGCCCACACCTAAAAATAAGGCGCACCAAGCAAGCAGCTTGCTTCCAAACCGCCAATCTGATTGAAATAATTCCATTACCTTCATTAATGTTCCTCAAAACGCCTGGTAACTTCTAACCAGTGGTTCGCTTAAAATACTGCAGCTAGTCTGCACGTTTACTCCGACACCTTAAATAGTAGCGTGTTCCCAAGCATTCAGATCAAGTATTGGAATCAGTTTATCAATTAATTATCTTGATTGATTGTGCCGGGATTGGTGACAGTAGAGCAAGCTTTTATTCACGTACGAGCAAGGGGGAGAGAATCAAATTATGTCTATCGATGTGAAGGCTACTATTGGGCATATACTCATTTTTTCGCAGCTACATTAATGTAGCTGCGGGGATAGGATGTATTGAACGCACTGTAAAAATCTTTAGCGATACTCGACGTTGAGCGGCTAAGCGTAAAAGATTCCGGTTAAAAAGCCGCTTTAAAAATAGCAACAACGTCTTCGTGACTGGGTTGAATTGGATTAGTCAGGCCACAAGCGTCTTTCATCGCATTGTCTGCTAGTGTACTAAAGTCCTCTTCTTTTGCCCCCAGTTCTTCCAGACCAGCCGGAATATTAACGCTCTGAGACAGTTGGACAATGGCGGCAATAGCAGCGTCAGCACCTTCTTTGTCTGTTAATCCCTGTACGTCTGCGCCCAGCGCTTTACCAATGTCTTTCAGGCGCGGTGCGACAACCTGACTGTTGTAGCGTTGCACATGAGGCAATAAAACCGCGTTACAGACACCGTGCGGTAAATCGTAGAATCCGCCGAGTTGGTGGGCCATGGCATGTACATAACCTAGAGACGCATTGTTAAACGCCATACCCGCCAGGAACTGTGCGTAAGCCATTTGCTCACGAGCTTCCATATTCGTTCCGTTATGAACCGCTTCGTGAAGATTGTCCCGGATAATCTCTATGGCTTTTATGGCACAGGCATCGGTAATGGGTGTAGCATCGGTGGATACATAGGCTTCAACGGCATGGGTCAGAGCATCCATGCCCGTTGCTGCAGTCAAGCTGGCAGGCATACCGACCATTAATCCCGGATCGTTAACCGACAGGATGGGGGTCACATTTTGGTCGACAATTGCCATTTTAATATGGCGTTCCGGGTCGGTAATAATGCAGAAGCGGGTCATTTCAGACGCAGTGCCTGCGGTGGTATTAATACTAATGAGTGGCAGTTGTGGCTTTTTCGAGACATCAACGCCTTCATAGTCGCTAATATGTCCGCCATTAGTGGCAACCAGTGCTATGCCCTTGGCGCAGTCGTGAGCTGAACCTCCACCTAGTGAAATAACACAATCGCACTGATGCTTCTGCAGAACATCTAACCCGGCTTTAACGTTTGTCACAGTCGGGTTGGGTTGTACGCCATCGTAAACTAGGCTGCCTATTCCATGCTCTTTGAGCAGGGCTTTGATTTCTTCAGTAACGCCCAGTTTGGTCATGCCTGGATCGGTAACTACCAAGGCTTGTTTAAAGCCATAGTTATCCATTTGCGTGGCCGCATCTTTAAGGGCATTATCGCCAATAATATTGACTGCTGGAATATAAAAAGTGTTGCTCATGGCATTAACCTTTTTGTCTGTAAGTTTACATCTTATTATTGTGTTCTTTTCTTCCGTTAAATAACTTGATCTGCATCAAGAGGTTGGCATGCAAGCCTTAGTTACTTACGTTGATGCGTTTTGCTTCTTGCAGTGAATAACTTAGCCCTTGGAGGCTGCTTCATTCGGGAACTAAGCTGGTGCATTGAAATAAACACCAGCAATTATCGTGGTTTCGTTATCTATCAGGATGTAAATAAGGCTTCCGAATTAACGAAAAACGATACCACCATCAATTAACGGCGCTTGACCGGTCATGTAATCAGAGTCCGGACCCGCCAGGTAGGATACAAAGCTTGCTACGTCTTCTGGTGTTTGCGCCCGGCCAAGGGCAATCCCATCAACATACTTTTCGTATGTTTCGCCTTCAGACGCGTCAGTCAGTTCAGCAAAACGTTTGTCAATTTCAACCCACATATCGGTGCCAACGACTCCGGGGCAGTATGCGTTTACCGTAATACCCTGACTTGCATATTCCAGAGCTGCGGCTTGAGTTAAAGCGCGCACGGCGAATTTAGTGGAAGAGTACACACCTAATAATGCAAATCCATTATGACCGGCTATGGAAGAGGCATTTATAATTTTGCCTTTTTGTTCGCGCTCAATAAACTTCTTCGCTGCTGCCTGAATGCCCCAAAGGGTGCCATCAACATTAATTTTCTGAATTTTATCCAATTCTTCCGGAGTGACATCTGCAATTGCCTGAACTTGTGCAATACCGGCGTTGTTAACCATGATGTCGAAACCACCTAGTGTTTTTTCGGCATGGTCAATGGCTGCGTAAACTTGCTCACGATCACTTACATCAGCTTTGAATGTCGTTGCCTTCCGGTTTAATGCTTCTACTTCCCGGGAGACTTCATTCATTTTGTCTTCGTTTAGATCAACAATGGCAATGTCTGCACCATCTTTTGCCAATCGCAAAGCTATAGCCCGTCCAATACCCTGAGCGGCTCCAGTCACTAAAGCTACTTTATTTTGTATAGACATAACGTACTCCTATTTGAAAATTGCATTTCAACTATAGTACATACGCGGTGGTTAAATTTCGCAAGTGTAGATGAAACAATGGGGTGTTTTCATTAAGACATAACCAAGGACATGACTTCCGCAACTGCTTTGTCATCTAAGCCTATTTGATCGACAAGTATTCGTATTCAATAGCTCGTGAAACTATCAAATCAGTAAGGTCTCGTATTGAGACAGAGTTGCCATGAACCCCGAGATAGCACCAATTAGCGAACGCTTTTTAGACTTAGGGTTAACTAAATATCGACAATGGGTAATTGACGGAGATAACTTGATCATTTAGAAAGTTAATAAACTAGCAACTAAAATCGAATTATTATTGATTATGGACTCTCGACGGAGCGCGCGAAAACTTCTGTTTGAAATGAATCTATTGGTTTGAAAAATATTGATTGATGAAAGTGGATTCGGAATAGACTATCTCAATAAACTTAGCCCTCTTTGACTTTGACGGCACAATAACTAACCAGTGCAACAACACGAAGTTCCTGCTTTACGCAACTCCTAAGCACCGCGTTATAGCAACTCTGATTTTAGCCTAAGCAATTGCTTTTCTAAATTAAAGAATATATTGTAATTAACATTTTTATAACGGATTTCTCTGGCTTTTAAATGGAAGCTATGTAAGATTAGTCAATAAAGCATAAAGGAAGCGGCATGATAAAACAGTTTATTCTTACTCTAGTTGGTGTTCTCGCAACCAGCGGCTGCACATCCACAAAAAACACCGTTGAATACGCTAACCTAGCATTAACCGATAATGAGTTGGCACAGCCTAAATGGGCTGATCTAAAGCGGTTTCCCGCAAGGTATCCTGAGCAAGCTGTGATTAATTCGCTAGAGGGCTGCGCCACAGTTCAGTACGTCATAACGCCGGATAACGAAATCAAAGACATAGCGGTTGTCGAGTCTACTAACAGAAATTTTTCTGTGGCAGCCAAAGACGTTATTACAAACTGGAAATGGAAAGACCTTCCCAACAATATTATTTCTGATCCTGTGAAAACGCAAACACGTTTTGACTTTTGCCTTGATAAAGCTAACCAGAATTGCTCAGTAATAGAGCCTAAATACTCTTGTCCGGGCGAGGATATTATTCATTCTCGCGGGATGATGCTGCAGTAACCCGGGGGAAGTAATGACGCCTTTAAAACAACCCCTCTTGCATCTATGGGGTGGTCTTTGTTTGCTTGTTTTCACTACAGCAGTGATTGATATTGTTTTCTTTTGGTCTGATACTGGTTTTGACTGGATGTTTTTAGGTAAAAAAGTGATTTATGCAATCGCTACTGGTTACTGGGTCTGGAGGTTTTTAATTGAGCCTTATCGAAAACGGAAAGTACTTGAAACGAAGAGCCCTTAGAAAAAGTATGTAGCGTCAATGCGTCATTTCCCTTATGCCTATAATTATTGTTGGCGAATGTGCGAATTTAATAAAGAACGTACTAACGGATATTCTGGGAAATAACCATGAGTGAATCAACTGACCACCAACCATTTGGCTCTATTCTTGTGCCTGTCATTATGGCTGTTATTTTGACTGAAATACTCATGCATAGCTTTGATTTAAAATACAACCCAATAAGTGATGGCTTCGATATTGCTAATTTCTTAATTGATTTAGGCGTATTTGTAACCATTGCAGTGACCACTTCCTTGTTATATCAGCGAATATTCAAATTGCTTAGAAAAGAGGGTGGGAGCAAGGAATAGATCTAAAATGACGCTTCAACTCAAACGCATATACAACAAAGCGTCACCTTACGATAGCTGTCGAGTCCATGTCGATATGCTTTTTCCGAGTGCACTTTCAAAAGACGCCATCAAGCTTGATGAGTAGATAGAAGGGTAGCGCGGGCCGATAAGGTTTTCATAGGCTCTCGCAATAACAGCTTTGAATAGAGCGAGTTTAGTAAACGCTAGTTGGCTGAATAAAATGACGATGAAACAGTAATGGATTAACTTTTGAATTTTAATGCAACGTCTTTAGGTCAATTGATTCTAATTATTACCCCACCATTAGCGTTTTCGGCTTAAGTTCGATAAAGTAGCGGGCATGAAAATCCCATGGTTACTCATTACAGTCATCCTGATACACAGCTTTTTTACCTGTGCGTCCGCGGTTGGCCATATGGAAGACGCAAGCCACAGCAGTGTGGATGTTGTTTTTGATGTCAACCATGGTTTAGAACATAGCCCGAATTCTTCATCTTTAGATCTTGAGCAGAGTCACGAGCACCAGTTTCATGCGCACGTGAGTTGCATTACTGGTTACGGTATTAGTGTCTCTGCTTGTCCCGTTATTACCGAAGCTCAGCCTACCGCTGTGATTTTTGATAAGGGTTTAGCCCACCAACCGCCGGTTCCCCCACCAAACGCTTAATCTCCATTTCTACCGTCATTTTTAAATAGCGAACAATTGGAGATAAAACATGAAGCGTTTAAGCTTCGTGGTGGTCTTTCTGGGTGCCATATTGGCATTTCCGGTTAGTGCTGCCGCGTCAGATTTAACTTTAAGTGATGCATTAAACCGCACGCTGAAGAGTAACCCCGATTTACAAAAGTACGACTATCAACAGCAGGCCGCCGAGGCTCTGACTCTGCAGGCTGGGTTTTCACCTAACCCGAGAATTGGACTGGAAGTTGAAAACTTTGCTGGCTCTGGTGAAAGCTCCGGTTTGGATAATGCGCAGATGACGTTGTCCTTCTCTCAGGTCATTGAGTTAGGAGAGAAACGCCAGCAGCGCATTAATGCGGCAACAGCCGAAGAAAAAGTGCAACAGGCCGAGTTTGAATACCAGAGCATTGAGGTACTGGCACAAACAACACAACGCTTTTACCAGGTACTCAAGTTGCAGGAGCTTATTAGCCTTAGCAAGCAGCAGCTACATCGTACGGAGAGTCTGTTAGAAACAGCACAGGAGCGGGCAAATGCTGGCGCGGTTCCAAACTCTGAGGTAACCCGTATCCAACTTCAGCGCGAGAGCCAAGGGGCTGATATAGAGGAACTGAAAGGCCAGTTGGCTAAAGCGCAGGCAAAGCTCAGCGCAATGTGGGCTGAGCAGCCGAACTTTAACCAAGTTTCGGGCACTTTTTATTTCCCCTTAAATTTGCCGGAACAGGCCGACGTTCTAAATGCAGTAAATAAGGCACCTGAATATTTACGCCTGTTAGATTCCGAGCGCTTATTGCAGGCTCAGGCAAAGGCGTTGGAAGCAGACTCCACCTCTGACTTAAGTCTGGGATTTGGCGTGCGTTACAACAATCAGTCGGATGATACCGGTTTTGTGGTTGAGGCGTCGATGCCATTGCAGCTGCAAGATCCTAATATTGGGCGTATTCAGCAGCGTCGGGTGTTGCATCAATCGAACCTGCAGCAGCAAAAGCTGGTGCGAACTCAGTTGCGGTCGCTGGCACTGGCGCTAATAAACAGCCTGCAAACCCACCAAAACTACCGACAAAAAGTGAAAGACACACTATTGCCACTGGCACAGCAACTGGTCGAACAAACGAACCAGGGATATGCGCGCGGTACGCATTCGCTATTGCAGGTGCTGGATGCCCAGAATGAGCTAGCTCAGCTCGAGTATCAACGAGTTTCGCGGGAGCACGCCATATACAGCGATGTCATTCAGCTGGAACGTATGACCGGACAAGCATTTTTAGGAGAACAGCAGTGAAACTATCAACTTACTTTCTAACAGCTGCTTTTTTGGCTGTCTGTAGTTACACCCAACAAACCTGCGCGTCGGAAGATGACCACCATGAAAAATTGCATACTGAACTGAGCGATAAAGCCATAGAAAACGCCGAACTGACTATGGGACAAGTTAGCTCCCAACGCATGGCTGTGACTCAAACCGTATTCGGCGTAATTGCGCCGGAGAATAACAATATTGCGCATATTAGCGCCCGCTATAAAGGCACTGTGAGTTCGCTTAATGCCAATATCGGCGACTCAGTTGAAAAGGGCGAGGTACTTGCCGTAGTCGAAAACGTCAGTACAGGTACCAAGTTTAATGTGGTCAGTCCCATTAGTGGCGAGGTATCTGAACGTTTTACCAATGTTGGTGAATTGGTTGATCAGCAGCCTTTATTTCAGGTAATTAATACCGCTTCAGTTTGGGTAGAGTTGTCGGCGTTTCCCGAAAACGTGGAAGCAATGCAGGAAGGTCAGAGCGCCGAGTTATACGACTTGCACCACCATAAAACGGTAAGCGGTACAGTATCTTACATTGCACCTCAGATGAGCGGCGGTCATATAGCCCGGGCACGCGTGGTATTGCCCAATAAGTCAGGACATTGGCGCCCGGGAATGCACGTTAAAGCGGATGTCACAACCGACACCTTTACTGCCGATATCGCGGTTGAGTCCGATGCCATTCAGACCTTGAACGGAGAAACCGTAGTTTTTATCCGCAACGGCACCCGGTTTGAAGCCAGTGAGATTAAAACAGGGCGCAAATCGGGTGACTACGTCGAGGTTCTTTCGGGGCTTCAGTCAGGCGCAGAGTATGTCATTGGCAACAGTTATTTGATTAAGGCTGACATTCTCAAACAGGGTGCAGGGCACAGCCACTAGGGGGACTATCATGATTGATGCACTCATTCGCTTTGCGGTTGAACGCCGCTGGTTAGTGGTGGCTGCGACCTTTTTGATTGCGGCTGTTGGTGTGTATAGCACCATGAAGCTGCCAATTGACGCGGTGCCGGACATTACCAATGTACAGGTACAGGTAAATACCGAAGCATCGGGTTACTCACCGCTGGAAACAGAACAACGTATCACTTACCCGGTAGAAACGGCTATGGCGGGTATTCCGAAGCTGGATTATACCCGCTCAATTTCTCGTTATGGCTTGTCTCAGGTGACGGTGGTATTTGAAGAAGGCACTGACATTTACTGGGCCCGGCAACAAATCAGCGAGCGGTTGCAGCAGGTTAGGGGGGAGCTGCCGCAAGGCGTTGAACCCGCAATGGGACCCATAGCCTCCGGTTTGGGCGAAATCTTTAATTACGTTGTCAGAGCAAAACCCGGGGCAACCGACGCAGAGGGTAACCCTTACACTGCGGAAACCCTGCGCACCATACAGGACTGGATCATTAAACCGCAGTTGGTAAAAGTGCCTGGGGTTACCGAAATAAACAGTGTTGGCGGCTATGAAAAGCAATACCAGGTTGCACCTCAACCGGGGCGTATGCTGGCTTACAAAGTGACCATGAAGGACTTACTCAAAGCTCTGGACTTGAACAACCGAAACGCCGGCGCCGGATATATAGAAAAGAACGGGGAACAGTGGCTGGTGCGCTCGCCGGGTCAGCTAAAGTCTCTGGAAGACATTGGCAATGTGGTGGTATCAAAGCGGGACGATGCGCCGGTTCGTGTTGGCCATATCGCTGAAGTCAAACTGGGTAAACAACTGCGTACCGGAGCAGCTACATCTAGTCAGGAAGAAGTGGTTCTGGGCACCGCCATGATGCTGATTGGTGAGAACAGTCGCATAGTGGCACAAGCGGTGTCTGAAAAGCTGGAACAAGTGCAACAAAGCCTGCCGGAAGGCGTGGTTGCTGAGCCTATTTATAATCGTACTACCCTGGTGGATAAAACCATTGCCACGGTTGAGAAGAACCTTTTCGAAGGCGCGGTTTTGGTTATTGTGGTTCTGTTTATCTTGCTCGGCAATATACGGGCTGCCTTGATCACCGCATGCGTTATTCCACTTAGTATGCTGTTTGCTATTACCGGAATGGTCACGAATAAAGTGTCCGGCAACTTGATGAGTCTGGGCGCGATAGACTTTGGCATTATTGTCGATGGGGCCGTTATTGTAGTGGAAAATGCTCTGCGACGACTGGGTAATGCGCAACAGCGGTTAGGAAGAGTGTTAAGAACTCAGGAACGTCTGGTTGAGGTCATGAAAAGTACGCGTGAGGTATTCAATCCGGCGGTATTCGGTGTCCTCATTATTATGCTGGTGTACCTGCCCATATTCGCGCTAAGCGGTGTGGAAGGAAAAATGTTCCATCCTATGGCTTTCACCGTAGTTGCAGCGCTGCTGGGTGCCTTGATTTTCTCGGTCACTTTTGTTCCTGCCGCTGTCGCTATCTTTGTCCGTGGCAATATTAAGCACGGCGAGAACAAAGTGATGCGGGGCGCTCGTAAAGCTTATCAACCGGTATTAAGAGGTGCGCTAAAACTTCCGGTGTTCGTTATTGCTATCGGCTTCGGCTTGTTCGCTGTTTCTTTGTTTCAGGCCAGCCGTATGGGTACGGAGTTTTTACCACAACTGGATGAAGGCGACATTGCCATGCATGCCTTGCGAATTCCGGGTACGGGCTTGCAGCAGTCGGTCGATATGCAGAAAGACGTAGAAGCCGTGGTGGCGGAATTTGTCGAAGTGAAGCGGGTATTCTCGAAAATTGGTACACCGGATGTCGCAACGGACCCGATGCCACCGAGCGTGGCTGATACCTTTATTATGCTGAAGGAACGCAAAGACTGGCCCAACCCGGATAAAAGCAAAGAGCAACTGGTCAGTGAAATTCGTAAGGCGGTACAAGAGTTGCCCGGTAACAAGTACGAATTTACCCAGCCGATAGAAATGCGGTTTAACGAGTTGATTGCCGGCGTGCGGGCTGATCTTGGCGTACGTATATACGGCGACGACCTTGAACAACTCAAACAATTGGGTGACTCAGCAGCGGCTATTATCAGAGAGGTTTCGGGGGCTTCCGGCGTGCGCGTTGAGCAAATGACCGGCTTACCTATCTTGTCCGTTGAGCCTAAGCGAGACCATTTGGCGTTGCTGGGGCTTACGGTCGCGGATGTACAAAGTACACTGCAGAGCGCTGTAGGCGGCATTCAGGCCGGGGTTATTTATGAAGGCGACAAACGTTTCAAATTATTGGTCCGGCTGGACAGTGACTGGCGGCAGAACATTGAAAAATTGAAACAGCTGCCGGTGGATGTGCCTGCGGCAAATAACCCAGAGCTACAGTATGTGCCGTTAGGTGAAGTAGCTAAATTGACCCTGGCTAATGGGCCTAACCAAATTAACCGGGAAAGTGGTAAACGGAATGTCATAGTTAGTGCCAACGTTACTGACCGCGATTTGGGCTCATTTGTTAATGCGGTTCAGGAGAGTTTAAACACAAACCTGGATATGCCCACGGGTTACTGGATTGACTATGGCGGCACTTTTGAACAGTTGCAGTCAGCTTCACAGCGCTTAAGCCTGGTGGTTCCGTTGACGCTGTTGCTGATTTTAGGTCTGCTGTATAGCGCTTTCGGTTCTTTAAGCAGCGCATTGATCATCTTTACCGGCGTGCCCTTGGCATTAACTGGCGGAATTTTCGCTTTGTCATTGCGAGGCATGCCTCTGTCTATTTCTGCGGCGGTGGGTTTTATTGCCTTGTCTGGTGTCGCGGTGTTAAACGGGGTTGTTATGCTGTCATTTATTCGACAGTTGCTCCGGGATGGCTTGAAGTTGAAAGACGCTGTATTTGAGGGCGCGCAACAACGTCTGCGACCGGTACTGATGACGGCTCTTGTCGCGAGCTTAGGTTTTGTTCCTATGGCGTTTAATACGGGTACCGGAGCAGAGGTTCAACGGCCTCTGGCCACCGTTGTTATTGGTGGTATTATTTCGTCAACGCTTCTGACGCTGGTTGTTCTACCCGCGTTGTTTTATTTGGTAAATCGATTTAAACAGGCGAAAACGTAATTTTATTAATGCCTCCGAATAAGCGCGTTCATTTTGAGCGCGCTTTTTTATTGATTCACTCTTAACAAGTTAGTTTGGTTTTATTAACATGATTAAAACAATAAGTTCCGATTATTAAGGAAATACCATGAACTCAGGCGCGAAGGCATTAGCTGCTAGCGAAACTAAATTCGACCGCAAAGCCTTTACCATTTTATTTTCCGTTCTAAGTTTACTTTTCGGTGTGGGGCTAGGGTTGGCAATAAGTCTGGTTGAGTTTACCGGCAATTCTGAAATGTACTCTCAACTTGCTTTTAGTCTGATACCCGCAGTTGTTATTTGGACATATGTTCTTTTTCATTATTTAAAACGGTTTTGATTGTTAAGGTTTACTCCATGTCTTTTGAAGCGAAAAAGCAGGCCGCACTGGCTGAACTAAAAAGCTCTAAAATTTGGCAATCTAACTACCAGCCTCCTTTCTTACTGTTTATGTGGTGGTTAGGAAGAGAAACAAAACCACCGCACTACAATAGCTTTATGCACAACGCTCTAAGTTTAGGCTCTTTTTTTGGTCTATTCTGGGGTGTAATTATGTGGCTATTCGTCTGGAACTCAACCGCGCTTCCTTTATCAGCGGCTATTGCAGCTTCGTTATTAGCCGGTGCGTTATTTGGCCTCTCAATGGCGTATTATTACCGCTTCAGCGGCCGAAAAAATAACTTATCTCGATGGGGGGAACTAGCGGGAAACTAGCCGCAACACCCCGAAATATCGGTTTTTTCACCCGCTTTTACTGCTCGTGCATCGTGAATAATGCGTATTGCAGAGCGCAGTACAATTAAAGCGATGACAGTGGCGATAACTAAGTCCGGCCAGGCCATATTAAGTTTAGCTACCAGCAGAGCTGAGAGAATAACACCGCCGTTCATTATCATGTCGTTGCGCGAGCATATCCAGCTGGCACGAATGTTAATATCGCCATTGCGCGAGCTGTAGAGCAAAGCAAAACAAGCGATATTAACGGAAAGAGCGAGCAGGGCAACCCACAGCATTATGTTGGCGTTAGGCTGGCTACCAAAAATTAAACGTTGTGATACATCTGCCAAAACCACAAGTGCCAGCACGGTTTGCAATGTGCCGTTAAGAATGGCGGCGTTAGCTTTGTATTTTATGGCTTTACCTACGGCGTACAGACTTACTGCGTAAACCAGAGTATCGGCCAGCATATCCAGTGAATCGGCAATCAGGCCGCTGGACTCAGCTATCCAGCCTGCTACAAACTCCACCAGAAACATCACTCCGTTAAGAACCAGTACGGCCCATAATAATTTCCTTTGTGTTTTGTCGATGTGTTGTTGTGCGGTGGTACCACAGCAGGATGACATAAAGTAACTCCGGATAGGTTTTAGCTGGCGCTATACTAGCAAAAGTGCTTTGCTGGAGACAGGTGGCGTGCTTTTTATTTGTTGTTAGGGGCGTCTTTCGGTATACTACTTTCCCGTCTGAATGCAATCCCAAATTTGACCTGACCAACTAGGTATCACATGGCGACAAACTATATTTTCGTAACCGGCGGAGTTGTATCCTCGCTGGGTAAAGGCATTGCTGCAGCCTCCCTGGCGGCAATTCTTGAAGCACGGGGCCTTAACGTAACTATCATGAAGCTGGACCCCTACATTAACGTAGATCCGGGTACCATGAGTCCAATTCAGCACGGTGAAGTTTTTGTCACCGTAGACGGAGCTGAAACCGATCTTGACCTTGGTCACTACGAGCGTTTTATCCGCACCCGTATGACCAGCAGCAACAACTTTACCACCGGCCGTGTCTATGAAGACATTATACGCCGTGAGCGTAAAGGTGAGTTTTTAGGAGCGACCATTCAGGTCATTCCTCATATTACCAACGAAATTAAGCGTCGTGTTATTGAAGGCAGTAAAGGCTTCGATATTGCCATTATTGAAATTGGCGGCACGGTGGGTGACATTGAGTCACAACCTTTCCTTGAAGCCATTCGTCAATTGGGCACGGAAATTGGTCGTGACCACACCTTATTTATGCACCTGACCCTGGTGCCATTCTTAGGCGCTGCGGGTGAGGTGAAAACTAAGCCAACACAGCACTCAGTGAAAGAGCTGCGTTCTATTGGTATTCAACCCGATATATTGATATGCCGTTCAGATCGTTCATTACCGGCAACTGAGCGCTCGAAAATTGCGTTGTTTACCAACGTAGAAGAGCGCGCGGTTATTGGTCTGCGCGACGTTGACAGTATTTACAAAATACCTTCTATGTTAAAGGCTCAGAGCCTGGACGATATAGTAACCAAGCGTTTCCGTCTGGACTGTCCTGAAGCCGACTTGCATGAGTGGGAAGAGGTTCTCTATCAGGAGTCGAATCCGAACGGTGAAGTCACAGTTGGTTTTGTCGGTAAATACGTTGAACTTCCGGACGCTTACAAGTCAGTTAACGAAGCCTTGGCGCACGCTGGTCTTAAGAATCGTTTAACGGTGAACATTCGTTACATAGACTCGCAAGATTTAGAAACCAAAGGCACCTCAAAGCTCGAAGACGTGGACGCTATTTTGGTTCCCGGTGGCTTCGGTGGTCGTGGTATTGAAGGCAAATTAATTGCAGCGAAATACGCTCGTGAGAACAATGTTCCGTATTTGGGCATTTGTTTAGGTATGCAAGTCGCAATGATTGAATTCGCTCGTAATGTGGCCGGTTTAGCTGGCGCTAACAGCACGGAATTTGATGAAAATTGTAGTGATCCGGTAGTGGGACTTATCACCGAATGGATGGACGCCAGCGGCCAGAAAGAATTGCGTGATAAGCATTCTGATCTGGGTGGCACCATGCGCCTTGGCTCACAAGAATGTCATTTAGAAAAGGGCTCTAAAGCGCTGAAAATGTACGGTAAAGAGACCATTGAAGAACGCCACCGTCATCGTTACGAAGTGAACAACCATTATGTAGAGGCACTGGAGAAAGCTGGTTTAAAAATTACCGGTTACTCGCATGACAAACAGTTGGTCGAGATTCTGGAAAACCCGAAACATCGCTGGTTTGTGGCAGTACAGTTCCACCCGGAATTCACTTCAACGCCGCGTGACGGGCACCCGTTATTTAAAGGCTTTATAGAAGCTGCTGGTGAATTTCATAAAGAGCGTTTGGGTTAATAACCCGGCTAATGATTAAGCATTAAACAGGATTTAAGCATGAGTAAGATTGTTAAAGTTGTTGGTCGTGAAATTATGGATTCCCGTGGTAACCCGACGGTTGAAGCCGACGTTTACCTGGAGTCTGGCCACATGGGCCGTGCTGCAGCACCAAGTGGCGCATCAACCGGTTCACGTGAAGCTCTGGAGTTACGCGACGGTGATAAATCGCGTTACTTAGGTAAAGGTGTTGAAACGGCGGTTGCCAATATTAATGGTGCTATTGCTGAAAGCTTAAATGGTATTGATGCGATTAACCAGGAAGCTGTCGACAACATTATGCTAAAGCTCGACGGTACCGATAATAAAGAAAAGCTGGGTGCTAACGCCATTCTGGCTGTGTCTCTGGCGGTGGCGAAAGCGGCGGCTTTGAGTAAAGGCATCGAGCTTTACGAACACATTGCTAACCTGAATAACACCAGCGGTAAATACAGCATGCCACTGCCAATGATGAACATCTTAAACGGCGGTGAACATGCAGATAACAACGTGGATATTCAGGAGTTCATGATCCAGCCGGTCGGCGCTGAAAGCTTCAAAGAAGGCCTGCGCATGGGCGCTGAAGTATTCCATGCTCTGAAAAAGGTTCTGCAGAAGCGTGGCTTAAGCACCGCGGTTGGTGACGAAGGTGGTTTTGCACCAAACTTGGCGTCGAACGAAGAAGCTTTGCAAGTTATTGTGGAAGCGGTGGAAAACGCGGGCTACAAAATGGGCAGCGACATTACGCTGGCTTTGGATTGCGCAGCATCTGAATTCTACCGTGATGGTAAATACGAATTGTCTGGTGAAGGGAAATCGTTTACCGCCGAAGAGTTTGCTGACTATCTGGCAGAGCTTTGCGACCGTTACCCCATTATTTCTATCGAAGACGGCCTGGACGAAAGCGACTGGGATGGCTGGAAAGTCTTAACTGAAAAGCTGGGCAGCAAAGTTCAGTTGGTTGGCGATGACCTGTTTGTGACCAATACACGTATTCTGAAAGAGGGCATCGACAAGTCGATTGCCAATTCAATTTTGATTAAATTTAATCAGATTGGTAGCCTGACAGAAACCTTAGCAGCCATCGCGATGGCGCGTGAAGCAGGTTACTCGGCGGTTATTTCTCACCGTTCGGGTGAAACCGAAGACGCTACTATTGCGGATTTGGCAGTAGGCACCGCAGCGGGTCAGATAAAAACCGGCTCACTGTGTCGCTCTGACCGGGTTGCTAAGTACAACCAATTATTGCGTATAGAGGGCGATTTGAATGGCCAAGCGCCTTACCGCGGACGACAGGAAGTCAACGCTGGCTAACCAACAGGCGGACATTTTTCAGCCGCTGGCACAGCAGGGCGATTTTGCCGAGCTGTGCTCAGCGCTGTATGAACGCGAATTACCGCAACTGGCACAAGTTAATGATATGCCGGTTGCGGCTTTGCAACGCCGTTTAGCGAGTCTTCCGCACTATATTCGTCACGCTGCGCATGGTTGTCTCAATGCAGTGCAGTATTCGCCGTTAAAGCTGGATGTTCAGAACGCCAGCTGGCAAGCTCCTCAGCCAACAAAAGTTCCTTCAGCCGGTATATCTGCCGAAGGGCAGAGCCAATGGTTTGCTAAACATGCCGCTTTGGGTCTGGTGGTTCCGGTTCGTTATCAAACTCCTGAATTTACGACCATTATGCTGGACAGTATCGATCGCGTTGATCAGGAAAAAAAGCGCCTGCATCTCAACTACCGTGGTTGGTTTGATTTTACCGGACAGGGTGAACACAGCCAGGACGCCTTACTGAAACCCAACAAACGCATTATGACCGCGGCTAGCTGTGGGCATCAGTGGAATCATAAAGGGCGCATTAACCCACGCACCTTAACGCTGCGTGAGTTGTTACTGGTGGCTACTCTGGACTGGAAAAAGTTTCAGGTGGCATTGCGGATAGCTCGTTAAGCCAGTCCTGCCATACCGGTTGTAATCCTTTCGCTTTTATTGCCTGCGCCACCTCACTTACTGGCCTGTTGTCGTCTATCGAAAACTGCTCGAGCTCTTGCTGCTCGTTGGCGTAACCGCCGGGCTGAGTTTTTGATTCCGCACTAACCGAAGTCACACCTAAACGGAATAACCCATCACGAAGCGCTTGTTGTTCGCGCGTGGAAAGGCTGAGTTCTACATCCGGGAACCGCAATCGGTACGCGCAAATTAACTGAACCAGTTGTTTATCAGAAATTGTCTTTGCGTTATCGACACCTCCGGCACAGGGACGCAGCCGTGGAAATGACAGCGAGTAGCGACTGCGCCAGTAACGTCGCCGCAGATAATCCAGATGCAGAGCGGTAAAGGTGCTGTCGACACGCCAGTCCTCCAGTCCAATCAATGAGCCCAGGCCAATTTTATCGATACCGGATTCGCCCAGGCGGTCGGGTGTTTCAAGCCGCCAGCGGAAATCACGTTTTTTCCCTTTTAAGTGGTGTTTAGCATACGTAGCGGCCTGATAAGTTTCCTGATACACCATAACCGCGTCCAGACCCAGCGTTCGTAATTCAGCGTACTCATGGGTAGCCAATGGTTGTACTTCAAACATGACATAGCTGAAATAGGGCTTGATAATAGGCAGCGCCTGACGGAAATAATCAATACCTACCTTGGTTTCATGCTCGCCAGTCACTATCAGCAGGGTGTCAAAACCTTTGGCTTTTATGGCCTGACATTCCTGCTCGATTTCAGCTGGCGACAGGGTTTTGCGTTTTAAGCGGTTACTCATAGAAAAGCCGCAGTAGCTGCAATCGTTTGCACACAGGTTCGATAAATACAGCGGGATAAACAGGTGCAGGGTATTACCAAAGCGTTGCCGGGTCAGTTGCTGCGAGCGCTCTGCCATAAGGGGCAGATAAGGTTCTGCCGCCGGCGACAGTAACGCCATGAAATCACCGGTATTCAGATGTTGCTTGCTTAAAGCGGTTTCAACGTCAGCCGCGTTTTTGCTGTAAAGCTGCAGGCGGGTATCATCCCAGCTGGTTTGCTCCCAGACAGTGTAAAAGCTCATAACGACTCCAGAAATTCAGTTAAAGGACTGGACGCTGTCGCTTTTAACGAAGCACTCTGATTTACCCCCGCTTCAAAGGCCTGGCGCCCGACAATAACGGCATCGCGAAAGGCTTTTGACATAGCGATAGGGTCATTCGCAGTAGCTATCGCGGTATTGACCAATACGGCGTCTGCTCCCATTTCCATGGCTTCCACGGCGTGGCTTGGCGCACCAATGCCGGCATCGACAATGACCGGTACCGATGCCTGTTCAATGATAATCCGCAGAAAATCCCGTGTTAACAGGCCCTGGTTTGAGCCTATGGGGGCGCCTAACGGCATAACTGCCGCGCAGCCAACTTCCTCTAAGCGTTTGCACAATACCGGATCAGCACCGCAGTAGGGCAATACTGTAAAACCCTCTTTAACCAAAGCTTCAGCGGCTTTTAGGGTTTCTATCGGGTCCGGTAGCAAATAGTTGGGGTCGGGGTGTATTTCCAGTTTAAGCCAATGGGTACCTAAAGCTTCACGGGCAAGGCGGGCGGCAAAAATCGCGTCCTGTGCGGTTTTTGCACCGGAGGTATTGGGTAGTAGCTGTAAACCTAAATTTTGTATAGGCGTGACAATGTCGTCAGTGGGGCGTTCGAGTTCAACGCGCTTTAACGCCAGCGTCACTAACTCGCTACCGGATGCAGCCAGAGACTTCTGCATAATGTCCGCGCTGCTGTATTTGCCCGAACCTATGAGTAAGCGGGAATGAAAATCACAATCGGCTATTCTCAGCATGGTTAACCTCCGGCAACGGCCTGAACAAGGGTGATAGTATCGTTGTCTTTAAGCTCAGTCTGTTGCCATTGTTCGCGGTGTATAATCTGTCCGTTCATGGCGACGGCAACGGCCGAGGTATCAATATTCTGAGCAGACAATAGCTGCGATAAATTGGTTTTTTCAGTGATATCAAGATGTTTGTCATTAACTTGAATGCGCATTTTTACCTCCGCATACAGGGCACGAAGCGGCCCGGGGTAAAGAGAGTTGTTGCCAGTTTTGCGATAAGCCGTTGAAGGTGTGCAGGTAACCCCAGTTAAGTTCATGCCCGGTAAAATAATTAATTGCCTGTAGTGCCTGACTAGCCCCCATAATGCCGACAACAGGGCCTGCAATGCCGGCATTATTGCAGTTCAGAGGTTCAGTAACATTGTCGGGATAGAGGCACTGATAACAGCCGTGTGGTTGCTCCGGGTTAAGCGCAATGAGTTGTCCATTAAAAGCTCGTGCGGCTGCAGAAACTAGCGGCGTATTCAGTCGGTAGCAGCTGTGGTTGATCAGGTATCGGGTCTCGCGATTGTCGGTGCAGTCCAGGACTAAATCAGCTTGCTCAACGAGCGCGTTCAGGTTGCCTTTACAGGCTTGCTCTTCAATTGCGGTTATACGAACGTCCGGGTTTAACCGTGACAAGGAATGACCAGCTTGCCGCGCCTTGGGCAAACCAATATCATCGCTGGAATAGAGTGTTTGGCGCTGTAGGTTGCTGAGACTAATGGTGTCATGATCGACCAGTGTGATTTGCCCAACGCCCGATGACGCCAGATACTGACTCGCTGGGCAACCAAGACCGCCCAAACCAATAATTAAAACATGGCTTTTGAGCAAACGCTGTTGTCCAACTTCGCCTATTTCTTTCATCAGAAGGTTACTGCTGTAGCGCAGAAGTTGCTCGTTATTTAGCATGAGCGACCTCCATTTTTGGCGTAGTCTCAACTTCAGCTTCCATTTCCCTCTGTAGCTGACAAACAGCCTGCTCGACGTCGCTTGCAGCAGTAATCGCGCTAACAACCGCTATGCCGTTAACGCCGGTAGCTTTCACGGCAGCTACGCGTTCTAAAGAAATGCCACCAATAGCGACTGTCGGTAGCTTCGTTGGCGCTAATAACGCTGCATAACGGTGTAATCGCTGCAGCCCTTGCGGTTTAGAGGGCATAGCCTTGGTCTGAGTTGGGAAGATATGACCTAACGCGATGTAAGAGGGCTTATAGGCGTTGGCGATCAATAACTCGGTGTAGCTGTGAGTGGAAATGCCCAGTCGTAAACCTGCTTGCTGAATAGCGTTAAGGTTAGCTTCGGTTAAGTCTTCCTGACCTAAATGCACGCCATAAGCGTTGTGTTCAATAGCGAGTTGCCAGTGGTCATTAATGAACAGCTGTGCCGAATATTGCTTCGCCAGCTGAATACTTTTTTTAATAGCGGTTTCTAGCTGCGGGTCATCTACATCTTTAATACGCAGTTGCAGTGTCTTGATGCCCAGTTTTAAGAGCTTTTCTATCCACTCATAAGAATCCACTACCGGATAGAGTCCGGGTTCCTGGTCTAGTCTGGGAAATTGAAGGTCAATACAGGGCAACTCCGGCGTTTTTATCTTTGGAAAGTGTTCAATTTGCTGTGGCCAGTGTGTATGAGTAACAGGACCGGGTCCGCGGCCTATACCTTTGGCTTGAAGTAAGCCTTGATGCACATAGGCATTAGCTACCGTAATGGCATCCTCAAATGGATAATCATGCGCTAATACCGCCGCAATAGCAGAAGACAAAGTACAACCTGTTCCGTGGCTGTGTTTTGTTTTCAACTTTTGCTGAATGTATTGAGTATGCTCTTCGGGGGTTAGGTAATGATCAGATATTTTCCCTGCATTACGAAAGTCAGTACCAGTGATAAGACTCTGAGTTAGTCCAGCATGAAAAAGTTGTTTTGCAGCGCGACACATTGAACTCTCATCGTTAACACTCAAGCCACTCAACCAACTGAGCTCTTCCAAATTCGGGGTAATAATATCAACCAGCGGGAATAACTCCTCGCAGTGTTCTGGTTTGAGTTCAGACAACTGATCCTGCTGAGTGCTGACAATCACTGGATCCCAGACCACGAAAGGCCGGGGAAGGGTATCAGGCCACTGTTTTAGAAAGTCAGCCACAGCCCGCAACTGTTGAACATTACTGAGCAAACCAATTTTTATCGCAGCAGGGGGCATGTCCTGTTGCAGGCATTCCAGCTGCTGAAGAATGGCGTCAGCAGCTAATGGGAACAATCCATTGGTTTCAACAGAGTTCTGAGCGGTCACTGTGGTTATGACACTGCAACCATGTACATTCAGACTGCGAAATGTGTGCAAGTCCGCCTGAATGCCTGCGCCACCGCCGCTGTCAGAGCCAGCGACAGTCCATACGACAGGTACCGACATTATTCTGCTCCTGCGGTCGCCGCATCTTTTACTTTTACATCAATGCGAGTGTCCGGATTGTATTGACGCACCTCATGAGAAATTTTCATGGAGCAGAACTTAGGACCGCACATAGAGCAGAACTGCGCAGTTTTGTTCGAATCCTGAGGCAGTGTTTCATCGTGATAGCTGCGAGCGGTAACCGGGTCCAACGCCAAATTAAATTGATCCTCCCAGCGGAATTCGAAGCGGGCTTTTGACATAGCGTCATCCCGGGCCTGAGCGCCTGGGTGCCCTTTGGCTAAATCGGCTGCATGAGCCGCTATTTTGTAGGCGATCATCCCTTGTTTGACATCTTCCTTGTTGGGAAGACCTAAGTGCTCTTTCGGGGTAACATAGCAGAGCATGGCACAGCCAAAGGCGCCGATCATCGCAGCACCAATACCTGAGGTAATGTGGTCGTAACCTGGTGCTATATCTGTGGTTAGCGGTCCTAAGGTATAAAACGGCGCACCGTGGCAGTGCTTTAATTGCTCATCCATGTTTTCCTGAATTTTATGCATAGGCACATGGCCGGGGCCTTCTATCATCACCTGTACATCGTACTCCCAGGCAATTTGAGTCAACTCGCCGAGTATTCTCAGCTCTGCGAACTGAGCCTCGTCGTTGGCGTCGGCTATGGAGCCGGGGCGTAAGCCGTCCCCCAAAGACAGTGATATGTCATATTTCGCACAAATTTTGCAGATGTCCCGGAAGTGTTGGTAAAGGAAGCTTTCCTGCTGATGCGCCATACACCATTTCGCCATAATCGAACCGCCACGGGAGACAATGCCGGTCACTCGTTTTGCGGTTAGCTTAATGAAGTCGTGCAGTACGCCGGCGTGAATCGTAAAATAGTCTACCCCTTGCTCAGCCTGTTCCAGCAGCACGTCTTTAAATACGGGCCAGCTCAGATCCTCAGCAATTCCATTGACGCGCTCTAATGCCTGGTAGATAGGCACCGTACCAATGGGGACCGGGCTATTTCGTAAGATCCATTCCCGGGTTTGGTGAATATTACGCCCGGTAGACAAGTCCATAACGGTATCAGCGCCCCAGCGCGTGGCCCATACCAGCTTTTCAACTTCTTCTTCAATAGACGAACTGACTGAGGAGTTACCAATGTTGGCGTTCACTTTGACTAAAAAGTTGCGGCCAATAATCATCGGTTCAGATTCGGGATGGTGGGTATTAACGGGAATAATCGCGCGTCCACTGGCGACTTCGTCGCGCACGAATTCCGGCGTTATGGGGTTTTCAAGGTGCTCTCTCCCCATATTCTCACGCAGTGCTATGAACTCCATTTCGGGCGTAACGATGCCGCGCCGGGCGTAGGCCAGTTGAGTAATACCGTGATTGTCTTCTTGGTTCTCGCTATGACGTTGCTTGATCCAGTTTTCACGAATTTTTCTCAAACCCTCGTTCACGTCAATTGCAGCTTCCGGGTCGCCGTAAATGCTGGAAGTATCATACACATCGACCGGATCGTTCGGTGGTAACTTCACACCCGGCGTGGGTTGGTGCAAAGTTTCGCTTAAATGAATGCGGCGAAAGGGTA
The DNA here is from genome assembly GCF_034422975.1 of Idiomarina sp. PL1-037. Classification (NCBI taxonomy): domain Bacteria; kingdom Pseudomonadati; phylum Pseudomonadota; class Gammaproteobacteria; order Alteromonadales; family Idiomarinaceae; genus Idiomarina; species Idiomarina sp. PL1-037. The sequence continues at coordinate 1,303,300 of NZ_CP139873.1, forward strand.
CCTGGATGTCTTTGTTACTGCCTGAAAGAAATTCACGGCTGGAATTAGGGTAATAATGCCCGGATAACGACGATAAAAAGGATTCAGCCTGTTGGCGGTTTAAACGGTTATTCGATGGTGCAGTCGACATAGCATTCTCTCATTTTGTTGATGTTAGAGATGCTTGTCAGGAGTGTTGAAAGGAACACCAGCGCAGAAACGACGGTTGTGTCATGCTGATGCTCTCTTGTTCCCTTCGCAGGTATTAGCCTGATCAGGTTCAACGGATCCCGCAATTGCGGTCTCAGCCGGTTACTTAATCAAGAAAGTAACCGGCACTCCGACAAGATTCCTTTTTAGTGGAACAAAATCTTAGAACGAATGCAACCGTCGTTAATCGTTAACCAGTTTGGCGACAACTTTAGCTGGCTTCTCCATCGGCTGGCTTAAACCTTCTATACGCTCAACAATAAGCCCTTGCTTATCGAGAATAGTGATCAAATTGCTGTGATCAAAATCACCGTCGGGACGCTGGCGATACCTCACGCCAAGTACTGTAGCTAAGGTTCTGATATCCTGCTCCGAACCGTTCAGAAACAGCCAGCTGTCGTTGTTAAGCTTGTATTGCTTGACGTAGTCAGCTAGCGCTTCGGGTGTATCGCGAGCGGTGTCAAAACTCACCATAACGAGCTTAACTTGCTGTTTAGTGTCTTCGTCCAGCTTGCTGTATAAGCGTTTTACATCATGGACCAAGACTGGGCAGGCGGTGGTGCAACTGCCATAAATCATGGAAAGAATAACCGGCTGGCCTTCAAGTTCTGAAAGCTTGAGTTCGCTATTCTTATGCGTGTTCCAGGTCGCATCTACCTGGTATACCGACTCGGAGTGAGAGACCTCTGCTGCGTTTATTGCTGTATGATTGCTGTGGTCGTTAGCTGTCTGATTCTTGTGCATATCGTGATGCGAATGATCCTGCGCAAGAGACTGGGCAGCAAAGATCAAAGAGGCCAGGGCGGTCAATTTTAGCAATTTATTCATGATCGTTCTCCAGGTCGTATGCGCAACGAAAACCCATAGTGCTGGTTGCACTTTGCGGGGCGTAATCACTGCGCGACTGATAACGGAAAAATGTGGCGTAATTGGCGTTACTAAAACTCGACATAAAGCGCGCTCCGTCGCCACATGAACCGGAGAGCAAATCGACGTCATCGCCGTTGGTTAGTAATAATTGATAGTCGTCTACCCATTCGTTGACACGGTCGTGCATGTGCATCAATTGGTCAGCATTTGGGTCGACAGTTTGTTGTTTCGCGCTGTGTGGCTGGCTGTACCAGGCAAACAAGTTGCGGGCATAGTCATCATCGCTGATGTTCTGCTGTTGCCGATATTTGACCGACGCATACTCCCACTCGTTAAGGTCGGGCAGGCGGCCACCTTGTGCGGAACAGTATTCGCGTGCGGCAAACCAGGAGACATAAGTGACGGGTTCGTTTTCTTTGCCTTCAGCAAATCCAGTATTATCATCCCAATGCTTCAGGTAATTTCCGTCATGGAATAGGGCAGCGATGTTGTCTCGCTGCCACTGCGGTTGTTCAATGACAAATTCCAGAAACTCTTGGTTAGTGACCGGAGTTGAGTCCAGCATGAAACTTTCCATCTCTATGCTGAGCCGCTCTTTGTCCAGTAATACCGGTGGCTTAAACGCACCGCCATTGATCAGAACTGGATCGGCAAGCACTAACGGTGACAATAAAACACCTGCAACTCCAAGCCACTTAACCATAAGTTTCCCCTTATTTCTCTTTGCGCGGACCGGCAATTAATGCGCCAGCTGCGCCACGCTCTGCATCAGCAAATTCGTGATCGACCAGCTTGTAGATGCCTTCTTCCGGAACAATAAACTCAATTGTCGCACTGTTACTGGCACCCAGCAGTACGGTTTGCATGCCGTACCATTCGTTACGCGGGTCACCTTCGTACCAGACGCGGTCGAAAATGGCACCAATAACGTGGAAGCTGGAAGTGCCCGACGGACCTGCGTTTAACACATGTAAGCGCACACGGTCACCTTCGTTCGCGCGTAAAGGGTTGTCGCTAAGTGCTGCAACATGGCCATTAAAGGTCACATGACTTGGTTGGCGGTCTAAAGCTGCACCGTGGTTATAGATGTAGTTACCTTCTGATGCCTCTTCCAGATAATGCTCTGATTGCACCAGAACGAATTCTTTATCAACGTCTTTGTCAGTTGGGTAGCCATCTTTAGGAGATACCACAACGGCGCCATACTGCCCCATAGCTGTGTGCATAAGTACGCTGGAAGTACCACAGTGATACATATAAGTCCCCGCGTAGTTGGCTATCCATTCGAACTCAATAGTTTCACCCGGAGAAATGGTACGCCATTTGTCTTCCGCTGCTACTGTGCCACTATGAAAGTCCATAGAGTGGGGCATTGGGTTAACGACAGGCTGGTTATTCTGATAACCGTTGGCTTGTACTTGCTGGAAAAATGGCGAACCATTTTTTACCGGCTTCGTGATAGTCACTTCTTCGTCAGAGCGGTTTTTCATTTTGAAAATGACACGGTCGCCTTCACGCACGTGTAATACGGGACCGGGTACTGAGCCACCGAATGTCCAGGCTGAATAGGTTACTCCCGGAGCAACTTCTATTTTCTGAGAGAACACATCCATGCGTACATCGTGAGTTTTGTTGCCTTCATAGTCGAGCTTGGCGATATTTGGAACCTGAGTAAGGTAGTCGCCAACAACCGCCGGGCCGCTGTAGTCTTCACGGTACACTTTAGCTTCTGGTAAGCCAAAGATTTTACCATCAATGACATATTCGCTGTCATGTTTAAGGCTGAGTTCTTCCGCATTAACCGGAGTTGATGCAGAGGCCATAGCGGCCAGAAGGGATGCACTGATAATTGATAAACTTAGAGTTTTCATAATGATTTTTCCTTTAACTGATAACAAATAGGTTTAACGCAAACTGGCAACGGCTTCGGCTGTGATAGTTTCACTGCCATCTGCAAGCTCGGTATTGATGTAGTTGACTAAGGTCGCGATATCGGCGTCTTTCAGATAACCCATGGGCGGCATAGCGCCGTTGTAGTTAGTTCCATTAACGGTGATAGCGCCTGACTTACCCTGAATTATGGTTTCGGCGATATAAGACGGTTTGTCCTTTAGGTTCGGGTTATTTGCCAGTGGTGGAAAAACACCTTGCATGCCCTTACCATTTGGCTGATGGCAAGCCTGACAATATTTTTTGTAAACGTTTTCGCCCTCGCTGGCATCGACTGCCTGGCTTACGAATAAACCCGCGAGTGACACGGCAATAAGTGATACTTTGCAAAGAGATTGAATGCTCATAACGACACCTTCGTCATTGACTTAAGATGCCTTTAGAATACTTCTTTAATGAGCTTTTACGAGTGAAATGAAGGGGTAACTCAGGCCTACTCCTTTATGTGTAAAAGAAGTAAGCCTAATGCAGGCTGGTGGGTATTAAATACTGCGTGCTTCCAGTTCGATACGAGAGGCAGCACCGTAAATTTTACTCGGGTCACCTTCGAATTTTCCTTCTGGAGTTGTGGTAGGCCAGAGGTTTTCAAGATTACCGATGACCTTGCGGGTTTCGCTAATGGCTTCTTCAGCTTTGCTTGCTTCTTTATCATTAATGCGGTTTAAACGTTCGAGCGCAATTTCTTTAAAGCCCATGGCGTCCTGATATTCGTGCACGTTAGCGACTTCGCCATTTTGAATGCCAATAGCGTATTCGTCGGCGGCTACCATTAGCATTGATGAAACACTCAGTATCACGTCTTTAGCTGACATGTCAGCAATAGGTTCATTAGCGCTGACAGAGTCCAGCAGAGTCTTGTAGTTGCTCATAACCGTGTCTTCATCTTTATCATTAATGACACTTTCCGCCAGGGTATTTAACGGTTCGGCAAATCCGGGTAAGCCGCGTGCTTCAAATGCCTCAGTGAGGCCACTGTAGAGCTCGTCACCCGGGTGTTTCATATGAGTTTTGGCCATTTCAATGTGACCTTGCTCGTAAAGTTTCATTCCCACCCATAAATGGCCGCGAATAAAACCCAACTGCGCCAGAAAAGCGGTGTCATTGGTGTTTAAATCAATTTCAGGGGCGGCCATTTCGCCTTCTGCCATAGGGGCTGCCATGAACATAGACGGTGCTGCGCCCGGTTGCGTCAGTGGCGCTGCTGTTACTTGTGATGCTGCTACGGTGGTGGCCAGAACACTGCCAACGCCAAGCCAAACTTTTTTCTTTTCAAACATATAAAGACCTTAGTATGCTTTTTTGAGAGAGTTAACTCATGTATATTTGCAGAAATGATAACTATTCGCAAGTTAGAAGTGTGGAAGCATGATATTACAAATTAGCAACGCCGTTGATACAGACACAGTAAAGAGTATTGTTGCGGGTCTTGATGCCGGGCAGTTTCGCGATGGCAAAAAAACCGCAGGCTGGGCAGCGAAAGATGTAAAAAATAACCAGCAACTGTCGGGTAAAAAGTCTGAGGCGGCTACTCAGGTGTTGCTGGACAGGCTTCAGCAAAATGCTCTGGTGCAATCGGTTATGCGGCCAAAGCAGGTCGCGCGGGTGACTATAAACCGATATCAGCAGGGAGAGTACTATGGTACCCACATGGATGATTCCTTAATGAACGGTGTAAGAACCGATATTTCTTTTACGCTGGGTTTGTCACCATTATCGGATTTTGAAGGCGGGGAGCTGGTTATTGAGGATGCCAGTGGCGAGCGGAGCTGGCGACTGGGGCAGGGAGATATTCTCATGTATCCGAGTCATTACCTACATCGGGTTAATCCGGTTACTAAAGGTTCGAGGCTGGCAATGATAGGCTGGGTGCAAAGCTTAATTAAGCAGCCTAATTACAGAGAGTTACTCTTTGATATAGAGCAATCGTTGAAAGCTGAATTTGATGCAAACGGTAAGTCTGAAAACTTTGATCGCCTAACCAAAGTGTTTCATAACCTGTTAAGAGAATGGGCTGATGTATAATACTTAGCTATGTATATTAATCTTCAGGAACGTTGTAAGCAGAACCATAGCATTCAATATAACTTTCACAGGATCGGTATTTTGAAGAACGGCATTGCTCAATAACTAGCCCATTCCCTCCTCTTTGATAAACTTTGGTTTTTAAGTTGTCGATGACGGCTGACTGATTAGCTTTGGGGTCTTTGAGGTTCTGTTGACAGTAGTTAGCAGATACTCCGCCAAGTGATTCAGCTTGAAATGTGATCATTTGCTGAAATGAATACTCTTTCACCGCAATCATTCGATATTTATTTTTCGCATAGGGTTCTACGTTTGTATTAAAGCTCGCACTACTGCAGCCAATTAAAAAGGCGCTGATTGCCGTGATGGATAAAAATGCTTTCATAGAATTTGGAACTCTTACCTTTGTTGTCTTACCAAATTATAGTTATATTTATTTGTTATCAATAGTTATAGCGGGCCGGCGCATTGTCGGCCCGTTAAGTAAATAGATCTAATGATAATTAGATCAGAGTTATGCCGCATAAGATCAATAATGCAATGTTACCGGCTAAACCTATCATAAAGAAATAGCTGCGGGGACTGGGGTTTTTCTCTGTTGCTATGGCGTAGTAAAGAACCATATGAATTAAGCGTGCAATAGCGAAAATCCAGATAAACAGCCCCGTCCAGAAAGCGCTGGCACCTATGAAGAAAGCAAGAAATACTGTGCCCAGCATCAGCGGATAGTTCTCTAATGAGTTCATTAGGGTACGATGAGCACGAAACACAAAAGATGAATGACTCAGTGAGTCGTCGATTTTGCCCGGGACGGCACCGGGTTGCTTCGCTTTTTGACCACTGGCAATAACCCATTGAACCAGCAAAATGACTAGTGCAATAAGAACGCCCCAATAAGCCATGGTATAAGTTTCACTTCCGTTCATTTTAAATCTCCTTTCGTTTTGTATGAATCATTAAGCCGGGCTTCCACAATTCCAGCAGACTTCAAAAGCGGCTCCGTTAATTTCCTGACAATTATTGCAACGCCAGTCCGCCCCGTTAGCCTGCTCTTCCATGTTTTCAATCAGTGTTTTAGCGACAGCGAGTTGAGTATCTTCAACAAGCCAGAGCTCAGGCCAGGTATCTAATGGCGCTAAATCACCAGCGGCGCCACTGGAAAACTCATTTTTCATAACCGTTTCAATGCCTTCCATTTGCAATAGGTTACGAGCGTTTTCCACTAATAGTTTGTTTTCATGGGTATAAATAAGTTTCATAGGCGTTTCTTATAGGTAAAACCTGAATAGCAGTTAATTTTTACGTTATAGTTAATGTATCAGACTCAGCGTCTGTTTGTGTTCTCCATTTTTTCTAAGGAGTTGTATATGGCGGGTGGCTGGTCGCACGATGGTGCCGTACAGGAACAAATTGATGCCAGTACCGAAGATGAAGTAAAACGCGTACGCAGCAAACTTACCGGCGGCGAAAGTCTGGAGTTTTGCGAAGAGTGTGGTGAGCCTATTCCGGAAGCCCGGCGCAAAGCTATTCCGGGTGTTCGTCTGTGTGTGGAATGCCAGGCGGAACTCGACAAGCAGGATTCAAGCAAAGCGGGCTTTAACCGGAGGGGGAGTAAAGACAGCCAGCTACGTTAAGCTATGGAGCTGTCTTATCTGCCAGAAGTTCGGACTCAGGTACGGGCTTACTGAACAGGTAGCCTTGAAAGGTATCGCAATTTAGCCGGGCCAAATAATTAAACTGTTCTTCGGTTTCGACTCCCTCAGCAACAATGTTCAGTTTTAGACTTTCTCCTAGCTGAATAATGGTGTGAACAATTTGAGCTTTTTCTTTACTATCCAGCATATTGCGTACGAACGACACGTCAATTTTCAGGGTGTCGAACGGAATTTGCATAAGATAGGAAAGAGACGAGTAACCCGTACCGAAATCATCCAGCGCGAACTCAATACCAAGCAGCTTCAAACGCTTTATTTTGTTGGTGACGCTGGAAATGTCATCCATCAGTAAGCTTTCTGTGAGCTCCAGCTTTAACTTATGAGGCGGTACCTCATACTTTTCTACCAGAAGTTGAACCTGCTCAACAAATTCGGGTTGTTGAAATTGTTTGGCACTGACGTTAATCGACAGTTGCATCTTTGCTTTTTCCGGGCTCTGTTGCCATTGCTGGAGAATTTGGCAGGCGCGCTCAGTAATCCAGTACCCCAGAGGAACAATCAAACCGGTTTCTTCGGCTAAAGGAATGAAGTCAGAAGGAGAAACAAAGCGACCATCACTTTGTTTCCAGCGGATGAGTGCTTCAGCTCCGGTAGCCTTTGACTCAACATTTACCTGGGGTTGCAGATAAAGTTCGAATTCGTTCTGTTTTATTGCATGACGCAATTGCTCTTCCAGTTTGACTCGTTTGCTGACTGCATCGGCAAAGTCTTGACGGAACAGTGAGACCTCTCCCGTGCCTTTGCGTTTTGAGTGAGATAATGCGAGGCCTGACTGCGTCATTAAGGTTTCAGCATTTGATTCGCTGTCGTCAAACAAGGAAGCGCCTGCGCTAAAGGAGCAAAGGTGTGTATAGCTGTTTAACTGATAGGGCTGTTGTAGTTGATCCTGCAATTGATAAATTCGGGTCAACAATTGCTGTTTTATGTTAATTGAATTACCGCGCTCAAGGCCAGTTAACACAACGGCGAATTCGTTCGCGCTCAAACGCGCCAGGAATGAGTTGGCTTTGGTTGAGCTTTTCAGCCTTTCTGCCACGCGTTTTAGCAGCAAATCACCCATGTCCGAACCCAGGGTATTATTCAGTATTTTAAATTTATCGATATCGCACAGAATTAACGCGCCGTTTTGCCCGTCTTTCTTATCGGTTGCAAGCTTATCCTGCAAATGATCCAACAAAGAACGGCGATTCGCTAATCCGGTTAAGGCATCGTTGTAAGCCAGGTTACGGATACGTTCACTGGACTCAACTTCTGCACTAATGTCGGTGACCGTTGCGACAAAATGTCGTTCTTTTTGTTGGTTGTAGCGTACTTCTGAAATACTTAAGCGTACAGGAAAAGTCGCGCCAGAGCGCTTTTTCGCATTAACTTTACCTTGCCATGCTGCTCTATGAACTAACGTGCTCTTGATATTTTCCAGTAATTTATCGGCGTGCTCAATATAGTTTTCAATATTGAGTTTACTTCCTTTTAATTGTTTTAGTTCCTCCCCAGTGAGTCGCGTAAAGGCCTGGTTCGCTAATAAAACACGGTTGTGCTCGTCGAATAGCAACAAGCCGTCATCTATGGCACTAATAACTTCATAAAGTTGCTCTGCCGACATTTGGGCCAATTTTTGCTGCTGCTGTAAACGCCGGTCTATCTGCGAGGCTATAATAGCCATCAAAGCGGTTAAGCACGAACCAATGCCGACAACATACGCCAGCCAGTTGCCGTGGCCTATGAATGTTGTATCGGGTTCTCTTGCAGGATAAAAATTAGCCGCGATCATGGCGGTATAATGCATACCTGAGATAGCCAGAGCAATAATAGCTGCTACAACAACTTGTGCACTTCTTCGTGTGAACCAGCTGGTTTTTTGGGTTCGCTTGTAATGCCGATATGCAAGAGAGGCAATAATGCCCAGCGATACGGCAATAACGACCGAAAGTATAAACCAAAATGGGTCATAACGAAGGTGAGCTGGCACTTGCATTGCAGCCATACCGGTATAGTGCATGAGGCCAATACCTGCGCCTAATATAGTGCCTGCTATTATTATAGCACCGCCCGACGACTCAGATATTTGGATTTTCATGGCAATAAAACTGCCGACAATGGCAGGGACAACCGAAATAAGAGTTAATAATACGCCATGACTCATGGGAAGGTTAAGTTCAAAAGCCAGCATACCAATAAAATGCATACTCCAGACGCCGACACCAGAGATGGCCGCACTGACAACTAGCCAACTGTAGCGAGCAAACTTTGCCTGATATATTCGTACGCGCTCCAGCGTGAGTATTGCGGTATAAGAGGCAAGTAGCGCAACACAATAAGAGAGAGTGACTAACCCAGGATTATGGGAGCCATTTATAGAGGGTTGGGAAAATTGACCCAAATCAAAAAATGCGTATAGGGCTTCAAGCATAAAGTTAATTTTACCAGAGCTAGTGGCTGGAGTACTAAAATTATTTAATACTTTGCATTACGACACTGACTCCCGAAAGTATCATTAATGCCAGAGTCAACTGTCGAAAACGCTGTTCTGATACATGGTGTTGAAGTCTTTGCCCGACGCTGGCGCCAATAAGCGCGCAGGGTAGTAAGGTGAGCACCAAATAAAAATGGGACTCTGTGTAAATAGACTGGCGCGAGAAATTCGCGACATTTGCCATGGCAATGCAGCAGAAAAACAGACTGAGCGTAGCGCGAAATTGCTGTTTGGGAATACGGGCATTGGCCAGAAATAAAACAATGGGAGGCCCGCCTAATGTCATTAGTCCGTTGAGTAAGCCGGAGCCCGTACCCACTGCAATATGTCCGGGCGTATGTTCCGCTGTTGGTAGTTGTTTACCGCTGGCTAGTGCGAGTGCAACAGCCAGTATGACAAAACCGAGAACCAGTTTAATAAGCTGTTCGTTTACGCTTAGCAGCAAGGAGCCCGATATCAGAGAGGCGATGACGCCTGAAAAAATCAGCCACTTCCATTGAGACGGGCGAGCTGCTTCTCTGTTTTTCCAATAAATCCAGCCGCCTATCACAATATTAACGACAGACAGCGCAGGCGTAAGTAAGCTAATAGGAAACCACAGCGCCAGAATTGGGACGGCTAACAAACCGGAGCCAAAACCGCTTACCCCCTGAATCAAAGCTGCGAAGAAAAATACTATTGCGGCAGCGAAATACTCCAAATGAACCTCTTTTGTCTTATAATGCTGAAAACGGCTTTTCAGTCACGCCAATAGTCTTCATAATGATAACAGGAAAAACAACGGAGCTGAGCATGCGGGTGACTCTGGTCGTGTTGTTGGCCTTGTTCCTTGCGTTACAATACCGTCTGTGGTTTGGCAAAAACAGCCTACCGGATTATTGGCGGTTGCAGCAAGAAGTCAGCAGTCAGAAAAATACGAATGAAAATCTGGAAAGACGTAACCAACTTATTTACGCAGATATCGAAGATTTGCGCGAAGGGGAAGATGCGCTGGAAGAGCGTGCCCGTAACGAACTAGGGATGGTAAAAAAAGATGAATTTTTCTTCCGTCTTGTACCTGATCGTAACCCATAGCATGAACGGGTGAGCGAGATGAAAAGTGAGTCAGAGAGCCACGCAGACGGTCAGGCTGATTCGTTAATGGCTGTAATTCCTGCGGCTGGCAACGGAAGCCGTATGCAGACAAACGTCCCCAAACAGTTTCTCACGGTCGCTAACCGGACTTTGCTGGAGTACAGCATCGAAGCCATATTGAACGATTCGCGGGTGAAACAGGTTTTCGTCGCGGTTTCTGACCCTAATGGTGAATACCTTATTGAGCTTAAAGAAACCCTGCCAATAAAGGTTCATTTTGTACAAGGCGGGAATAGCCGTGCCGAATCTGTAATGGCTGGAGTTAAAGTTGCCGTTTCGCAAGGGGCTACCCACGTGCTGGTGCATGATGCAGCGCGTCCGTGCTTACCGAAAAGGGCACTAACAGCGGTTATTGATTATGGATTAACGGATCCTCAAGGCGCAATTCTGGCCATTCCGGTAAGAGACTCTTTGAAACGTGCTGTTATCGCTATCAATAATGAAAACGGTCTGACTCATATAGAATCCAGTGTTGATCGGGAAGCGCTTTGGCAGGCACAGACACCACAAGTTTTTCATGCAGAACGTTTACGCCAGGCTATTGAGCAGATGGGAGCGCTAAACCCTCAGTTAACGGACGAAGCGTCGGCTATGCAATGGTGTGGCTTTCAGCCGGCGCTTATTCCCGGGTCTATCCGTAATTTAAAAGTGACTCATCCGGAAGATTTTGAATGTGTTCGCGACTGGTTATTAGCGAACAATAATGATCATAAAAATTAAAGAGGGCAGTCGTTCATGAAAATCCGTGTTGGCCATGGTTATGACGTTCATCGTTGGGGTTCTGATAAGCCTTTGATTTTAGGAGGCATTGAAATTGAGCATGATCAGGGACTTGTCGCTCATTCCGACGGAGATGTTGTTCTGCACGCTGTCACCGACGCGTTATTGGGCGCTTTAGCTTTGGGTGATATTGGTCAGCACTTTCCGGATACCGATGAACGCTATGCCGGGGCAGATAGTGCCGAATTGCTGAGTCATGCAGTAAGTCTATGTCAGGACAAAGAGTTTAAGACCGGTAACATTGATGTAACCGTTGTCGCTCAGGCTCCGAAAATGGCACCTCGTATTGACGATATGCGGGCCAGTATTGCTCAATGTTTAAAAACCTGCATCGATAATGTGAATGTCAAAGCGACAACGACAGAAAAATTGGGCTTTGTGGGGCGTGAAGAAGGTATTGCCTGTCATGCCGTGGTTCTTATGGAGTCATTTTAATGTTGGCACCCTCACAAGTGTCTTTGGCTGAGTTACCACGTTTACATAAAGGGCACAGACCGCAGGCCGAATTTAAACAGACGCCGGAAGATTTTCAGGTTATTGAGCAGCTGGATGTTGCCGATGACGGTGAAGGTGAGCACCAGTGGCTTTGGGTTAGGAAAACCGGAGCTAATACAAATTTTTGTGCGGAGAAAATAGCCCGGTTTGCCGGAGTATCAGAGAGAAATGTCAGTTACTCAGGGTTAAAAGATCGTCAGGCGGTGACCTGGCAATGGTTTTCTATTCAGCTACCCGGCAAAGAAACGCTTAACTGGAACGAGTTAAATGATGAAGAAATGTCAGTTGAGCGAGTAATACGCAGAACCAAAAAATTAAAGACGGGGTTTCACCGTGCGAATCGCTTCGTTATCCGGTTAGCTAATGTTAGTTCCAGAGAGGCGCTGGAAAAGCTCTGGCAAGGAGTGAGTGAGCGGGGTGTAATAAATTATTTTGGCGAGCAGCGCTTTGGCCGCAGCGGAGATAACGTAGCCCAGGCAGAGCGCTGGCTTATGGCGAGCCGACCACCGCGTATCAGCCGCACCAAACGAAGCCTCTATTTGTCTGCACTGCGCAGCTATTTATTTAACGAGATAGTGGCTGAGCGAATACGCGACTTTGGTATTGAGGGCCATCTGGAAGGTGATTGTGTCATGCTGGAAGGCTCCCAGTCGGTTTTTACCGTAGAGCAATGGGACGACGAACTTAAACAACGGCTGGCAAATAACAATATTTACTTAACGGCACCTTTAGCGGGAAGCACGACTAAACCCTTAGTTAAGGGGGAAGCCGAGGCCTTTGAACAACGTTTTTTACAAGCTTTCGATAGTTGGTTACAGGCGCTCAAAAAGCTGCGTGTAGAAGCAGCTCGGCGGGCTATTCTGTTGCGCATAGAAAACCCAGAAATGAGTTGGCAGGGCAAGGACGCAGAACTTCGCTTTACGCTTCCATCCGGTGCTTATGCAACAGCCGTGTTAAATGAAATTGTGGACTTAAGTGGTGAATCCAGATGATGAAAATTCTATTGAGTAATGATGACGGCGTACACGCTCCGGGAATTCTCGCGTTGTACCAGGCTTTAAAGGAAGTGGCAGATGTAAGAGTGATAGCTCCGGATCGTAACTGCAGTGGTGCCAGTAATTCGTTAACCTTACATAATCCTTTGCGGGTGCGCCGGCTGGATAATGGCTTCTATTCTGTTAATGGCACGCCGACAGATTGTGTTCATTTAGGTACAAATTCGCCAATGGCTGAAGACGTGGATTTAGTCGTATCTGGTATTAATGACAGCCCCAATATGGGTGATGATGTATTGTACTCGGGCACGGTTGCGGCCGCGATGGAGGGGCGTTTTATGGGGCTGCCTTCGATTGCGGTGTCAATGGGGGGCCGTGGACACGACTACTATGACACCGCCGGGCGAGTCGTGGCAGAAATTGTCGCAAATATGGAAAACGATCCGCTGCGACTGGATACGGTACTGAATATCAATGTGCCTTATACGACCTACGATAAGTTAAAAGGCACGCGGGTGACTAAATTGGGGCGTCGGCATCGTGCAGAGACCATGGTTCACGACCGAGACCCTTTTGGCAGCGAAATCTTTTGGTATGGACCCATTGGGCATCATGCAAGTGATGAACCTAATACTGATTTTACCGCGATTCAAGAGGGGTATGTTTCTATTACACCGCTAAGCCTGGATATGACAGCGCAAAGACACACCGATACACTGACAGACTGGTTAAAACAACAAAAATGATGATTAGTAATGGACAGTCGCGGGTTAAGCGGCTGATTCAACAATTAGAGGATCTCGGCATTACCAACAAAGAGGTTTTGAGGGTGATATCTGAAACCCCAAGACATCTGTTTATGCCCGAGTCATTAGCTCACAAAGCCTATGAAAATACGGCACTACCTATTGGTAACGGGCAGACCATTTCGCAGCCATTAATGGTGGCAACAATGACGCAGTTATTAATGCAGCATCATTGTAAAAATGTGCTGGAGATAGGCACAGGGTCGGGTTATCAGACGGCGGTTCTGGCTCAGCTGGTTGACAAGGTTTTCAGTGTTGAGCGTATTGCTACGTTGCAGTATCAGGCCAAGCGACGCATGCGGCAGTTGGATTTACATAATGTTGCCATGCGTCATGGCGATGGCTGGAAAGGCTGGCGCAGCAAGGGTCCGTTCGACGGCATTATTGTTACCGCGGCTGCCAGCGACATACCTCAGGATTTAGTGGATCAGCTTGCCGACGGCGGCGTGATGATCATTCCGGTCGGCGAACAGAACCAGTCGCAGAGCCTGGTCGTTATGCGTCGCTTTGGTGACTCTTTGGAACAACAGCGTATTGGTGATGTGCGTTTCGTGCCTTTAGTTAAGGGAGATGTCGTTTGAAGCTGTTCTCCGCACTGTACGATAAAGTATTATCCTGGACTCAGCACCCCAGAGCAGACATTATTCTTGGTCTGTTGAGTTTTGCCGAATCGGTGATATTTCCTATACCACCCGATGTTATGCTGGCGCCAATGGCAATGACCCAGCCTAAAAGGGCGTGGCGATTAGCGTTTCTGACGACAGTTACCTCAGTCGCAGGCGGAATTTTAGGCTACTTTCTCGGCTACTGGGCCTATGAATCACTAGTTCTGCCAGCGGTTGAGGCACTTGGCTATGAGTCGAAGCTGCTTACTGTGCAGGGCTGGTTTTCGGACTGGGGTGTTTGGATAGTATTTATTGCAGGCTTTTCTCCCATTCCTTATAAACTGTTTACGGTAACTGCCGGCGTTATGCAAATAGCGTTTTTTCCTTTTGTTATTGCATCGGCTATCAGTCGCGGTATGCGCTTTTATCTGGTGGCCTGGCTGTTGCGCACTGGTGGGCCGGAAATGGGCGTGAAACTTCGTGAATATGTTGACCGCATTGGCTGGACACTGGTAATACTGGTTATTATTGGGTACGTAATAGCGCAGTTGGTATAAATGATGTTGGTATCGTCCGGGGCAATTAAGCAATCTCTATTATTGGTTTTTGCCATCATTCTGCTGCAGGCTTGCAGTGGCCGGTCGGCACCTGCGCCCGTCGAAGAACTCTATACCGGAAAAACTTACCGCGATTTTGAAGCCAACTCAATTAACGACAAAGAGTATGAAGTTCAGCCCGGAGAAACACTCTATTCAATAGCTTTCCGGGCTAACCTGGATGTCCAGGATATTGCCCATATCAATAATTTACAAAAACCTTACACTATTTATCCGGGACAAAAGTTGAGTTTGGAAAGCGCACCGCAACGAGGCGCCACCACAGCCAGAAAGGCGCAGCGAACAGCTAGTGCTAAACAGAATAAAAAAGCCTCTGATAACGCACAAAATAATATAAAAACGCCCGTTGCTAATAAGAAACAGAAAGGGTATGGTCAAAAAACAAGCGCGAGAAAAACGGTTGGAAAACAAACCGATAAGGGGAGCAAGAGCCAACCGATTCAGCGAATTGAACGGTCCGAAGTGGCTCAACCGAGTAATAACAATATTATTTGGCGTTGGCCTTCATCGGGGAAGATAATAGCTGACTTCTCGTTGCGTGAACAAGGCAATAAAGGAATAGATTTTGCCGGTGGTCGGGGTGATTCAGTTAACGCCGCGGCGGCAGGAAAAGTGGTTTACGTTGGAAACGCATTACACGGGTTTGGTAATTTAATCATTTTGAAACATAACGATGATTTTATTACTGCCTACGCTCACAATGAAGACATTCTGGTACAGGAGAGAGAATGGGTGGACGTAGGTGAGACTATCGGACGTATGGGAGATTCCGGTAGTTCTCGTGTGAAATTGCATTTTGAGGTTCGTTTTCGTGGTAAGTCAGTCAATCCGAGGCATTACTTACCCAAATCTCGCTAGTCATGTGGGAATAATAATAACAAGATAAGGAAGTCGACGTGTGTTGTAACACGGTGTTCAGTATAACAGGAGCTTGTTATGAGCCGCATAAAGGAAGAAGCAGTTGAAAACGTCGAAGCTAATGAAGAAGAGTCTATTGTAGATAGCACAGACAGCACAGCAGAAGAGTTGGAAGAGGCGCTATCCTCGTCTTCAACTCAATATCAAAAGAAGATGGACGCGACGCAGTTATACCTGGGAGAAATTGGGTTCTCTCCTTTACTGACTGCTGAAGAGGAGGTCTTTTATTCCCGCCGTGCATTGAAAGGCGACAAAGCAGCTCGCCGTCGTATGATTGAAAGTAACCTCAGACTGGTTGTTAAAATTGCCCGTCGTTATTCTAATCGCGGATTGCCGTTATTAGATTTAGTTGAAGAGGGTAATCTGGGGCTTATTCGGGCGGTCGAAAAGTTCGATCCTGAACGCGGGTTTCGTTTCTCAACTTACGCTACCTGGTGGATACGACAAACGATTGAACGCGCTATTATGAACCAGACGCGTACCATTAGATTGCCGATTCACGTTGTTAAAGAGCTTAACGTGTACCTTCGTGCTGCCCGTGAACTTGCGCATAAACTGGATCACGAGCCAACTGCCGAAGACATTGCGAAAAGCCTCGATAAGCCGGTGGGCGACATCACCAAAATGTTGCGTCTGAATGAACGCATTGGTTCGGTAGATACGCCCATAGGCGGCGATAACGATAAAGCCTTGTTGGATATCCTGACCGATGATGCGGATACCGGTCCGGAAGGTGTTTTACAGGATGAAAACCTGAAAGGAAATATCACTGAATGGTTGCAGTCGTTAAGTGAGAAACAACGTGAGGTTCTCGCTCGCCGTTTCGGGCTAATGGGCTATGAACCTTCAACTTTAGAGGATGTTGGTCGTGAAATTGGTCTCACACGTGAGCGAGTCCGACAGATACAAGTGGAAGCCCTGCGTAAATTACGTGATTCGTTAAAACAGCAAGGCTTAACGTTAGATTCTCTATTTACTGCTCAGTAAATAGAGCAATGACTGAAAGTATTTTCAGTAATGAAAAAGGCTCAACTTTTCGTTGAGCCTTTTTGTTTCTGCTGCCATTGGTAAAGAATATCCAGCGCCTGTTTCGGGGTCAGACCATCAATGTCCAGTTGTTCCAGCTCATCACGCAGTGGGTCGCGTTTTTCTGTATGAGACGGGATAGCTTCAGGCGGAGGAGTGAGTTCCATAGTGGTTTGTTTGGGGTCGTTTAAAACTCCGTGGTGAGTATGCTCCAGCTCTGACAACTTTTGTTTTGCTTTATGAATGACATGATCGGGCACTCCGGCCAGTTTAGCCACTTGCAAACCAAAGCTCTGACTGGCTGCTCCAGGGCTTACTTTATGCAAAAAGGCGATGGTATCGCCGTACTCTTTCGCATCGACGTGAACGTTTACCGTGGCTGGCAACTCTTCTGCCAACTCGGTTAACTCGAAGTAATGAGTGGCGAATAAAGTAAGACACTGGAGTTGCCGGGAAAGGTAGTCGGCACAAGACCACGCCAGTGACAAGCCGTCATAGGTTGAAGTACCACGACCAATTTCATCCATAAGCACCAGGCTTTTTGCAGTGGCGTTATGCAGAATGTTTGCGGTTTCTGTCATTTCTACCATAAAAGTCGAACGGCCTGAGGCTAAATCATCAGAGGCACCAATACGGGTAAAGATACGATCGATGTCGCCAATAATTGCCTTATCAGCTGGTACATAGCAGCCCATGTGCGCCAGAATAACGATTAACGCGGCTTGTCGCATATAAGTCGATTTACCGCCCATGTTAGGGCCGGTTATCATCAGCATACGTTGCTGAGGTGCCAGCGACATGGGGTTAGCAATAAAAGGCTCATCGCTTAGTTGTTCAATAACCGGGTGACGGGCTGCTTCCAATTCAATTAAGCTGGTTTCCTTTTGCAGCTGTGGGCGACAATAACGATAATTGTCAGCCAGCCGGGCAAAACAGCACAAGGTATCGAGTTGAGCCAGACCCGAAGCGCTTTTTTGCAGTGCGTTTACCTGTGGCAATAAGTGCTCAAAGAGTTGGTCGTAAAGCCATTTTTCTCTGGCCAGAGAGCGGGCCTGAGCATTCAGAACTTTGTCTTCGTGCTCTTTTAGCTCAGGAATAATATAGCGTTCTGTATTTTTTAGTGTCTGGCGGCGCTGATAGTCATCGGGTACCGCTTCTGATGACTGCCGGCTGACTTCAATGAAGTAACCATGAACTCTGTTATAGCCAACTTTTAATGTGGCAATACCACTTCTCTCACGCTCACGCTGCTCCAGTTGTTTCAGGTAATCGGTAGCACCCGTTGCAAGATCGCGCAATTCATCAAGCTCTTTATCGTATCCTTCGGCAATAACACCACCGTCGCGAATCAATAAAGGTGGCTGCTCAATAACGGCTTTAGTCAGCAAGTCGACAACTTCTGGAAAGGGTTCAATAATGTCTTTCAGATAGCTCAGCGAACGGTGAGATAAAGACGCTCTGACTTCCGGTATTTTAGCCAGGCTGTCGCGCAAACGTGCAAAGTCTTTCGGACGCGCGCTTCGCAAGCCCACACGGGCAACAATACGTTCAATGTCGGCTAACTGTTTTAATGCTAGCTGTATATTTTCAAAACTCAGATTTTCTTTTAACGCATCGACAGCGTCGTAGCGCTGGTTGAGTTCCTGATGATTGCGAACCGGGCGCTGCAACCAACGTTGAAACTGACGGCTACCCATAGCTGAAACGGTTTTGTCGAGTACCGCCGAAAGATGCGTATCGCCTTCACCCATGCTCTGCTGTAGCTCAAGGTTTCTGCGTGTTGCGGCGTCGAGAATAATAGCGTCTTGCGGATGCTCTGTAACCAGCGCCTGAATATGAGGCAGAGCAGCGCGTTGAGTTTCTTTTACATAATGCAAAATAGCACCGGCAGCGGCCAAGGTAGGCTCATTATTTTTGATACCAAAGCCTTCTAAATGCTGAGTGCCAAATTGGCGCGTCAGTAGCATAAACGCGGTTTGTTGCTCAAACTCCCAGGCCGGTCGGCGTTTGCATTTTGCTTTAGCCAAAGGTAGCCCGGCTAACGAGATAGATTCCGGATAGAGCAGTTCGGCCGGTTCTAAACGCTGCATTTCTGCAGCCAGCTGTTCACTGGAATGGGCTTTGGTTATCCAGAAACGGCCGCTACTTAGCTCCAGACTGGATATCGCGTATTCCGCTTCTGGCTGTTTCGGATTCAGCGGGCAAATAGCAACTAACAGGTTTTGTCTTTTTTCTGCTAACAGCGACTCGTCAGTAACGGTACCAGGTGTAACAATACGCACGACTTTTCTCTCAACCGGGCCCTTGCTCGTTGCCGGATCGCCAATTTGTTCGCAGATGGCAACCGATTCGCCCATATTGACCAGGCGCGCCAGATAGCTTTCTACTGCGTGATAGGGAACACCTGCCATTGGAATAGGTTCACCATTACTCTGACCCCGCGCGGTTAGGGAGATATCCAACAGTTGCGCTGAGCGCTTGGCGTCTTCAAAAAACAGTTCGTAAAAGTCCCCCATGCGATAGAATAAAAGCATGTCAGCATGCTCCGCTTTTATCCGTAGGTATTGCTGCATCATTGGGGTATGTGATTGGATCTGTTTATCAGAGAATTCAGGCATAATTGATTATTCTTATCTGGAGCCAGTGTTATGTTAGCAACCACGGCAATCGCGCCGCAAACCTTTAAACTCGCGGAACAAGTGGGTTCGAGTCTACAGCAGAAGCAGCAGACACTATGCACCGCAGAATCTTGTACCGGAGGGGGAATAGGATACGCTATTACCGAAGTTGCGGGAAGTTCTGCTTGGTTTAATGGTGGATTAATCACCTATACTAACGGTCTTAAGCAAAAGTTGTTGTCGGTTGAGTCTCGCGTACTGGAAAAGCACGGGGCAGTATCCGAAGCTTGTGTTCAGCAAATGGCGACTAGTGCCATTGCGGCATGCGATGCCGACTGGGGGATTGCAGTAAGTGGTGTTGCAGGGCCTGCGGGTGGCACAGCGGAGAAACCGGTGGGTCTGGTATGGATGGCAATAGCAAATAGTGACAGCTGTTGGTGCTGGTCTGAACAATTTGCGGGTGACCGCACTCAGGTGCGTCTACAAACCTTAGATGCGGTTCTGGGTAAGCTTATAAATCTAATTGAATTACAATAAGTTACTTTTGTTTTAGTGAAAAAATAAGAACAACGCTTGATACTGTAAATGTGTACAGTATACTGTTTATAAAACCAGTGATTAATAACGGAGCTTATAATGAGCAATGATCGTCAAAAGGCGTTAGATGCAGCGCTCGGACAAATCGAACGTCAATTTGGTAAAGGTTCTATCATGCGTCTGGGCGATAACCAGACTCTGGATATCGACTCTGTTTCAACCGGTTCGCTAGGACTGGATATTGCTCTTGGTATTGGTGGCTTACCTTTTGGACGAGTTATAGAAATTTACGGTCCTGAGTCCAGTGGTAAAACGACCATGACTCTTGAAGTGATTGCCGAGGCACAAAAAATGGGTAAGACCTGTGCCTTTGTTGATGCTGAGCACGCATTGGATCCGATTTACGCGGAAGCTTTAGGCGTTAACGTTGATGACTTATTAATATCTCAGCCAGATACTGGTGAGCAGGCTTTAGAAATTTGCGACATGCTGGTTCGTTCCGGCGCAGTCGATATTGTTATTGTTGACTCGGTAGCCGCGCTAACACCCAAAGCGGAAATTGAAGGGGAAATGGGCGATAGCCATGTTGGTTTGCAGGCTCGTCTAATGTCTCAAGCGTTGCGTAAGCTAACCTCGAACATTAAAAAATCTAACACCATGTGTATTTTTATCAACCAAATTCGGATGAAAATTGGTGTGATGTTTGGTAATCCTGAAACCACAACGGGTGGTAACGCATTGAAATTTTACTCTTCGGTTCGTCTGGATATTCGCCGTACCGGTGCATTGAAAGAAGGTGACGAAGTTGTGGGTAACGAAACCCGCGTGAAAGTGGTTAAAAACAAGGTAGCTCCACCGTTTAAAGAAGCGCATTTCCAAATTTTATACGGCAAAGGCATTTCTAAAGAAGGTGAGCTCATCGACTTGGGTGTTAAACACAAAATGGTTGATAAAGCCGGTGCCTGGTACAGCTATAACGGCGACAAAATTGGTCAGGGTAAAGCTAACTCAATGAAGTTTTTGCAGGAGAACCCTAAAATTTCCGACGAATTAGAAGGTCGTATTCGCGAACTTCTGTTGTCGAAACCAGAAAAGCGAACAAAAGAAACTCGTGAAGCTGAGCGTGCTGCTGCGAAAGACGATGCGAAGAGCGAGGCTAAGGCTGACAAGAAAGCAGAAAAGAAAGGTAACGCGAAAGACGATATCAGTTTGTCATAACTGGCTTATTTTTCGGAATAACAAGCCGGAGCTTATTGCTCCGGTTTTTTATGAGTAAAATTACTGAAATGCACTTTTGGGCGAGCTGACCGAGAACAACTCCTGGTAGAGTTTAGCGGCGTAACCGTCAGTCATGCCGGAAAGGTAATCAGAAATTACGCGCAAAGCATTCCCACCTTTTTGTTGCTGATGCAAGTAACGTACACGGGTGTTTTCAGGCAATAAACGTTCCGGCTCTACGGCTAAAACTTCAAACAGCTCCATAACAATTTGCTGCCCTTTAAATTCCTGCGCTTGCATTTCTGGTTTTCGAATCACCCATTTAAAAATAAATTGCTTTAGTGAATTTAGCAGAATTTTTTCGGGAGCTCCTAACTCAACTTCATATTGCAGCAAAGGGCAGTCAAAACTGTCTTCCGTAGAGGTAAGTCTTGCTGAGGTAAGCAGCCGATTGACTAATCCTCCTATTGCCTGCTTGCGGAGGTGATGGCTGCCGGAGAAGAGATCCTCGGTTAACTTTCGGGCGTTAAAGTCGGAAAGTTCTGCTTCAAGCTGCTGTAAGTCAGAGAACATATGTTCTTCCCAGTGATGCCTCTGGATCAGGCCGACAACAATGGCGTCCTCAAGATCGTGAACGCCGTAGGCTATATCATCAGCCGCTTCCATAATCGATGCATCAACACTTTTTAGAGCACTTTTCCCATGGGTAGTTTGTAATGGTCCGTGCACTAACGACTGGAAATGTTTCTTATCGTTAGTGCTTAGCGGCTGAAGTACCCAGTCTAACTGTCCTGAGTCGTCGTCATACAAGGCTTTTGGTGGCAGCCATTCGCGAGTGGGTAAATGGCGAAAGTTTGTTACCTCAGGGGGAAGTTTTTGTCTTCGGATTGCACTGGCTAATACCGGGTACTTTAACAGCCCCAGCAGAGTTCTTCGGGTTAAGCTCATGCCATGCTCAGGCGTATAAGCTTCAAGCTGGGTGACAATACGAAATGTCTGACCGTTACCTTCAAATCCGCCGTTGTTACGCATCATATAATTAAGAGCAATTTCACCACCGTGGCCAAATGGTGGATGGCCTATGTCGTGCGCCAGACATAAAGATTCGAGTAAAGGCTCTGACAGCTCCAGTTGCTCAGTCAGGGCCGGATGCCGGTTACTTAAATGGACTACCAGACTAGCACCAATTTGGCTGGCTTCCAGTGAGTGCGTCAGTCGTGTACGGGGGAAGTCGTGCATACCAACATACATAACCTGAGTTTTTGCCTGCAGTCGCCGGAATGCAGCACTGTGAAGAATTCGGGCTTTGTCCCGTTGAAAGTTTGTGCGGGTATCGTTAGGGCGCTGTTCTGATGTACCTGACTGACGTTCTGTCCAAATCATCTAACTGCTCAGTGATGTTGTTGACGAATGAGTAATCATAGTACGATAGATACATTATTAAGAAAAGCAGGAAACAGCACATGTCTGAAGTGAAAGTCGCTTTAGCTCTGGGCTCTGGAGCGGCAAGAGGATGGGCGCACATTGGTGTCATTAAGGCATTGGAAGAGATGGGCGTGCGCATAAATATGGTGGCCGGTACATCAATTGGATCGTTAGTGGGGGCAGGTTATGCGTCCGGGCGATTGGCCGAGGTAGAGCAATGGGTTCAGGGCATGAACCGTTGGGAAGTGTTTAATTTGCTGGATTTTGGTTTTA
This sequence comes from Idiomarina sp. PL1-037, assembly GCF_034422975.1. NCBI lineage: Bacteria > Pseudomonadati > Pseudomonadota > Gammaproteobacteria > Alteromonadales > Idiomarinaceae > Idiomarina > Idiomarina sp. PL1-037. The sequence continues at coordinate 1,325,966 of NZ_CP139873.1, forward strand.
ACCATGGTGGCATCATTGGTGGGGAGAAAGTCTTTAATCGCGCCCGCGAGGAGTTTGGCCAGCGTAACATTGAAGATTTACCTGTGACTTATGGCGCGGTCGCTACTGATTTATATAGTGGCCGCGAGATTTGGTTGCGCAGCGGCGACCTATACGATGCCTCCAGAGCGTCTTGTGCCATGCCTGGAATATTGTCTCCCAAGTCATTCGATGGTCGCTGGTTAATCGACGGTGGTTTGGTTAATCCTGTTCCGGTGTCGTTATGCCGCGCTTTAGGTGCTGATTTTGTTATTGCCGTCCACCTGAATTCGCAGTTGAACTCCAAGGCTTTGCAACGTCGAGGCCGCAGTATTCCGCCTCAGACAGAGGCCGAACAGTTGGAAAAAGAAAAGACGGATGCGGAGATTCAGGATAACGAAAACGGATTTTTCGATAATATGTGGTCGGGCAGTAAAGAGTACCTGGATAGTTTTAAAGAACGCTTTAGAAATAACGGTGAAAAAGCGCCGGGTATGTTCAGTGTTATGGCCAGCTCTATAGACATTATGCAGGAGCGTATTACTAAGGCCCGTATGGCGGGTGATCCGCCTGATATCTTAGTGCAGCCTAAGCTAGGTCACATTGGTATTATGGAGTTTTATCGTGGTCAGGAAGCCATTGATCTTGGTTACGAAACAACGACCAGAATGCGTGACTTGATCATGGAAGAAATTGAACTCTATCGTGAACGCAGAGGCTAGTAAGAGCTTCTATTTGTATCTGAAAAGATAAAGCCGTTTCGTCTGGTCTGAGGCGAAACGGCTAACACTGTTAATAACCCGCAGCGTGCCCATCTTTACGGCTTTCCGAAGCCCCAATATAGACATCTTCTTCATGGTCTTTCCAGATAGCCTGATAACCACCATATGGACCCACGGCTTCCTGCAGTGTGTGCCCCATTTTTATCAGCTCACGGCGAGTGTGTTTAGAGAAACCGTTCTCGAGGCTCACAACACCGCCATCTTCCATTACCGACCCGGTTGGCTGACTTGAACCGGTATGCAGAATACGCGGCGCGTCACCGGCTTCTTGCAAGTTCATGCCAAAATCAATGAGATTGATAAGAATTTGTGCATGCATTTGTGGTTGAGTTGCACCACCCATAACCCCGTAGCTCATAAGAGGCTTACCGTCTTTAGTGACGAAGGCCGGGATAATGGTGTGAAAAGGGCGTTTACCTGGTTCAAATACGTTACGGTGGTTTGGGTCTAGCGCAAAAAGCTCTCCCCGGTTTTGCAGAACGAACCCTAAACCGGTTGGAGTAACGCCTGAACCCATGCCGCGATAGTTACTTTGAATCAGTGACACCATATTGCCGTTTTTATCGGCAGTGGTCAGATAAATAGTGTCGCCCTCTGTGGGAGGGTTACCCGGCTCATAAGAGCGCCCAGCGTGCTCAGAATTAATCAACTGTGCACGCTTTTTGCCGTATTCTTTGTCAATAAGGCCTTGAACAGGTACATCATTGAACGCCGGATCCGAATAGTATTTAGCACGGTCTTCAAAAGCGAGCTTCTTGGCTTCAACAAAATGATGGATGTACTCCGGGCTGTCGTAACCCATTGCTTTGATATCAAACTGTTCAAGCATGTTTAAAATTTGAAGTGCGGCAATTCCCTGGGTGTTAGGCGGTAATTCCCATAAATCGTATCCGCGGTAGTTAGTCGAGACAGGATCGACCCAGGTTGATGTATGCTGAGCTAAGTCTTCGTAGGAAAGAAAGCCGCCATGTTTCTCCACGAAATCACTAATGGTGTGAGCAATGTCACCTTTATAAAAGCTGTCACGGCCCTCGTTGGCGAGCATTTTGTAAGTATTGGCCAGATCCGGGTTTTTAAATCGCTCTCCTTTTTCCGGTACATTACCGTCACGCATAAAGACATCGGTAAAGCCGGGGATATCTTTTAGTACTTCGGCGTTACGCTTCATGTAATAAGCGATGACTTCGGTAACTGGGAAACCGGATTCAGCATAGTTAATAGCTGGCTGTAATATTTTCTCCATGCCTAACTCACCGAAGCGATCGTGCAGTTCAAACCAGCCGTCTACTGCCCCGGGAACGGATAAGGGCAGTACACCGCGAGCAGGAATTGATTCATATCCGTTTTCTTTAAAATAGTCGAGCGTTAAGCTTTGCGGAGAACGGCCGGAGGCATTGAGGCCATAAAGTTTCCTAGCCTCAGCATCCCAGACAATGGCGTAGAGGTCGCCACCAATGCCGTTTCCGGTTGGCTCGACCAGACCTAATACCGCATTCGCTGCAATAGCGGCATCTATTGCATTACCGCCTTCCTGCATAATATCTAACGCAACTTGCGTGGCTAATGGCTGGCTTGTTGCGGCCATTGCCGTAGGCGCCATAGCTTCCGAGCGGGTAGCAAAGTGATGCCCGGTAATACGGTCACTGGCATTACTGGGTAAGGTTGTTGCCGCGCAGGAAAATGCGAGCGCGGCGGATGCAATAATGTTTAATTTAGCCATAGTGGTTACCTTTTTGTTTTTTTCCACTATAGGCCGGACTTCCAAAACAAAAAAGACCAGCCACGATGGGCTGGTCTTTTTATCAGTTACAAGGCGTAAATAGCTTAACCTTTTTTGTCACCATGGTAGTAATCATCAATGACACTTTCCATTTCAACAAATTTATCCTGAAGCTCTTGCTCTGGTTCAGCAGTCATTTTGCTGAAGACGATGACTGCCAGAGTAGACAGGATAAATCCAGGTACTATTTCATAAACGTAAGCTGAAAGGTGCTCGCCACCAAAGGTTGGTCCGTAAATCCAGAACAACACTGTTATGGCACCGGCTAACATCCCTGCCAATGCGCCGTTGCGGTTCATACGCTTCCAGAATAGGCTTAGAATAACAACGGGGCCGAATGCTGCGCCGAAGCCAGCCCAGGCGTTACTGACCAGACTCAGAATGGTATTTTCCGGGTTCCATGCCAGCCAGATGGCGACCAACGAGACAGCCAGAACAGACAGACGTCCAACAAAAACCAGCTCTTTTTGACTTGCATCTTTACGCAGGAAGGCTTTATAGAAGTCTTCGGTTAAAGAGCTTGAGCTAACCAGCAGTTGAGAGGAGATAGTACTCATAATTGCTGCGAGTATAGCGGCCAGCAGGAAACCACCAATTAAAGGGTGGAACAGGAACTGAGAAAAGATAATGAAAATAGTTTCAGCATCGGGGAGACTCATCTGCGTCTCAGAGACGTAAGAAATACCGACAAAACCTGTTGCCATGGCACCAATGATAGAAACCGTCATCCATGAAACACCGATACGACGAGCGGCTTTGACATCGCTTACTGAGCGAATTGCCATGAAACGCACGATAATGTGTGGTTGGCCAAAGTAACCAAGCCCCCAGGCGAGCAATGAAACGATACCAAGAAACCCTAGCATTTCACCCGTTTCGCCATCTTTAAAGAATTGCAGGAAGTCTGGATTAATGTCTCCAACCTGACCTACAACACTGCTGTATCCACCAAGTTCAGCAAAGGCGACGATTGGAACCAGGACCAGGGCAACGAACATGATGCAGCCCTGCACGAAGTCCGTCATACTCACTGCCAAAAAACCGCCGAACAGGGTATAGGCACAAACGACACCAGCCGTGACCCAGAGACCTGTGGTGTAGTCCATGCCGAAGGAACTGTCGAACAGCTTTCCTCCCGCAACTAAGCTGGCTGAAGTGTACAAGGTGAAGAAGATGATAATAACGACTGAAGAAAAGATACGCAGGCGACGACCTTTATCGTTAAATCGATTAGCAAAGTAGTCGGGTATCGTAATTGAGTCGTTAGCAACTTCGGTGTAGGTTCTGAGGCGGGGTGCCACAATGACATAGTTTAAGAATGCACCAATGACCAGACCCACTGCAATCCACAACTGTGACACGCCAGAGACGTAAATTGCACCGGGTAAGCCCATCAACATCCAGCCACTCATATCAGATGCACCTGCTGATAATGCTGTAACTGCAGGGCCTAAGCCTCGTCCTCCAAGCATGTAGCCTGAAACCGAGTCGGTAGACTTTTTATAGGCATAAAGCCCAATACCTAGCATGACAATAAAGTACAGCGCTAGTGATATCAGAGTACCTGTTTCCACATTAAACTCCCGTTTTTTAGTTTTTAGTCAGCGATCTTAGCGCTTCTGTCGCTGTTATATTGAATGTTATGTTTTAAATGTTCGTGCAGCAATTGTTGAACGTAAGTTTGCTGCGTGTCTTTTAGTACTATGTCTGTTTTATCAAACGCGATCATTTTACCACGATATAAAATTAAGATCTTATCGGCAATATGTTTCACGATTTGTGGCGAATGTGTCACTAAAATATAAGAAATGCCCATATCTTTCTGTAGATCAAGCATTAGGTTGATGATTTGAGCTCTAATTGATGGGTCAAGTGCGACCAGAGCCTCGTCAGCGACAACAATCTGCGGCTCCAGAATAATGGCACGCGCAATACAGACTCGTTGCTTTTGCCCACTGGACAGCATATGAGGGTAAAATTCCCAGTGTTCGCGTAGCATGCCAACGCGTTGCAAAGTCAAATTGACCCGTTCCTGGCGCTCGGCAGCCGTTAACTGGGTATTAAATAACAGAGGTTCCTCCAGTTGTTTACCTATGTTGAGATGCGCATTCAGGGAATTTTCACTGTCCTGAAATATCATTCGAATGTTGTTGCATAGCTGCGGAAAGTTATTGCTATGGAGCTTCTGACCATTAAGCAGAATGTCGCCACTGGTTGCGGTATCTACACCACCAATAATTTGTGCCAGGGTCGACTTACCGGAACCTGTCTCGCCCATTACAGCCAATATTTCTCCGGCTTCAAGGGTGAAGGACAAAGGTTCTATTGCTACCGATTTAGGAGTCCATGGCCAGCCTTTTCGGGAGCGGTAGGTTTTGCCTAGGTTTTGGACTTCCAGTAAGTGACTCATGAGCTGCTATCCAGTAACGGAAAATGGCAATGATACACACGCTGCCCGTGATGAGTAGCCCGTGGTGCTTTAACGCAGGTTTTTTGAGCGTAAGGACATCGGGGACCCAAACGGCAACCGATCGGCATATGCCGCAATGTTGGTATAGAGCCGGGCAGGGTCGGTAAACGCGCCTTGTGAGGCAACTCTTGCTGCGTTTGCAACGACATACGGAGCATCGAATCGGTGTAAGGGTGCGCTGGTTCAGATAAAATGTTGTGGGCGGGCCCGGTTTCCATTAACTGTCCGCAATAAAGCAGGGTTAAGCGTTTGGTCTCAGGTAAAATAGAGCCAACATCCTGCGAAATCAATACAACAGACATTTTTTGGCTAACGGCCAGCCGTGCCAGCAAACGATGGATCTGTAGACGGGTTGAAGGCTCCATTGCAGTAGTTGGCTCGTCGGCAATAAGGAGTCTGGGACGGTGAGCAATGGCTATAGCAATACTCACTTTCTGCGCTATGCCCTGAGACAATTCAAAAGGGTAGCTTTCCATTATAGACTCGTGGTCGCGAATACCCACTCGATGAAGCAGTCTTTTAACCCGGGTTTTACGGTCAACCCGTCGACGCATGAATGTACCGCGGACGTCCCCTTGTGGAATGGCCTCTACGATTTGCTGCTCGACGGTGCTGTTAGGGTCCAGGTACGCATTAGGATCCTGAAAAATCATAGCCATATCGCGCCCGGTAATTTTCCGGCGCTGTTTAGGCGTCATTGCCAGTAAATCCTGACCGTTCCACCAAAGCCTGTCAGCGGTAACCTGCCAGTTGGGGTTTATAAAGCCCATAATGGCTTTTGCCAGCAAACTTTTCCCCGACCCGGATTCGCCCACAATACTGTGAATTTCTCCCTCAGTAAGCTGCAGATTAACTTTATCAAGTACCCGGACGATGCCGTGCGCTGTTTGCATTTCTACTGTCAGATTGCGTATATCGAGTAACTGCATTAGCTGTTAACCCTTTCTTTTAAAGCACGCCGCAGGCTGTCTCCGACAATGTTAATAGCCATAATGGTAATAAACAACGTTACGCCCGGTAGCACCATGGACCAGGGCGATAAATAAACCTCGTCCAGACTGCGTGCCAGCATACTGCCCCATTCAGGGGTTGGTGCCTGAATACCCAGCCCAAGAAAGCTGAGAGCGGCAATATCCATAATAGCAACGGAAAGCGATACCGTAAGCTGCATGACCAATGTGGGGGTCACGTTAGGTAATATCACCCGGTAAAGCAAGTAGGCTTTGGAGCAACCATTGAGTCGCGACGCGGTAACGTAATCTTTATGCCACTCTTCGTGCACCGCATTACGGGTAACGAAGATAAACTGCGGAATTAACGAAAGCGTTATAGCAAAGGCTACGTTATTAAAACCGGTACCGAGAATCGCAATAATGATAAGTGCCATCAAGAAGGAAGGTATGGACAGCAAAGTATCAAAAAGCCGCGATAAGCTTTGGTATTTTATCGTTCGGTCAATACCAGCAAGAGCCCCTATGCTCATGCCAATTAGTGAGGATACTGCAACCATAAGTATCGGTAGTCCCAGACTGTATAACCCACCAATTAATAGTCGCGATAGCATGTCCCGACCTAAATCGTCGGTGCCAAATAAATAATTCATATTGCCGCTTTCAACCCATGAAGGGGGAAGTGCAATGGCATCAGAGAATTGGGCTGACGTATTAAAGGGTGCGAGCAAGGGGGACAGCAATACGACCAATATCATTGCCAGCAGAACATACAAGGCTGCCATGGAGAGAAACCTTGAGCGGAAGCTCTTCCAGACTAGCTTAAGTGGCGATGGGGTTTCATCGTGATGATACAGATTAACGTGTGGCATATTGTTCGTGCCTCACTATTGGGAATCGCCAGCCATGGTATAGCTCGACCAGTAGGTTAAAGAACAAAATAACGAAAGCGAACATTAATACAGCTGCCTGAATAATAGGGTAGTCACGTTCAAAAATACTACGGATAAGCCAATTGCCCATTCCCGGCCAGTTAAAAATGGATTCAACCACAATACTGTTGGTTAATAGTAAACTGAAGATGAGAGTGGTTTGTTGCAGCACTGATTGCACTGCATTTGGAATCGCGTGTTTTACCAATACTCTAAATTCACTTAACCCGCGGGCACGAGCCGCTTTTACGAAAGGTTTTTGCAGCATTTCCTGGGTTGCATTTCGCATTAAGCGCAGTAACAGCATCATTGGCATGATAGCCAGTATGATCACCGGCAGAACAATATGATTTAAAGCGTCCTGAAGCGCCGCGGCTTTATATTCCGAGCGACTTAAAAATACATCGATGAGAATTGAACCGGTTTGTGGTTCGACGCCATATAAAGGGTTTATCTGGCCGGTAATAGGGAACCAACCGAGTTTTATCGCAAACAGTAGTATCAGTAACTGAGCTAACCAGAAAACCGGGATAGAGTAACCAACCATAGCCAGGCTTATTACGGTTTGGTCGGAACGCTGACGAAAGCGGGAGGCAGCAAATACACCCAATGGTAAACCAAAAACAACGGCAACCAGTAAGGCCAGAAGAATGAGCTCCATTGAGGCCATAAAGTGTTGAATACCATCGGCAAATACCGGTGTACCATTACTCAGTGATAACCCCCAGTCGCCGGCAAATAAGTGCTGCAGGTAACGCATGTATTGAATGGCCAGGTTCTGGTCACCGCCACGCAGTTCAACCATGAGAGGATAGCTGCTCTGGAACGGCCGGATGCCGCTCATATTGGTTATTGGATCGCCCGGAAACAAGTAATTGAGGCTAAAACTAAACACCGTTAGTAAAAACACAGCAATAATAAAAACGCTTAAACGGCCTATAAGATAGCGGGTCATTGTGATTCTTCCTCCGCAGTATCTTTAGTGGCCAGGCGAAAGTTAATACCTCCGTATGGAGGAAGTTCCACGCCACTGATGTTTTTCTGCTGTGCCTGAAAGCGTTTTGAGTGGGCAATAGGCAATAAAGGTTGTTGCTGGTTCAGTAAGTGCTGAGCTGACTGATACAGAGCTTTACGTTCTTCCGGAACCGTGGTTGCAATGGCGCTGTAAAGCAACTGGTCAAAACCCGGGTGGCACCAGTTAGCCCGGTTGCCACCGGTCGCTACGGCAGCACAGCTCAACAGTGGTCTGAAGAAGTTATCAGGGTCAGCATTGTCGGCATACCAACCAATGAGCACGGTATCGTGTTCGCCACGAGAAAGGCGCCGGCGAAAGGTGTTCCATTCATAAGAAACAATGCTTGCTGAGACACCAATTTGAGCTAAGTCTGACTGCATCAGTTCCGCCATTCTGCGGGCGTTAGGATTGTAGACGCGCTGTACCGGCATGGCCCAGATGTTAATATTCAAATTTGAATGACCGGCTTCTTCCAATAAACGTTTGGCTTTTTCCGGGTCATACTGATACTGAATGCCACGGTCATCATAAGCCCAGGATGTTGGAGGCAATATTGATTGTGCCAGCTCAGCATTACCGGAATAGATAGTCTGAATAATCGCTTCGCGGTTAATAGCGTGACTCAGAGCCTGACGAACAAGAGGGTCATCAAAAGGTTTTTTCTTAGTATTAAATGCCCAGAAAGAGACATTTGGACTCACCTCGTCGGTGACAATTAATTGCTCTCTGTTGAGTGCCTGCAACTCACTTACCAGCGGGTAAGGAATAATGTCACATTCACCGGTAACCAGCTTAAGCATACGCTTGTTTGCGTTAGGGGTAATAGAATACACCAGATGCTCAATTCCGGGGCCTTCCCGCCAATACCCCGGATGTCGGGAGTAACGTATTAACACATCTTTGCGATAACTCTCGAAACGGTAGGGGCCGGTTCCTATGGGTAAAGCATCAATTTGTCCGGGGCGGTCTTCAGTCAAAAGTTGTTGGGCGTACTCAGCGGATAAAATAACGGCGAAGTCTGTGGCAAGGTTTGCTAAAAACGAACTGTCGGCATTATTCAGCACGATATCGACCGTCATTTTATCAATTTTGACAACTTTATTGATCAACTGATCCAGCCCTGTGGCTCTGAAAAAGGGATAGCTCCCTCCAACCTGATGATAAAGGCTGGTTTCATCCAGCCACCGGTTAAAGCTGAATTGAACGTCTTCAGCGGTTAGTTCCCGGCTGGGCTGAAAGTAGTTGGTTGTATGAAATTTTACGCCTTCGCGCAAATGAAACCGGTAACGAGTGCCGTTATCCAAAGTTTCCCAGCGCTTCGCAAGTGCAGGTACAAATTCCTGTTGCTCAGCATCGTAATCAATTAACCGGTCGTAGAGTTGAGCCGCGGTTGCATCAACGGTAGTGCCTGAGGTAACAAGCTGAGGATTAAAAGAAGCGGGGTTGCCTTCTGAACAGTAAATAATGCCGTTGGCCAGAGGAGCAGGCTCTGGTTCCTCAGATTGACAGCCTGAGAGAAACGCTGCTGCAATAACAGCCACATTTGCGTACGCTTTAATCATTAGCTGCAGAAGCCCCTTCCAATAACTGATACTTTTTTAAGTAACCTCGTAACTGATGATAAGTCAGTCCAAGAAAATTAGCTGTTTTCTTTTGGTTAAACTGACATAAACGTAAGGCTTGCGACAAGACATCAATTTCATACTCTTGCGACTTTTGTTTAAAGTCTATTGGTTGATCGGCGTTGAGTTTGGGCATATCAATTACGTCATTATTTTCAGTATGGCTTTGTTCATTAGCCAGCGGCTCTTGCGCTACCGTTTTTTCTGTAACCGGAGTTTTGGGCCGGAACGGACTGTTAAACGGGTCAATGATAATGTCGTGAATAGGGACATGACCATTTCCCAGCCGATATAAACTGCGCTCTACCGTGTTTTTAAGCTCGCGTACGTTACCGGGCCAATGATATTCAAGCAAGGTTTTACGCGCTTTCTCGGAAAAACCACTGAATAACTCCAGTTCCATTTCCCGCGCCATAGAAATGGCAAAGTGCTCAGCAAGCAGCATGATGTCGTCGCGGCGTTCGCGTAATGGCGGTAGGGTGATGACATCAAATGCCAGGCGGTCCAGTAGATCTGAACGAAATTGACCTTTGGCAGCAAGCGACGGAAGGTCTTCATTAGTGGCGGCAATGAGGCGAGTATCAATTTTAACCGAATGGCGGCCGCCCACGCGTTCAAATTCTCCGTACTCAATAACCCGCAGCAGCTTTTCCTGAACCCGTAAGGACGTATTGGCTAATTCATCAAGAAATAGTGAGCCACCGTCTGCGCGTTCAAAACGACCTTCGTGTTTTTTAGCGGCACCGGTGAAAGCGCCGGCTTCATGGCCAAAGAGCTCACTGTCGAGTAAGTTTTCATTCAGAGCGGCACAGTTGAGGGTAATGTACTGTTGTTGCCAGCGTCGGGACAAGTAATGACAACGCGCTGCAATAAGCTCTTTACCGGTGCCTCGTTCACCAATAATTAATACGGGCTTATCGAGAGGAGCAATTTGCGACACTTGTTCCAGCACATCGGAAAAGCTGTTGGATTGTCCGATGAGGTTGTCGGGTTTTCGCTCAGGGCGCATGTCGAATGCCTTATCTTATAGTTATTTTTGCTAATTATTAGTTTATTTTACGAACCCTCGCAAGAGGGGAATTAGCATGAATTATAAAAAGCACTTATAAAACATATTGTTATGGCATAAATAAAAGTTGGCCTGATACTTGAATGATAAATCATCGAGTTGTTTATTAAACCAGTATGAGGTCATTATTATGGGTATTTTTTCACGTTTTAGCGATATCGTGAACTCCAATATCAATTCTTTATTGGATAAAGCCGAAGATCCGCAAAAAATGGTACGCCTGATTATTCAGGAAATGGAAGATACGTTAGTTGAAGTACGCTCTACGTCAGCGCGCCTGTTGGCTGAAAAGAAAGACATTCAGCGTCAGCAGCAGCGGATGGAAAATGAAGTTCAGGACTGGGAAAACAAGGCTGAACTGGCGTTAACTAAAGAACGTGACGATTTAGCGCGTCAGGCACTAATTGAAAAGCAAAAAGCACAGCAGGGCGTTGACTCGTTGCAGCAGGAAATGGATCGCGTTAATGAGAACCTGGACAAGCTAAACGACGAAATTGGCCAACTTCAGGAAAAACTGGCTGATGCTAAGTCTCGCCAAAAGGCGATTCTGATGCGCCAGAAGGCAGCCAGTAGCCGCTTGCAGGTTAAGCAACAGGTCGATAGTGGCAAAGTTGATGACGCTATGCAGCGGTTTGATCGTTACGAAGCTAAAATCGATGATTTGGAAGCCCAGGTTGAATCTTATGATATGGGTAAACGGACATTACGTGATGAATTTGCAGAGCTGGAAAACGAGAGTAAAGTGAATGACGAGCTGGAAGCATTGCGTGCTCGTATGAGCTCAAAAACCAAACAAGACTCTTAAAACAGGCTTAAAAAAATGGATATTGAAGCAATACTAGGGATGTTGATGGCGCCGATTATTCTGTTTGTCATTATAGTCGCGCCTATCTGGATCATCCTTCATTACCGTAGTAAACGACAAATGAATCAGGGATTGAACGAGGAAGAAAGGGAGTCTTTGGCGTTACTGGCGAATCAGGCAAAACGTATCCGTGAACGCGTACAGACACTGGAACGTATTCTGGATGCTGACGCTCCGGGCTGGAGGGACAGACAATGAGCGAGCGAAAATCCAAACGAGAACTGCGTCGAGACTCAGAACGAGGAAAAATCGCTGGGGTTTGTGCCGGTATTGCAGACTACCTGAATCTGGAACCCTGGCTAATACGAGTGGCCTTTGTTACTGGGGTTATTTTTACTAATGGCTCTTTCTTTGTGCTCTATATTGCCGGTTGGTTAATTCTGGACAAAAAGCTACCGGATACCGGGCGCCATAATGTTGGTGTAAAGACTAAGGTCTGGCAGGGTGGAGAACCACCGCGTGAGGCTTTTCGCGATATTAAGCGGGAGTTTGATGAACTGGAGCAACAGTTGCAATCAATGGAAAAGTACGTAACCTCAAATCACTATAATCTTCAACGAGAATTTAATCGTCTGTGAGCCGTTTTCAAAAGCTACAACACCAAACCCGCGACGTTATTCATCGCGGGTTTGATCGTCATATACGTCTGGCTGTAACGGGGTTAAGCGGCGCGGGAAAAACCGCATTAATCACCGGTTTACTTGAGCAGCTATTGTATGCAAACGAAACGCAGCAATTGCCTTATTTTAAAGTAAAGCAACAACAGCGTCTTAATGGCTGTCGCTTACACACCAGCAGTAACTGGCAAGTCTCGCGTTTTGACTACGAAGGGGCAATAGACTGTTTAACCACAGATGTGCCCCGGTGGCCGCAGTCGACACGCGATGTGAGTGAAATACGTGTCGAAATAAAATATAAGCCGCATCGAGGGTTAGCCGGGCGAGTGCTTGATACCCGTCGCTTAACCCTGGACTTAATTGATTATCCAGGCGAGTGGCTGCTGGATTTACCTCTTTTGCAATTGAGCTATGACGAGTGGAGTCAGCAACAGCAGAGCTTACTAAAAGCTGAACTGCGATATAAGCTGGCAGAGAGCTGGTTGACTAAGGTGGAAACGGCAGCAAACGCTGCGTCAGAGGATAAAGCTGAGCAGCAGATACGTGAACTGGCATCGGGTTATCGCACTTTTTTACGCCAGTGCCGGGAGCAAAAATTACTACTATTGCAGCCGGGAAGAATGGTGTTGCCCGGAGAGCTGGAGGGAGCTCCTGCGCTGGAGTTTTTCCCCTGGCCGTTGTCACAACCAGTACCCGATGCCTGGGCGAAACGTCTGCGCGAGAAATACCGTTACTATCAGCAGCATATTGTGACTCCGTTTTATCAAAAGTACTTTAAGCACTTTAACCGGCAGGTTGTGCTAGTTGATGTTCTGCAGGCGTTGCAGAATGGAGAGCATCATTTTGCGGAATTACAGTTGGCAATAAATGAGCTGATGAAGAGCTTTTCATATGGCAATAACAGTTTGCTTAAGAGGTTGATGTCGCCGGTTATTGATAAAGTCGCGCTGGTTGCGACAAAAGCCGACAGTATTGCCCCGCAAGACCATCAAAAACTGACGGAATTATTGCGTGTTATGACGCAGAAGCAGCGTCAGGAATTACAGTTTGATCAAATACCGCACCAGGTATTTAGCGTTGCTGGTATTGCCACCAGTCAAATTAAGAAATTAAGTAACGGCACAACAGTTCTGGACGGAATTAATGAAAACCGTGAGTTTGTGCGGGTTGGGGCACCCGAGGTACCTGATGCCATACCAACAGCTGCAGACTGGCAACAAGGCTATATTTATCCGCAGTTTTATCCCGGCTTCACCGCGCAGAATTCACCTCTGCCGCACATCCGGCTGGACCAGCTACTTGAATACGTTCTGGGAGATAAACTCAAATGAGCGATCCGCGCAAATTAACTTACTATCCGGTGGATGAACCAGCGGTGGAATTTTCTGATACTTATAATACGCCCGGGCAACCCGGACACGAACCTGTTTCCGGCCAAGCAACTGCGGGCGCAAAGTCTGGTCGCTGGGGTAAGTGGCTGGCACTGGGATTAGTTGTTGCTTTAACCGCCGCCGTTATTGAATCGGTATTGATGGTTATTGAGCGTTTTCAACAGAATATATTTTTAGGCAGTTTATGGGCGGTTGGTTTTGGTGTGATTGCGTTGGCACTATTGGGCTTTATGGTGCGCGAAATCAGGTTGCTGCAAAAGTTGAAACGGCGCTGGAAAAAACAGTCTGAAGATTCCAAACCGGAGCAACAGTTACAGCTTCTGCAACATCCGGATTTAGAACATCGCTGGCAGCAAATTAAACAACCGTACTGGTCTGCGGATGAAGAACGTGAACGCTTTGAAGTGGACGTTTTAAACCGTATAGACCAGCAGGCTACCCGTATTATCAGTCGCTGGGCGGCAGAAGCTTCGGCTATGGTTGCAGTGAGCCCCTTTGCTTTGTTGGATATGCTTATCGTTATGTGGCGTAACCAGCGGATGATATCGCGTATTGCCCAGTTGTACGGCGTAAAACTGGGGTACTGGGCCAGAGTTCGCTTATGGCGCCAGGTGTTTGCCAATATTGTCTACGCAGGGCTTAGCGAAGTCGCGGTAGATTTAGGCGCTCAGTGGGTTAGTGCTGAACTATTAACGCGTTTATCAACCCGGGCCGGACAAGGTTTAGGAGCCGGTTTGCTTACCGCCAGACTGGGCTACCAAGTGATTGAATTATGCCGACCCATGCCGTTCGAAAAGGTCAAAAAGCCGGGCTATTTAAAACTGCAAAAAGACTTACTAAGTCAGCTAAAGAGCGTTTTACCTTTTGTTTATAAATCGCGTCAGGCAAAGGCTACAGCAACATCTGAGCAGGAAGTGGAAAACTAGCGTTACAGTTGTTTGAAGCTTTGACACAGCGCAAAGATTGCCAACTAAGGTAAGCTCGTTGCACTCTAGTTGCTCGTTAACAATTTTCTGACAAACGAGCCAAAACGCATGTCTACTGATTTAAAACCACATAATAATAAATGGCAGCCAGCGACTCAGGTAATTCATGCCGGAGCCGCGCATGACGACCCTCATGGGGCGTTGACCGCTCCACTTTATCAGACATCGACTTTTCGGTTTTCTTCTGCCGAGCAGGGCACTCGTCGCTTTGCTGGTGAGGAAGAAGGCTACATTTACAGCCGTTTAGGTAATCCGACAACAGCTGAATTAGAGCGCCGGATGGCATCGCTTGAAGGCTATGAAGCTGCTGCGGCGGCTGCGACAGGAATGGGCGCTATTGCGGCTGCTACTATGGCTTTTGTGCGCAGCGGTGATCATATTGTGGTATCCGATGCCATATACGGCTGTAGCTTTGCATTGTTCAGCGAATTGTTTGAGCGCTTTGGTGTTGAAGCCGACTTTATTGATTTAAACAACGAAGGCTTATTGAAAGAAACTCTGCGAGAAAATACCCGGCTAGTTTTTCTGGAAACTCCGGCTAACCCTCATCTGAAAGTGGTTGATATCGAAAAAGTTCATGCCGTCATTGCTGACTTAGACATTCGCCTGGTGGTGGATAATACCTTTATGACGCCGCTGATGCAGCAGCCTAAACGACATGGTGCCGATATTGTTGTGCATAGTGCAACCAAATTTCTTAACGGGCACGGCGATGTGGTAGCCGGCATTATCTGTGGCAGTGACGATGATATCAATACCATTAAAAGCACAACCTTAAAAGACATGGGCGCCACCATTAGTCCACACGACGCCTGGCTTATACTGCGTGGTCTGAAAACTCTCGACGTGCGCATGCAGCGCCACTGTGAAAACGCCGATGCGGTTTATGATTTTTTGGCCGCGCGTAACGATATTAAGAAGATATACTACCCCGGAGCGCCTGACCACGAGGCGCAGGCTTTAATGGGTAAGCAGATGAGCCGTAACGGGGCGGTTATCGCTTTTGAACTGGAAGGCGATGAAGCGAAAGCACGTTACTTTCTGAATCAATTGCGAATGATAGCTCTGGCGGTGAGCCTGGGTGACGCTGAAACTCTCATTCAACACCCGGCGTCAATGACGCATTCTCCGTATACTCCGGAGGCTCGTCTTAAAGCGGGAATTTCGGATACATTGATTCGAATTGCGGTAGGCTTAGAAGCAGCAGACGATATTATCGCAGATCTTGAACAAGCGTTAGAAGCTTGCCGTGTGCAATGGCAGCAATCTGCGTAATCTGAACTAATAATAACAAAAACGATCAAACATTAATGAGGAAGCAACAAGGCTGAATTATGGGTAAACAAAGTCAATACGTATCAAGGCAACCGGATGAAAACGGTATTATTCACTGGAGCGACGAGGAAAACGGGATTTGGAAAGATCTCGTAGAGCGTCAGCTGGAATGCATACCCGGAAAAGCTTGCGATGAGTATATGAAGGGACTGGAATTACTCGACCTGCCGAAGGATCGCTTGCCACAAATGCATGAAATTAATGAAGTACTGGAGCGAGAAACTGGCTGGCAAGTCGCTCAGGTTCCTGCGTTAATTCCATTTGATGAGTTTTTCCGTTTACTGGCAAACAAGCAGTTTCCGGTAGCGACCTTTATTCGTACACGGGAAGAATTCGATTACTTACAGGAACCGGATATTTTTCACGAAATATTTGGGCATTGTCCGTTATTAACGAACCCGGCGTTTGCGCATTTTACACACCAATACGGTAAGTTAGGTTTGGCGGCCACACCGAAAGAACGAGTTTATCTGGCTCGTCTGTACTGGTTTACCGTAGAGTTCGGGTTGTTAAAAACCGAAGAAGGCATTCGAATTTATGGCGGCGGTATTTTATCCTCACCGGAGGAAACTGAATACGCGGTTAACAGCGATATACCGGAGCGGAAACCGCTGAAAGCCTTAGATGCGCTACGTACACCCTACCGAATTGATATTATTCAACCTATCTACTACACCATAGAGAGTGTGGACGAGCTGTTTAAGATATCCGATATGGATATCATGTCGCTGGTTCATGAAGCGATGGAGCTTGGGTTGTTTGAACCGAAATTTCCACCAAAAGATGTAGCCTAAGGCAAAGGAGTATTAAAATATGTCAAACTTGGAAAATGCACGTTGCGAAGCGTGCCATGCAGACGCGCCACAAGTCAGCGATGACGAGTTGAAAGAATTGATGCGTGAAATCCCCGAGTGGACGCCAGTAACAAATGATGGTGTCATGATGCTGCAGCGTGAGTTTAAGTTCAAAAACTTTAAACAAGCAATGGCATTCACGAACCGCGTAGGCGACCTTGCTGAGGAGGAGAAACATCATCCTGAACTGCTCACTGAGTGGGGCAAGGTAACGGTTACTTGGTGGACTCACTCCATTAACGGTTTACATAAAAACGACTTCATTATGGCGGCAAAAACTGACGGTGCGCTTGAAGCTTAAGTAAGTCTTTCGATGAACGGCATGGAACCCCGGTCTATTGGCCGGGGTTTTTGTTTTTTCAGCCGTAACAATAGTGTATTATTTGCTTTACATTTAGTTGAATGCAGTTGGGTTTATGCGACTTGAGATAACGTGTGATGACCGTCTTGGTATTTGTCAGGATGTTCTGCAAATTTTGCGAGACCACGAAATTGATTTACGTGGTATTGAAGTCGATCCTAAAGGAAAAATATTCCTCAATTTTCCCGAATTAGCTTTCGATGACTTTCGGCATTTGATGCCTCAAATTCGTCGCATTCCCAATATTATTGACGTAAAAACCATCCCTTACATGCCGTTTGAACGCGAGCATTATGAATTTAGTTTATTACTAAGCACCTTGCCGGACCCCGTTCTCTCTATAGATAGTAAAGGCCATATCGACATTATCAATGACGCAGGTTTACGGTTGTTAGCGGGTCAGGAAGACAACCTGAAAGGTGAGCCGTTGATGCATTACGTGCATGGCATCTCTTTACAGCGCTGGCTGGATAAACAACCCCGGGATCCTATTTACGAAGCTGTAACGATAGGCAATTCTGAATACTACGCACAATTATTGCCTATTTGGGTTAATGATGAGGAAGGTCGCACAGCGTTTGCCGGTGCGGTAATGACTTGTAAGTCAGAGCCCGTAACTGCAACCTGGCAGAGTGAGGATAATGAAAAAGCCTTTGAACGTCTCTTAACCGATAACAGCACGATGAAGCGTGTGATTAAAGATGCTCAGCGCATGGCTGAACTTGACGCGCCGCTGTTAATTGAAGGTGAAACGGGTGTTGGTAAAGAGCTGTTGGCAAAAGCCTGTCACTTAGCTAGCCAGCGCCAGGATAAACCCTTTTTGGCCATAAACTGTGCAGCACTGCCAGACAATGTTGCTGAGAGCGAACTGTTCGGTCATGGAGAAGGCAGCATAAGCAGCCAGAGCACTCGTAAAACCGGGGTTCTGGAGCAATCTGCCGGGGGCACTGTGTTACTGGACTCAGTCAGTGAAATGTCCATTGGCCTGCAGGCAAAATTACTGCGCTTTTTAGAAGATGGCGTGTTTCGCCGTATAGGTGAAGAGCAGGAAGTGAGTGTAGACGTAAGGGTCATTTGCACAGCCCAGGGTAACCTCTATGAACTTGTTGAAAACGGTGAGTTTCGCGAAGACCTATATTATCGGCTTAACGTCCTGGCACTGAATGTCCCGCCGCTGCGTGAACGCAAAAGCGATATTTTATTGTTGGCAGAGCATTTTGTGATTCAGGCTTGTAAGAGACTCGGGCGCAGTCAGGTAAACTTAAGCCGGGCGGCGAAAGAGCGACTCAAACGTTATCAATGGCCGGGTAATGTGCGCCAGCTGGAAAATACCATGTTCCGTTCGGTTTCAATGATAGAAGGTTATACGCTGGAGCCCGCCGATATCCGTTTGCCGGAGTTGAGTCAGGAAGATGACCAACTAGCACTGGATATCGACGATATGAGTCTGGACGATGCGGTACGTCGTTTTGAGAGCCACGTATTACGCCGTTTGTATCCTAGCTTCCCCAGTACACGTCAATTGGCAAAACGCTTAGGACTTTCCCATACCGCAGTGGCTAATAAATTACGCGATTATGGCATTGGTAAGCAACGCAGCGGTCGTGCCCGTAAAGCAGAACAGACAAAAAAGTAGCCTTGTAACAAAAGCTTTACAAGTTAACCAGGCTGTACCTTGATCCAGAGCAAGTGTTCAGCCTGTACATTAAGCTTTACGTTTAAACGTTAACTTAAGCAATTTCCTATTTTCCTTTCTTATTCGCCTTTTCTCCACAACTAGCGCTACAGTCATGGTGTTAACAACCGAATAACAAGAGGAAGTCACCATGACAGATAAAATGATTAATCCGTTAAATACAGACGGTTTTGAGTTCGTTGAGTATACCGCTCCGGACCAGAAAGGCATTGATGCTTTAAAAGACTTGTTCGACAAACTGGGTTTCACTGAAGTGGCTAAGCACAACAGCAAGCAGGCCTGGTTGTACAAACAGAACGACATTAATTTCATTATTAACGCTGAACCGGGTGGGCAGGCTGAAGAGTTTGCGAAAGACCATGGTCCAAGTGTTTGTGGTATGGCATGGCGCGTGGAAGATGCAGCCCATGCATTGAAGCACTCACTTGAAAATGGTGCTAAAGCTTTCCCTGCCGATAAAGGCGTTGTAGAAGGTGTACCTGCGGTGTTTGGTATTGGCGAAAGTGCGTTGTATTTTGTCGACAACTACGAAAACCATGAAATTTATAAGCAGCATTTCGACTTCTACGAAAACTGGGAAGCGAAAATGAGCGAGCACGCCGCTGGCCTGTTTGAAATAGATCATCTGACGCACAACGTATTCCGCGGCAACATGGATACCTGGGCTGGCTTTTATGAGCGCATTGGTAACTTCCGTGAAATTCGCTACTTTGATATTGAAGGCAAACTGACAGGCTTGTTAAGCCGGGCTATGACAGCACCTTGCGGTAAAATCCGTATTCCAATTAACGAATCTCACGATGACAAATCGCAAATTGAAGAATACTTAAAAGAGTACAAAGGTGAAGGCATTCAGCATATTGCTTTAACCAGTGACAATATCTATAAAACCGTAAAAGATCTGCGTTCCATTGGTATGGACTTCATGGATACACCGGAAACCTACTACGAGAAAGTCAATGATCGTGTCGAAGGGCATCAGGAAGATTTAGATGCACTGCGTGAACAGCGCATCCTAATCGACGGAGCACCAACAAAAGACGGCATTTTGCTGCAAATATTCACACAGACCGTTATCGGTCCGGTGTTCTTTGAAATCATTCAGCGTAAAGGCAATGAAGGTTTCGGCGAAGGTAACTTCAAAGCGCTATTCGAAAGTATTGAAGAAGACCAGATCCGCCGGGGAGTGTTAAGCGATGCGTAAATGGATCAGCTTTCCGAAACAGGTGGGCAAGTCGTCTCGACAAGCTCACGCTGATTTTCCGGAGCAGGCCATTTATGAACGTGAAGCTGGTCGTAGTGGCTTTTTCGGCCCGGCCACGCATTTTCACCATCAGCATGCTCCGACCGGTTGGTCGGAGTGGCGTGGGCCCTTGCGTCCACGGGCTTTTGACTTTAATAAGTTAGAAGCCATAGCTCCGGAAAATCCCTGGTTAACGCCTGACTTACTGCACAATAGTAATTGCCGTTTTCGCTTGTGGCATTGCCACAGCAAAATGGATTATTTAGTGCGTAATGCCGACGGCGATGACTTGCTCTTTGTTCATGAAGGCAGTGGTCATCTGCACTGTGACTACGGGCACATTCACCTAGTGAAAGGGGACTACTTCTTAATTCCCCGCTCTACTAACTGGCGGCTAGAACCCGATGAAACCATGCAGTTGCTGATGATTGAGGCAACTAATGGCTCTTATAGCCTGCCAGAGAAAGGCCTGGTGGGTAATCATGCTATTTTTGATCCGGCAGTGCTGGATACGCCGGATATCGATGAGGCGTTTCAGGCTCAATACAGTGAAGAACAGTGGCAGGTGTATGTAAAACGTCATCAGCAGGTGTCGGTTATTACTTATCCTTATAACCCGCTGGACGCGATAGGCTGGCACGGCGAATTAGCTCCGGTTCGTCTGAACTGGCGGGATATCCGACCGTTAATGAGTCATCGTTATCATTTGCCGCCATCGGCGCACACCACGTTTGTTGCGGATCGTTTTGTGGTCTGTACTTTTGTTCCGCGTCCCATTGAGTCAGACCCGGGCGCATTGAAGGTGCCGTTTTACCACAACAATGACGATTACGACGAAGTGCTGTTCTATCATGAAGGTGACTTTTTCAGTCGTGATAATATCGACCGCGGTATGGTAACCTTCCATCCGGCAGGCTTTACTCATGGCCCACACCCGAAAGCATTTAAAGCCGGGCGTGAGCATAAAAAGAAATTCACAGACGAAGTTGCGGTTATGCTTGATACCCGCGATGCCTTGCAAGCAAGCGACGAGGCACTAGCGGTTGAGAACCCGGACTACGTCTACAGTTGGCAGGAGAAATAACAACTTATGAAACTCGCCACATACAGAAATGGTACTCGTGACGGTCAGTTAATGGTGGTCAGCAGAAATTTAAGTTCGGCAGTAGCGGTTCCGGCCATTGCGTCTTGCATGCAAGAGTTGCTCGACAACTGGGACGGTATTGCGCCTAAGCTCGAAAAAATCTATCAGCAGCTTAACGACAGTGACGTTGATGGCAGCGTCCAGTTCGATGAAGCTTTGTGTGAATCACCTTTACCTCGCGCGTATCAGTGGGCCGATGGAAGTGCCTATGTAAACCACGTTGAATTGGTTCGCCGTGCACGTGGTGCTGAAATACCAGAAAGCTTCTGGGAAGATCCTTTAATGTATCAGGGCGGCTCGGATGACTTTTTAGCGCCGTACGATGACATTGAAATGAGCAGTACTGAATGGGGCATTGACTTTGAAGGCGAAGTTGCCGTTATTACTGATGATGTGCCTATGGGTGTTGATGCTAAAACCGCCGGACAACATATTAAGCTGTTGATGCTGGTTAATGACGTATCACTGCGCGGGCTTATTCCTGGCGAGCTGGGCAAAGGCTTTGGTTTCTTTCAGAGTAAACCATCCTCAGCTTTCTCGCCGGTTGCGGTAACACCAGACGAACTGGGCGATGCCTGGGAAGCCAATAAGGTTCATTTACCGCTATTGTCAGAGTACAACGGTAAAGCCTTTGGTAAACCTAATGCGGGTGAAGACATGACCTTTGACTTTGGCCAATTGGTTGCTCATGCAGCGAAGACTCGTCATTTAGGAGCGGGTGCCATTATTGGCTCGGGTACAGTTTCCAATAAGCAGGGAACTGACCACGGAACCGCTATTGAAGAAGGCGGTGTTGGTTACAGCTGTATTGCTGAAGTGCGTATGATTGAAACCATTCGTGATGGCAAGCCGGCGACGCAGTTTATGCAGTTTGGTGACACCATCAAAATGGAAATGAAAGATGATGGTGGTCAGTCAATATTTGGCACCATTAACCAAAAAGTTGTTCAATACGAAGGTCCTGAAAAGTGATGAAACTTTACGGCTACTGGCGCTCAAGCGCCAGTTACCGGGTTCGTATTGCGTTAAACCTGAAAGGGCTGGCGTACGAGTACGAACCGGTGCATTTAGTGAAAGACGGCGGACAACAGCACAGTGAAGCTTATAGAAAGCTTAATCCTGCGCGGTTGGTTCCTACTTTTATAGATGGTGACGTTAGGTTAAATCAGTCCTTAGCCATTATTGAGTATCTGGAAGAGTGCTACCCGGAAACCCCTTTACTGCCCTCTACTCCTGCTGATAAAGCCAGAGTTAGAGCGTTGGCTTATGATCTTGCTTGCGAACTGCAACCCGTCACTAATTTACGGGTGTTGCAGTATTTAACCGGTGAGCTTAACTGTAGCGATGAACAACGTTCTGCATGGATTGCAAACTGGGTAGAAAAAAGTTTTACCGCATTTGAGCAGCGGCTGACCGAATCTGCAGGTGATTATTGCTATGGTAATTCGGTAACATTGGCCGATATCTGTTTGATACCTCAGGTATACAATGCGCAGCGCTTTAATTTGGATTTATCTTCTTATCCAACATTGATGGCAGTGCATGAACGTTTGCAGGCGCTTGACGCAGTGCAACAGGCTCGGCCTGAAAATCAAGCGGATGCACAGTAATCCAGGGATCCTAAAAAGGAAAATAATAATATGGTGAAATCACGTCTGGTGATGGCCATTGGGGCGGCATTGTTTGTCGCCTCTTGCGCATCAACCTCTCCTCAGAATACGAATACTGCTGACACGCAGAAAAACGCACCAACCTTACAAGCTAACTCTCTTGCCAGTGCGCAGGGAACAGCCGAGCTCACTATGGAACAAATTATGGCTGATCCGGACTGGATGGGACGTTTCCCGGAGCAGGCTTTCTGGAGTATGGACGGTGAGGACATTCTTTTTTATCAAAAGCGCGAAGGCAGCGACATTCGTGATTTGATGATGCTGGAAAATGGTGTCGGTGAACCACAGAAAGTGGCTGTAGAAAACTTGCATCAGTATGTGGCCGATGAACAAGTTCATGCAGCTGATGACAGCTTTTTGGCTTATACCTTTGAAGGCAATATTTTTGTTCGTTTTAATGATGGCAGCCTCCGTCAATTAACCCGTGACGATGCCCGCCAGCACAACCTGCAACCCATGACTAATGGTCAGTTAAGTTACCAGCAGGGGAATAACTTTTTTGTTATTGACGTGAACTCGGGCCTAAGCCGCCAGGTTGCTTCATTAGCTTTTAAAGAAAAGCCTAAGGCAAACGAAGAGCCGAAAGATTATCTTGCTCGTGAAGAACAAGCGTTAATTCAGTTCGTGCAAAAAGAGCGCAAAGCAGCAGAGGAACGTTTTGAAAAGCGTTCAAAATTGCAGAAGGAAAACGCAACTTTAGCGCCAGAACCCTTCTACTTACCTGAAGATAAAGAGTTGGTATCGGCCAGTTTGTCACCAAAAGGTGACTTTTTGTTGGTGGCCATTACTGAT
This sequence comes from Idiomarina sp. PL1-037, assembly GCF_034422975.1. NCBI lineage: Bacteria > Pseudomonadati > Pseudomonadota > Gammaproteobacteria > Alteromonadales > Idiomarinaceae > Idiomarina > Idiomarina sp. PL1-037. The sequence continues at coordinate 1,349,558 of NZ_CP139873.1, forward strand.
CCGCAAAGCTGGCGTGATGAAGGCGATATTATGCCGAACTACATCAGCGAAGACGGCCGGGTAAAAAGTGAGAACGTGCGTCGCCGTGTGGCTGATGCCAAGCCGGTTGAACATCAGTTGGTTCTTCTGAATTTAACTAACGGTAGCCAGTCTACTTTAACTTACAACACGTTACCGGGCTGGAACGAAGATGTACTGGCCGAAGTGAAGCGCGAAAACCTTGAAGCAGAAGGCGAAAGCTACACCTCTGAAGAGAAGCCGCGTCCAATTACTCTGATGTCCGACTGGGGTTGGGATAACGGTGCTATTCAGTGGAACGCGCAGGGCACCGAAGTTGCCGTCATGCTGGAAGCCTGGGACAACAAAGACCGCTGGCTTGCCACGGTAGACACCTCTGGTAAAAAGTTGGTTTCTCAAGACCGTTTGCACGATGAGGCCTGGATCAACTACACCCACAACGAATTTGGCTGGTTAAATGACGGCGAATTGTGGTTTATGTCGGAAGCTGACGGTTACTCTCAGTTGTACGCGAAGAGCATTGATGGCAGTACGCGCCAGTTAACTAAAGGTCATTATGTTGTGGAGTCTGCCGACTTAAACCGTAGCGGAGACTATCTGTATTTTCAGGCGAACATTGAACATCCAGGTATCTACGAAGTGTATCGGGTGAAAACCGATGGTAGCGGTGAACCGGAAGCTTTGACTGACCTTGATGGCATGACCGCATTCGAGCTCAGCCCTGAAGATGACGAGTTGCTGCTGACTCATTCAACGCCCTTAATGCCACCTGAGCTTTATCATAAAGCGGTGAATTCTTCTGAAACGGCGAAGCGTCTGACGCATACGGTTTCGGAGAAGTTTTTGAGTATTGACTGGACTGCGCCTGAACTGGTCGGGGTTGAGTCTTCTCACGTGAACGAGCCTATTTATACCCGTATCTATAAGCCTGAAGGTTTTGATGAAAACAGAGCCGAAGAATACCCTGCGGTTGTGTTTATTCATGGTGCAGGTTATTTGCAGAATGCGCATATGGGTTGGTCAGGCTATTTCCGCGAATTCATGTTCCACAGCTTACTGAATAAAAATGGCTATGTGGTGGCAGACCTCGATTACCGCGGTTCCAAAGGTTACGGACGCGACTGGCGTACCGCTATTTACCGTCAAATGGGAACACCGGAAGTTGAAGATTTGGTTGACGTTGCGGGGTATTTAGAAAGTGACTTGAATGTTGATGGCGACAAATTAGGCACCTATGGTGGTTCTTATGGTGGCTTTTTAACTTTTATGGCCTTGTTTAAAGAGCCTGGATTATTCGAGGCGGGTTCTGCATTGCGTCCGGTGACTGACTGGGCTCATTATAACACCGGCTATACGTCAAACATTCTGAATTTGCCCCAGGACGATGCTATTGCGTATCGTCGTAGCTCTCCTATCTACTTTGCTGACGGCTTAGAAGATGCGTTACTTATCAATTCCCCAATGATTGATGACAATGTGTTTTTCCAGGACAGTGTTCGTCTTGTACAGCGTTTAATTGAGCTGAAAAAAGAAGACTGGGAAACGGCAATTTATCCGGTGGAACCGCACGGTTTTCGTCAGCCCGAAAGCTGGCTGAACGAATACCGTCGGATTTTTAAGTTGTTTGAAGAAAATCTTAAGTAAAGCAAACTTTACTTATCCAGAGGAACGGCGTCACTAATACGGCGCCGTTCTAATTTATACAGTAATAATGAACTCACTAAACCTGCAGCGTGAATGTAGCTGACATACTCGCCAACAAAATGTTCCGGCTCCCAGCCCAGTAACTCGGCACCGACTTTTGCCACAAGTGCAATCAGAATAAGCCACATCCATTTTTTACCCGAACGAATGTCCTTAATTAAGCAGTAAGCAAGCAGCCCGTGTAAAACACCGGACAAACCAACAAAGCTTACACTAACGGGAATAATCCAGAGCATTACCGAGGTTGCAACACCGCTTATAAGCAAGGCGTTTATTAGCCACCGAGTGCTCCAGTATTCACGCCAAATGAGGACAATGAGTGCGAGGCCAATGAAGTTAAACCACGCATGCCACCAGTCTAAATGAATAAAGTGGGCGCTAATCAATGGCCAGCCTTCAGCCATAACTGTTTCTGAGTTAAAAGCCAACAGTGAGTGCCATTGAGGCATCAGCTGTAAAAAAACGGATAAAATCAGAACAAGGATAAGCCCCGCCCAGTATTGATTAAACCTCTCCATTCGTTTCCCTTTTCGTTGCGTCATGGGTTTCTGATTCGTATGATAGGGGAAATTCCTCCCAATATGAATGAGGCCTTATGAAGTTCTGGCTACCGACAATAATTGCTGCAAGCGTATTAACTGCCTGTTCGCCTGTATCTGAACAAGAAATCCGTGAACCGGAAGCCGCAACCGGCTTTGCTGAAAAGAATGCGGTGACTGCCGATAATTTCATGGTTGCCGCAGCTAACCCGCACGCAGTTGAGGCCGGCTATGAAGTATTAAAGCGTGGTGGTTCTGCCGTTGATGCAGCTATTGCCGTACAGGCTATGTTGGGGCTGGTTGAACCTCAGTCATCGGGGCCGGGGGGCGGTGCGTTTATTTTGTATTGGGATAACGAAGAGAACAAGCTGTACAGCATAGATGCGCGTGAGACTGCTCCTATGGATGCTACTGAGTCTTTGTTTTTGGATGAAGAGGGGAATGCGCCTAAGTGGATTGATGCCGTCGTTGGTGGCCGTTCCGTGGGAACCCCGGGAGTCATTCGCGGCCTGGAGTTAGCTCATAAGCGTTGGGGCAAAGCGGACTGGTCGTCACTTTTCAGTCAAACTATTGAACTTTCAAAACAAGGCTTTGAAGTGTCTCCACGACTGGCTAAGTTGGTTGAGATGGAAATTAACCCTGGTGTGAAAAAAATGCCTGCAGCCAGCAATTACTTTTTCCCCAATGGCGAACCATTAAAAGTCGGTTCGACTCTCAAGAACCCAGACTATGCAAAAAGTCTCAGTCTTATTGCTGAGCAGGGTGCGGATGCACTTTATCAGGGCGAGCTGGCCGAAAAGATCGTGAACGCGGTACAAAGCAGCACCATAGAGCCTGGCGTATTAAGTCTTAAAGATTTAAGCCAATACAAAGCTAAACTGCGCGAGCCGGTATGCAGCGTATATCGACAGTATCAGGTTTGCGGCATGGGGCCACCAAGCTCAGGGGGCATTACGACATTGCAAACCCTGGGAGTGTTAGAGAACTTTGAGTTAGGTGAACTTAAACCGAATTCGGAAGAGTTTGCGCATTTGTTTACTCAGGCGTCGCGGATGGCTTATGCTGACAGAAACCAGTGGATTGCTGACCCGGATTTTGTTGAGATGCCGGTTGAAGCCATGCTGGACAAAACTTACTTGTCGAGCAGGGCAGACAAAATTACTGAAAAAGACATGGGTAAGGCAAAACCGGGAATTCAGTTAAAACCTGAGTATGAGCAGGATATTGCTTATGAACTGCCAAATACCAGCCATGTTTCAATAGTCGACGCAGAAGGCAATGTATTGTCTATGACGACCAGTATCGAAATGGGCTTTGGTTCAACGGTCATGGCTGGCGGCTTCTTGTTAAATAACCAATTAACGGACTTTTCTCTGGCGCCAGGCGATGGTAATGAAAAATATGCGAACAGAGTTGAGCCGGGCAAGCGTCCCCGCAGTTCCATGGATCCCATTATTGTGCTGGACGCTAAAGGTGAACAAGTTTTGCACGCGTTAGGCTCTCCCGGCGGTAGCCGAATTATTAATTATGTCAGTCAGACATTAGTTGGTGTGCTGGACTGGAACCTTAATGTGCAGGAAGCCATCAATCTTGGCCACGTAACCAATCGTAATGACTACACCTCGCTGGAAAAGGGCCGGGACATAAGTGAACTGAAAGCGGTTTTAGAAAAGCGCGGACATGACGTCAAAGTTATTGATTTAAATAGCGGCTTACACGGAGTCAGTATTGATTCAGACGGCACTCTTATCGGTGGTGCTGACCCACGTCGTGAAGGCGTGGCAAAAGGAGAATAGCAGGCGATGAAAATTGTAAACTTGTTGATTTTGGCTTTCACTATAATGACGTTATCTGCGTGCGGAGGCGATGAGCCGATAAATTATGCGCAAGCCCAGCCGGAAGAAGTTATCGAGGGGTTTTATAACTCCATTTATAAGGACAGAAACTTAGAGCAGGCAAAGCAGCTTTCTTCAGAACGAATGGCTGATTTAATTAACCATTATGGTGCGGTTAGTGCGGTTCAGAGATACGTTCTTGGCCGTTATTTTGAAACGGTTGAGATTGAAGTGGAAACCAACTCTTTTACCGATTACTTAAATAATTCAGAAGATTTACGAGTAACGGTCATTTTTCACGGCTATCACAACGGTGAGAGAGCGAAGGACAGCCGTGATGTGGTACTGATTAAGAGGGACGATGCCTGGGTTGTTGATAAAATTCTTGATACCCGGTATCGCCCTTAATTGCTTTACGCTTCTTTTTTCTTATCGGTATAAGGTGGCCAGCCCATTGGTTTTCCGGCCAGCACGTGTAGGTGAATGTGATAAACCGTCTGGCCACCATACTCATTACAGTTCATTACCAACCGGTAACCGTCTTGTGCAAAATTATGCTCAGCTGCTAATTTAGCTGCAACCACATACAAGTGACCAACCAAAGCAGCGTTGTCTTCATTAATGTCGTTTGCTGTCGCAATAGGTTGTTTGGGAATGACCAAACAGTGGAACGGGGCTTGTGGATTTATGTCTTTAAACGCAAGCGCCTTGTCATCTTCGTAGATAATGTCCGCAGGGATATCACGGTTGATAATTTTTGTGAAAATCGTTTCTTCTGCCATTGTCTTACCCTTCTTAAGCTATTTTAGTCTATGGTAACTATAGCATTGGGCATCGGCAAATTCAGTTGAGGCTTTCGGACAGCTTATATTGGCTGGCGGATTTTCCCGAAAACAACAGATCAACCATCGGGTGTTGAATTGCTTGTTCTGAAAAGTCAGCTTCTAAGCTGCTTTCGCTAACATAAGTTTGAATTGACGAGTTGTTAACTAAAATATGGTACCAAGGCTGATCTTTTGCCGGTTTAGAGGTAGCCATTTTGTTGTACCAGCTGTCAGATAGCGTGAAGCACGGGTCAGCATCAATAATCACGCCACGGTAACCGTAAAGGCTGTGTGTAATAAGTTGACCAATTGAAAACTTCGCTTCTACCATGATGACGGTTCCATGTTATCCGATAATGTTTTTTTATCGGCAAAAGCATGCTAAAACTTAAGTAAGATTTACACTTAATATGCAAATAAGAGGGCAAAATGCTGGAATCCCCGGAAAATCGACACTTTATGCGAATGGCAGTTAATGCGGATGTAAAGGTTACTCTTAAAAATGAAAGGGGAGAGCAGCAGTTACAGGGAGTCTGTCTGGATTTAAGCGCGGCGGGTTTGTCTTTGCAGTTGCCTGCAAGTGCAGAAATTGGTGACAGCTTATTTGCCGAAATTGGTTCGTCTGGTTCGGTAGCTCCATTAAAAATCACCGCTGAAGTCGTTCGCAGTCAGAGACTGGAAGACAACAGCGGTGATTTTATTTTAGGTTGTCGCATTATATCAATGGACTAGCAGCCCTGCTGATTACATTATTCTCATGCCTGGCTTAGCGCCGTCGTGTGGGCTAAGAATGTAGATTTCATCTTTACCCGGACCCGCTGCAAGTACCATACCTTCAGATAAACCGAAACGCATTTTGCGAGGTGCTAAGTTAGCAACCATAACAGTTAATTGACCTTTTAATGCTTCAGGATCATAAGCTGACTTGATACCCGCAAATACCTGACGCGTTTCACCACCTAGATCCAATGTGAGTTTCAGTAACTTATCCGCGCCTTCAACGTGCTCGGCATTTGCAATGCGGGCAACGCGTAAATCGACTTTAGCAAAATCGTCAAAGCTGATTTCATCGGCAATGGGTTCTTTTTTCAACTCGTCGTTATTAGCTTCCACAGCAGGGGCTTGTGAAGCTTGTTCTTCTTTTGATGCGTCAATCATGGCGTTTACGTCGTCCATTTCAACACGCTGCATAAGCGCTTTAAATTTATTTATCGGGTGCTCTGTTAAAGCCGTTTTATGGCTTTCCCAGGTGAATGTATCGTTCAAGAAGTGCTGCACTTCTTCGGTTAGCTTAGGCACGACCGGAGCCAAGTAAATCATTAACGTCCGGAACAGGTTGATACCCAACGAGCAAATTTCATGAACTTCCTGCTCGCTGCCTTCCTGCTTAATTAACTGCCAGGGTTCTTTATCGGCAATGTACTGATTAGCGCGATCAGCCAGCGCCATAATATCGCGCATGGCGCGCGAAAACTCTCGCTTCTCATAAAGTTCAGCTATGTTGTCACCGGCTAACTGAAAGTCTTCGAGCAATGCTGAGTCAGCTACGTTAGCTGAAAGCTTACCGTCGAATTTTTTCTGAATAAAACCGGCACAGCGGCTGGCAATGTTTATTACCTTGCCAACAAGATCAGAATTGACCCGTTGGGCGAAGTCGGTCAGGTTTAAGTCCAGATCATCAATACGGCTTGTCAGCTTGGCTGCGAAATAATAACGCAGATATTCCGGGTCAAGATGCTCAAGGTAAGTGCGAGCCTTAATGAATGTCCCTTTAGACTTAGACATTTTAGTCCCGTTAACCGTAATAAAACCATGTGCCCAGACATTGGTTGGTTGACGGAAATCGGCGCCTTTTAACATGGCCGGCCAGAATAAGCTGTGGAAATAGATGATGTCTTTACCAATAAAATGATAAAGCTCGGCTTCGCTGTCGGCTTGCCAATAAGTATCCCAGTCGGCTTTGCCTGTGGTTGTGCAGTAGTTTTTAAAGCTACTCATGTAACCTATGGGTGCATCCAGCCAGACGTAAAAGTATTTATTTTCGGTGCCGGGAATTTTAAAGCCAAAGTAGGGCGCGTCGCGGGAAATATCCCAACGCTGCAGGCCTTGTTCAAACCATTCGTTGAGCTTGTTCGCCATTTCATTTTGCAATGAACCGGAACGTGTCCAGCTTTTTAGCATGTCACCAAATGCCGGTAGATCAAAGAAGTAGTGTTCCGATTCCCGCAGTTCGGGTTCTGCACCAGAAACTACTGACTTTGGATTTTTCAGGTCGGTTGGTGCGTATGTTGCGCCACAAACATCACAGTTGTCGCCGTACTGGTCTTCTGCGCCACAATCCGGACACTCGCCTTTTACAAAGCGGTCGGGCAGGAACATCTCTTTTTGAGGGTCATACAGCTGTTCAATGACTTCGGTCTTAATATGACCGGCTTTATCGAGACGCGTGTAGATAGTCTCAGCCAACTCACGGTTCTCGTCACTGTGTGTGCTGTAGTAGTGGTCAAAACCGACTAAAAAATCACTAAAATCGGATTCATGCGAGCGTTGCATGTCGCCAATCATTTGTTCAGGCGTTATGCCAAGCTGCTGGGCCTTGAGCATAATAGGTGTGCCGTGCGCATCGTCAGCACAGACGAAATGGCATTCATTGCCGCGCAGCTTCTGAAAGCGTACCCATATATCGGCCTGAATATAACCTAACATGTGACCGATATGGATAGGTCCGTTAGCGTAAGGCAGTGCGTTGGTAACCAGTATTTTACGTGCGGATTGGCTCATGCGAAAATCTGCTTCCGTTTTGTTGATTAATCTAATGTAAACCCCAAAGTTTTATGCCGCTCATGTTAGCATAGCTCTTGGCTGATACACAGATCCCCGAGGTTGATGATGACAGATTTTACTCACCCCTTATTGCCCAATGGTATTCCCGATGACTGGGTAACTGGCTCCGGTAAGCAACGGGTATTGAACTTGCCTTTTGTTGCTGATGAGTTCTTGCTCAAAGCCATACAGGAGGATCCTGAACTGGGCGAGTTTGACTGGCAGCTTAACTGTCAGATAAAAAAATTGAAGAACTCACAGCCGGAACTACCTCTTACCACGGGTAATGTCATTGTTGTCTCATCCGGCAAAGGTGGAGTCGGGAAATCCTCCGTGAGTGTGAACCTGGCATTAGCTTTGTCGCAGTTAGGCGCTAAGGTTGGGTTGCTGGATGCCGATATTTACGGGCCATCCATTCCGACCATGCTTGGCGGTGGCGGCTCAGAGATGGAGCTGACTACGAACAATAAAATGATGCCTTTAGAGCGCCACGGACTGCATGTGCATTCGCTGGGATACCTGGTTGAAGACAATGACGCGACCATTTGGCGAGGCCCTATGGCCAGTGGTGCTCTGCAGCAGCTATACAAAGACACGGCCTGGCCGGCGCTGGATTATCTTATTGTGGATATGCCGCCGGGCACCGGTGATATTCAGCTGACCATGGCACAAAAGTTACCGGTAACGGGTGCTGTGGTCGTCACCACACCTCAAACTGTGGCGCTTAAAGACGCAGAGAAAGGTGTGGCTATGTTTGAGAAGCTGAATATTCCGCTTACAGGCATACTGGAAAACATGAGTTTTTATCAATGCCCGTCGTGTGGACATGAAGATGCGGTTTTTGGCAAGAACGGCGGCGCGGTTATGGCTACTGAGCACAACTTACCGTTATTGGGTCAATGGCCTTTGAACAGCGAGCTGCGCGAGAGTCTGGATGGTGATACACCACTCTTGTTAGCACAGCCGGAACACCCGTTAAGTCAGCTCATTTTAGAATCAGCGCAACAAGTTGCAGCTAACCTCTATTATCAACAAGAAAATTCGTTATAGTACTGGCCTTAAGGTCTTAAACGACAACACGGAGAACGATGAACGATGCGCCTAAACGACACTGAAATAGAACAGCATTTGAAAGATGGAATTATAGGTGTCGAACCTGCACCCCAAGCCAATAATATCTCAGGCGTTACACTGGATATTCATTTAGGAAACGATTTTCGTGTGCTGCAGGATCATGCGGCACCTTTTATTGATATTAGCGGCTCGCGCGAAGCTATTGAAGCGGCCATTCAGGAAGTCATGAGTGATGAAATTGTACTTAAAGACGACCAGGCGTTTTTTATTCACCCGGGCGAGTTTGCTTTAGCGGTAACCCACGAGTCTATTACCTTGCCGGCCGATATGGTGGGCTGGCTAGACGGTCGCTCGTCATTAGCGCGTTTAGGGTTGATGGTACATGTAACGGCTCACCGTATTGACCCGGGCTGGTCAGGACAAATTGTTCTGGAGTTTTTTAATAGCGGCAAGTTACCTTTGGCATTACGAGCGGGTATGAAAATAGGCGCTATTAGTTTTGAGAAACTCAGTGGCCCTTGTGCAAGGCCTTATAACAAGCGTGAAGATGCTAAATATCGTGATCAACACAGCGCTGTGGCTTCGCGTATTTCAGCTGATGGCGGCTAAGCGCTCTCTACCAGGAGTTGTTTAGCGGCTTCTTCTAGTTTAGCTAATAAATTGTTCGTGTTATGGCGGTAGTAGACGTTTTCATCGCTCTGCAAACCGCCAATAACGGGTAGTTTCAGATCATTTTCTTTTTTGTTGCTCAACACTAAGTCGACAACCTGTTTACCCAATTGCTTTTCGATAAAGCCAACTTTTTCAGCCAAACTGAGCTCGCCAGCAGGGCCGTTTTCATCTACCAGGTTATCGATAAACACCACTTTGGACTGAGTTGTCCGCAAGGCATCACGAATACCACTAACGAGTAACGGTGGCATAACCGAAGTCATAAAACTTCCCGGTCCCAGCAAGATTAACTGGCTGCTTCGAATATGGCGTATTGCTTCGGGGGTTGCAGTAACGCTGCCGGACAAAGACAGCTTGCGTGGCATAACCGGAAGTTTATCAATGCGTATTTCACCATGACACTGAATACCGTCGTTGGTTGTTGCAATGAGATCGGTTGGGCATTCCGACATAGGAAGTATACGATTATCGACGTTCAGTAAGCGACTTAAGAGTTGTATACCATCTAACGGGCGGGCACTGAGCTGATCCAGTGTATAAAGCAGCAAGTTACCGAAGTTATGGCCATGCAGTGACGATGTGCAATCGAAACGGTAATTCAAGACTTCGGCCGCGAGTGGTTGTTCAACAAGTTGTGACAGGCAGTTGCGGATATCACCCCAGGCAATGCAGTGTTGTGACTCACGTAACAAACCGGTTGCACCGCCGTTATCTGTGGTTGCTACAATACCGACTAACTTATGTTTCATAAACGACAGCGTCGACAGTACCCGGCCGAGACCGTGGCCACCGCCTATTGCGGTGATACGTCGTAAAGAATGAAGTTGCATGGGGCTTCCTTTGCTGCCAGTGGCCAAACGTTGCGACCTTAGCTGATTTATTATGAGTTATGCAAGCCTCGCTGACTGTGTAACAATCTATTTAGCAGGAGGATGTATGCCAATAGTTTTTGATAACCGCTTTGCCCGTAAGTTCCCGGAAATTACAACTCGCCAACCAGTAAAACCCGACGGCGAGGTAAGTTTACGCTGGTTAAATAGCCCGTTATGGGCTGAATTAACCAATGGAGAAACGCCGCCGGCTGAATTGTCTCAGTGGTTGGGAGGGCTTGAGTCCTGGCCGGGAAGTGAGCCTGTTGCACAAAAATACGCAGGGCATCAGTTTGGGCATTTTAACCCTTATTTAGGCGATGGCCGGGGCTTGCTCCTGGGTCAGGCTGTAGTAGCGGATAGAATAACCGATATTCATATAAAAGGTGCCGGACCAACCCCATACAGCCGAGGGGCAGATGGCAGGGCGGTGCTGCGCTCTTCTATACGGGAGTTACTGGCAAGTGAAGCGCTGCACGCGCTAAATATTCCGACAACGCGCGCTTTGGCATTAATTTCGACACAAGGGAAGATACAACGGGAGCGGGTTGAACCCGGTGCGATGCTTGCCCGCACAGCGACTACGCATGTCCGCTTTGGTCACTTTGAGCATTGTTTTCACCGGGGGTTGGAAGACACCATGCAACACCTCTGGCAGGACACCATAGAAGTGGCCTGGCCACATTTAGCAAGTGCGGATATCGCGGAACAGTTTTCGCAGGTGGTAAAAAGTACTGCTGAGATGATTGCAGCCTGGCAGGCTTATGGTTTTATTCATGGTGTAATGAATACTGACAATATGAGTTTAGCGGGTGAAACGTTCGACTTTGGCCCCTACGCCTTTCTGGATGATTACCAGCCCGAAAAGATTTTTAACCATACGGATGCAGGCGGACGCTACGGTCTTTTGCAACAACCGGGAGTCGGGCTCTGGAATTTACAGCGCCTGGCTCAGGCCGTTAGTCCTTTAATTGAGGCGGATAAATTGCGGGCGGCGCTGGACACTTACGAACCCGAACTTCGAAAAGCTTACTTAAATCGAATGACAGAACGTCTGGGTATGTCGTCAGTACCTGTCAACGAGAGAATGCAGTTGGTCGGTGGCTGGTTAAGTCTGCTGGAGTTGAACCAGGCCGATTATCACTTAGCGTTCCGTGACTTGATTGATTCGCTTGAAGCGAAAGAACCGAGAGGACTACTGGCACAAAGTGGTGAGAGCTGGTGGCAGGAATACAATAACGCCGTAAACGGAACGAGTAATATTGATGTTATGAAGCGAGTTAACCCTTGGGTTATTGTCAGAACACACCACGCGCAGCGGGTAATAGATGCAGCAGAAACGGGTGACGACTCGTTATTACACGACTATATGCAGGCTTTAACGAACCCTTTTGCTGAGAGCTTAAGTGAAAGCCCATGGGCTAAACCGCCAACGGCTGAGGAGCAGATCTCTGAACTGTCCTGTTCAAGCTGAGGTTTGAATTGCGATCTCCCACTGGATAGGACAAAATCAGAGTCATCGATGACGACAGGGTCAAGCGAATGAACTATCGAGTGCTTTTTATGTTAATCAGCGCCTTACCTTTTTGCGGTATGGCGCAACAATGGAATGTTCCTGAACCACAAGAATTTGATAAAACCGAAGTTTGCCTGGGTGAGCTTGAACAACCTTTAACCGTCGAGTTGGCGGATAATCAGCAGCAACAAGCGCGAGGGTTAATGCAGCGAGAGTCACTGGGCGAGTACAACGGGATGTGGTTCCGTTATGGCAATGAGCGCCCCGGCTACAGTGGCTTCTGGATGTACCAGACATTAATTCCATTAGATATTGCTTACCTTGATCGACAAGGCCGTATTGTGAAAACGTTCACGATGCGACCTTGCCGCAGCGATGATCCAACGCAATGCCGAAGCTATTCTCCGGGGAAAAACTACTGGAGTGTGCTTGAGGTCAATGGTGGATTCTTTGCTGAGCATGATATTCGCATGGGCGATCAATTAAGAAAAGCTGAGAGCGAGAGCTGCAAGCAAAAATAGGATAAGGAATAATAATGAAGAGTAATAGAAAAGGAGAAACCATGAAGTACGCGATATTGGGAGCACTGAGCTTAAGTGCTTTAGCTGCCTGCGGACCGGCAAATGAATCAAATAAAGAAACAGATAAAGCCGTTGCCGACATACAGGACTCAGCTTTCAACCCCAATTACCGGGATTATCTAAAGACGTTATCTTCTGACGAGTTTGAAGGGCGGGCGCCCGCGTCAGCCGGTGGAGAAAAAGCGGTTAGTTTTATTGAAAATCATTTCCGCGAGTGGGGCTTAAAACCTTATGACCAGGAAAATGACAGCTACCGTCAGCCTGTCCCGCTAGTCAAACTGATGCCTTATAAAGTGAGTTCTCTGAACTTTGATGGTGAGTCAGCACCCGAGTCAATGAAGTATCGTACTGAAATGATGGCGTGGACACCGCGTGTGGTTGACGAAGTTAAGGTCGAAAACAGCGACGTCGTTTTTGTCGGATACGGTATTGTTGCTCCTGAATATGACTGGAACGACTACGAAGGATTGGATGTTGAAGGTAAAACCGTTGTTATGCTGGTGAATGACCCGGGCTATGCCACCGGAGATTCAGAGCTCTTTAATGGTAATGCGATGACGTATTATGGACGCTGGACTTATAAATTTGAGGAAGCCGCGAGACAGGGCGCTGAAGCCGCGTTTGTAATACACGAAACAGGTCCAGCCGGTTACGGTTGGGGCGTTATTGCTGGCGGTTCTCCAGTACGTTTTGACTTAAAACGCGAAAATAAGAATATGGATCGCTCAGCCATCGAAGGTTGGGTGACAGAAGAAAGCGCTAACGCGTTATTTGCTAGTGTTGGTAAAAATTTAGAGCAAATGCGGGAGCTGGCATTAAGCGGTGACTTCAAGCCTAAACCTCTGAATATTGAAGCCTCATTGACGGTTAAAAACAAATTTGAATATTTAGATACCAATAACGTTATTGGTTACATTGAAGGTTCTAAATATCCGGAAGAGCACGTTATCTACATGGCTCACCATGATCATTTGGGCACCGACCCGGTGCGTGAAGATGATCCTATCTATAATGGTGCGCAGGATAATGCCTCGGGCACGGCTGCATTAATGGCTATGGCTGAGCAGTTTGCCAAAGGGCCACAACCAGAGCGCTCTATTGTGTTTGCTGCGGTCGGTGCAGAAGAGAGTGGTCTGCTTGGTTCTGACTGGTACGCGTCGCATCCAATGCTGCCGCTGGGCAAAGCCGTTGGCGGTATCAATATGGACGTTATGAATGTTTATGGTCCAATGAAAGACATGGTTGTCGTAGGTTATGGCAATTCTTCTATGGAAGACTACTTGAAACGCTACGTAAAGGCCCAAGATCGTTATGTAGCACCTGAGCCAACTCCTGAAGTGGGTTCATTCTACCGCTCAGATCATTTTAATCTGGCGAAAAGAGGTGTTCCAATGCTTTACGCTAAAGGCGGTAATGACCATGTTGAAAAAGGCCGGGAGTGGACTGAAGAGCAACGTGCTATATTTAACCGCGATGCTTATCACAAGCCAGCTGATGAATTTGATGAAAACTGGGATTTACGTGGTGTACAGCAGGATATGTCCGTTTTTTATTCAATCGGTAACGAGTTAGCCAACTCACGTGAATGGCCTCAATGGGCACCCGGTAATGAATTTGAAGCGGCACGTAAAGCAACAGAAGATATGCGTAAATAGACGTTAAGATAACCTGGTAGGAACGGTCAGTACCTTATGTTGTCTTAGCTTTGCAGTCATTTTTTAGGAGCAGTTATGACTCATAAACGTGATAAAGTTTATGTCCGTTTCAACCAGGGTTCGCGTACCGGAGGTTCATCCTCCGGTAATTGGCTCAGCCGTTTGCTGGGCCTTTTTTTGTTATTGGTTCTGATAGGCCTTGGACTGGCTTTTGGCATGGTCATCGCCGCCGTTTTATTTGTGCTGATGATTCCGGTTATGTGGCGTCAACGGCATACTATTAAACAGGTCTGGCGCATGCGTAAACAAGCGAAACAGCATTATCAGGAGCAACAGCGGCAGCATCAAAAACAGCAAGAACATTATGAAAATAATAAGGAAGACCGTGGATCGGTTATTGATGGAGAGTACGAAGTCAAAGAAGATCAGGATAAAAAACCATAGAAACAAAGGTCCAGAGCTGGAATGAAGAAACCTTATATTGTTATTCCGGCGCTGGATCCCGACCAGCACTTGCTGGAGCTTATTGATAGAATTACTACTGAAGATCCAGAATGGAGTCACTATCTGGGTATTATCGTTGTTGATGACGGTAGTCGCTTCTCCGACGTTTTTGAGCAACTGGCTGATCGCCATCGCGTTCATGTTTTAAGCCATGAGCAAAATAAGGGAAAAGGCGCGGCGTTGCGCACGGCATTTGACTGGATCATCAAGCAACGTGATGAACGTTGTTCTGGTGCCGTTACAGCTGATGCAGACGGTCAGCATTTGGCGAAAGACATTCTTGCTATCTGTACTTGCCTAAAAGGTTACCCGGATAAGCTATGGCTGGGTAGCCGCACTTTTGATGAAAAAGACATTCCTTTCCGCTCCAGGCTCGGTAATAAATTTACCCGGGTTATTTTTCGGCTGGTAACGGGGCAGGACATTAAAGATACCCAAACAGGATTACGCGGAATACCTTTGGGCTTTCTTGAACACTTAGTCCATTTTACCAGTTCCGGTTATGAGTTTGAGCTGGAAATGCTGCTTTCAGCTAAGCGCTGCGGCTATCGGATAAATTCTCAGGAAATAACCACGGTTTATGAAGAGGGTAATGAAACAAGTCATTACCGACCAGTAATCGACTCGATAAAAATCTACCAAAAGTTTTTAAAGTTTGCCAGTATCGGCATTCTGTCTGCCGGCTTGGATTATTCGATTTTTGCGACAGCTTACTTTTTCTCCGGTCAGGTGTTGGAATCTATTGTTCTGGCTCGAGTTATATCTGGGGTATTCAATTTTTCTCTGAATCGCCAATGGGTATTCAAACAAGGGGCTCATGTTGCCTGGGATGCAACTAAATACAGTTGTCTCGCCGTTGTCTTAGTGGCTGCTAATTACGGCCTTACGGAGGCGTTCCGCTACCTTGGTGTTACGCCTTTTATTGGTAAGCCATTAGCGGAAGGTTTAGTTTTCTTGTTGAGCTACGGTGGACAAAAGAGGTTAGTTTTTAAAAAAGCGGCCTAATAAGCCGTCGTTTTAAAAAAAAAACCCGGAGTTAAGCTCCGGGTTTTTTGTGTCTGCTATCTGTTATTCTTCCGTTTGTTTCGGCGGGAATATTCGCCGTACAACATAGAAGAATAACGGTACGAAGAAGATCGCCAGTACAGTACCGCCAATCATTCCGCCTATAACACTGGTACCAATGGCATTACGGCTTGCAGCGCCAGCACCATCGCTTAGCGCCAGAGGCATAACACCAAAGACAAAGGCTAAGGACGTCATAAGAATAGGGCGCAGACGTAAGCGCACGGCTTCCAGCGTGGCTTCCAGTAGTTCTTTACCCTGAGCCTGCAAGTCTTTCGCAAATTCAACGATTAGTATGGCATTCCTTGCCGACACCCCAACGGTTGTCAACAGACCTACCTGGAAGTAAACATCGTTAGAGATACCGCGAAGCATGACAGCAACGACTGCACCCAGAATACCCAAGGGGACAACCAGCATGACTGAAAATGGTATTGACCAGCTTTCGTACAGGGCTGCCAGGAACAGGAACACAACAATCAGCGATACGCTATAAAGAATAGGCGCAAAATCACCAGATTGACGCTCTTGTAAAGAAATACCAGTCCATTCGAAACCAATTCCCGGAGGAAGCTTCGCAATCATCTTTTCCATTTCAATCATGGCTTCGCCGGTACTGACTCCTGGGGCTGCCTGCCCCTGGATTTCCATTGCAGAAACACCGTTATAGCTTTCGACTCGCTGGGCACCATAGGTCCACTCCCAACTCGAGAATGAGCTAAATGGCACCATGTCGCCCTGATTGTTTTTGACATACCATTCGTTGATATCTTCAGGCAACATACGCGATTCTGCTTCGCCCTGCAGATAGACCTTTTTAACCCGGCCCCGATCGATAAAGTCGTTAACGTAGGATGACCCCCAGGCTGTGCTTAAGGTTTCATTGATACTGGCAATAGTCAGTCCCAAAGCCTGAGCTTTTTCAAAATCGATATCAATACGCAGCTGTGGTGCATCTTCAAGTCCGTTTGGACGGACCTGCACTAGCTTTTCGTTCTGTCCTGCCATACCCAACAGCTGGTTACGGGCTTCGAGCAAACCGGTATGACCCAGATTACCGCGATCCTGCAGGAACAGGTTGAAACCACTGGAAACACCGAGTTCCGGAATAGGTGGCAGGTTAAAGGCAAATATCATCGCCTCTTTAATACTAGCAAAGAAACCAAAAGCTCTGCCAATAACGGCGTCAACATGCTGGCTTTCGTCACGTTCACTCCAGTCTTTCAGCCGCACAAAAGCGATACCATTAGCCTGACTGCGCCCTGAGAAACTGAAACCAACAACAGAAAATACTGACTGGACCGCATCTTCTTGGTCGAGATAGTAGTTTTCTATTTTATCCATGGTGTTGACAGACTGTTCGAGCGTAGAGCCAACCGGTAATTGCATTTGAGTCAAAAATACACCGCGGTCTTCTTCGGGCAAGAAAGCCGATGGTAGCTTCATAAATAAAAATACCAAAATGCCAATAATACCCAGGTAAAGAACGCCAAACCGCACAGTACGGCGTAAAATTGAGTGGATGGCATTGGTGTACTTGTCGGTCCATTTCTCTAAGGTGCGGTTGAACCAGCCAAGCGGTCCCCAGCCACTGTTTTTGTCGTGCTTAACAGGTTTTAACAGGGTGGCACACAATGCTGGTGAGAACACAATAGCAACAAGGACAGACAGACCCATCGAGGTAATGATGGTCAGTGAAAACTGTCGGTAAACGGCACCGGTGGCACCCGGGAAGAAGGCCATAGGTGCAAATACCGCAGCCATAACCACACCGATAGCAACAAGTGCTCCGGTAATTTGCCCCATCGACTTAATCGTTGCCTGCTTGGGTGACAAGCCCTCTTCAGACATTAAGCGCTCAACGTTCTCTACAACGACGATGGCGTCATCAACTAACAGGCCGATGGAGAGCACCATCCCGAACATGGTCAGAGTGTTAATTGAAAAGCCAGCTAGCGCGAGTACGCCCATGGTGCCCAGAATAACCACCGGTATTGCTAAAGTGGGTATTAAAGTGGCTCTTAGGTTCTGAAGAAAAACGAACATAAGCAGGAAGACCAAAATAATGGCTTCTATTAAAACTTGCGCCACTTCAGAAATCGAAATTTTGATAAAAGGAGTGGTGTCGTATGCTGTAACCAATTCCATTCCATCAGGGAAAAACTCTTCCAGCTCAGCCATTCGCGCTTTTACTGCATCGGCTGTTTCCAGAGCGTTAGCCCCGGTTTGTAGATTAATTGCCAGACCTGTTGCCGGCTTACCGTTATAATTGGCCTGAATAGAGTAGTTTTCTGCACCTTTTTCGACTTCAGCGACGTCTTTAAGTCGGACTTGCGAACCATCAGACAATACTTTTAAGGTGATGTTTTCAAACTCAGAAACATCCGACATACGAGTTTGTGCGATAATTGTCGCATTAAGACGCTGACCTTCGACGGCTGGTGTGCCGCCCAGTTCACCGGCTGCCACCTGAGCATTTTGTGTCCGAATGGCGCTTTTCAGGTCGGCCATTGTCAGGCCGTAATTAACCAACGCGGAAGGGTCGACCCAAATTCTCATCGAGTAGGGTGAACCGAAGAGTTGAACGTTACCAACCCCGGTTGTACGGGCTATAGGATCCTGAATATTGGACGCTATATAGTCACTTAAATCGGTTTGAGAGTAGCGGTCGTCTGAGGCGACGAGCGCAGCTACCATTAAGAATGAGCTACTCGCTTTGCTAACGGTAATTCCCTGAGCCTGAACTGCCTGAGGCAATTGGGGGGTCGCCTGAGAAAGTTTATTCTGAACTTGCACCTGAGCAATATCAGGGTCGGTTCCGGAAGCAAAAGTCAGACTGACGGTAGCGCTGCCAAAGTTACTCTGAGAAGAGAAATAGAGCAGGTTATCGACGCCTGTCATATTCTGTTCAATAACTTTGGTTACGGTATTTGAAACGGTTTCGGCGTTAGCACCCGGGTAACTTACCTGAATTTCGACCGCTGGTGGCGCAATGGTCGGATACTGAGCAATAGGGAGCTGCAGCATCGCGATTGCACCGGCCATCATGGTCAGCAACGCGAGAACCCAGGCAAATATTGGGCGATTTATAAAAAACTTGGCCATTACTGACTTCCCTTACTGCTGCTGTTCAGAGTTAGATGAATCGATAGTCACCGATGCGCCCGGACGAATTTTTTGCAGACCTGAAGTGACAACGGTATCGCCTTCTTTAAGGCCTTCAGATACTAACCAACTGCTGCCTACAGCGCGTTCTGTCGTTATCATCCGTTGTTCAATTTTTTTGTCATCATTTACCAGCATGACATAAGGTCGTCCTCTGGGGTCTCGAGTTACAGCTTTTTGCGGTACTTTAATGGCTGAGTTGATAGTGCCTTCACTCACTTCAGCACGCACAAACATGCCTGGGTACAGTGTGTTATCCGGGTTAGGGAATTCAGCACGCAATAGAATTGCTCCTGTATCTTCATCGACACTGACTTCAGAGAAAAGCAGTTCACCTTTTTGATCGTAATCCAGACCATTTAATTTAAGACGAACGGGTGCATTACCTTTCTCGTTCGCCTGAATACGGCCGGATTTTATATCAGCTTGTAACTTCATAAACTGCTTACTGGATTGGTTGATATCAACATAAATTGGATCCAGTTGATTAATCGTAACCAAAGGTTCAGGCTGAGATGCTGTTAATAATGCACCTTCAGTGAAGTTAGAACGGCCAATGACACCGTTAATGGGTGCGTTGACTTTCGTGTACTCAAGGTTAATGCTGGCATTTTTTAATTTGGCTTCAGCCACTGAAACAGCCGCTTTGTTTTGATAGAAGGTAGCTTCTGCACTATCAAACTCGTCCTGGCTTACTGCGTTCTCTTCAAGCAGTTCCTGAAAACGTTTATAACGAAGCTCTGAGCTGCGTAAAACAGCTTTTGCGCTTTCAACTTCAGCTTCAGCACTGGCTAATTCCGCTTCATAAACGGCCGGATCAATTTGATAAAGTTGCTGTCCTTTTTCTACAAAGGCGCCTTCTTCAAAAGTTCGTTCCAGCAATACCCCGCTAACTTGCGGGCGAACTTGAGCAACCCGATAGGCTGCTGTACGTCCAGGCAAATCGGTACTAAGACTGATTGACTCAGGCGTTACGGTAATTACGTCAACCTGAGCTGCTTGTTGCTGGCCTTGTTGCTGCTGTTGTTGGTCGCTGCATGCGCTGAGTGCTCCCGTTAATAGAAGACTCGCGGCAAAAATGGGGGCAAACCTAAAACGCGTGTTCATTAAATTACCTCTGACCTATTAATTTATATCAATCCGGAATTATACATACATTCATGTATGTTTGTAAAACTATTCGGCAACAGTTAGCGCTATTTTTCCGATAGTTTTCTGACTTTCTATAGCCTGATGCGCCTTCCGGAGATTATCCGCGTTCATTTCGCCAAAATTTTTACCAAGAGTCGAACGGAT
Organism: Idiomarina sp. PL1-037; assembly: GCF_034422975.1. Classification (NCBI taxonomy): domain Bacteria; kingdom Pseudomonadati; phylum Pseudomonadota; class Gammaproteobacteria; order Alteromonadales; family Idiomarinaceae; genus Idiomarina; species Idiomarina sp. PL1-037. The sequence continues at coordinate 1,369,698 of NZ_CP139873.1, forward strand.
TTGGCTTTTTTCGACCATTCTCGCAATATGGTTCAGTAATTCCTGCTGCTTTATCATGTCTGCCGTAGTAAACATAGAACGGGTAAACATAAACTCCCAGTGCAAGGTGATGCTTTTTTGCTTCATCAGGGTAATATCGAGACTTTCGGATGGGTCATCTATGAGGCAAAAGCGACCCTGAGGCGCCATCAATTTCGTACATTGCTCGAAGTATTGTTCGCTGTGAGTCAAACAGGCCACATCGGTTACCGGGGAGGCGCCAACAGACTCTATTTGCTCGGCTAAGTCGTCGTAATGATTAATAACGTGGTCAGCCCCAAGAGCTTTTACCCATTGTTGAGATTCTGCGCGGGAGGCGGTAGCGATAATGGTAACATCGGTTAGCTGAGCGGCAAGCTGAATTAAGATAGAGCCAACACCACCGGCTCCGCCAATGACTAACAGAGTTCTCTTGTTATGCGGTGACGGTTTATCAAGCTGTAAGCGATCGAACAGAATTTCCCAGGCAGTAATACTGGTCAAGGGGAGGGCGGCGGCCTGAGTGTCATCGAGATTCGCCGGGGCATTGCCTACAATGCGATAATCAACGGTTTGCAATTGCGCGTTACAACCTGGTCGGGTCAAATCACCCGCGTACCAAACACGATCTCCTGTTTGAAAGCCGGTTACTTTATCTCCGGTAGAGACAACTTCGCCGACAGCATCCCAGCCAATAATTTTGTGGCCAGACTCAGGCGCCATGCGCATTCTGATTTTGGTATCAACCGGGTTAACGGCTACGGCTTTAACTTTAACCAGTAGATCCTTTTCTCCGGGAGTCGGATCATCGACGGTAATATCCAGCAGTGAATTTGGGTCTTCGGCCGGAAGTGATTCTTTGTATCCTACAGCGCGCATAGTCTTCTCCTTAATTCATAACAATCACACTGTATACGTCTTATTAGAGAAAGCGATGACAAAGATGGCAATTAGGATGAAAATCCTGCTTGCTCCAGACTATTTGCAAAGGCCTCTAATGCGTCGAGACCCTGTACATCTTCTTCTAATAGATAAAGGGAGTAATTTCGCCATGCTTTAAAACGTTTGTGAATGTCTTCTATGTAAGTTTTTTCCTGAAGCCTGCGTTTGGCCAAAAAGCTGCCGTCAGCCTGTTCAGGCAAAATCCGATTAATGACAACACCACCAACGGGTAACTTTTCTGCTGTTAATGACTGTAATGCACGATCGGTTTCCTGGATAGGCAGCCGCTCGGGTGTCAGCACAAACAATATGGATGTGTAACTGCTGTCCTGCAATAAGCGCCGGGTGCGTTGAAAAAGCCGTTGTCGAGTTAATAACTGTTCTGTAATTGCTCTGGTACGGTCGGTCATACCGTCGCTGGCATTGTCTTTGGGGTCAGCCATTGGGTTATTAATGTCTTTACCGGCTTTGGGCGATAAGTGCTCAAGAACTGAGTCGAAGTCTTCGGAACGCTTTTGCGAACGCAACATACCCTGAGTCCAGGCAGCCATTGCCTCGGGTAACGTCAATAAACGCAGGGTATGCCCGGTTGGGGCTGTATCAAAAATGAGTAAGTCATAGTCCTTTTCCGCTTCATCAATAACGTTGCAAATGCGTTCCAGCAAAGCAGCTTCCTGAGCCCCCGGCGACTGCTGGGTTAAGCGCATTTGACGTTCAATTTCAGGAAAAAGGTCGGGGTTAGTAAAGCGTTTCATTTGAGAACTGACCCTATCGATATGAGCTTCAACTTCATGGTCAGGGTCAATTTCTAATGCGGTTAAATTTTCGCGCATGACAGTTTTTTTATCACCGATTTTTTTGTCGAAAACATCGGCTAGGCTATGTGCCGGATCGGTTGAAACCAACAGGACTTTTTTGCCTTGACGGGCAGCAAGAACCGCCAGAGCAGAAGACACGGTTGTTTTACCAACTCCGCCTTTACCACCAATTAATAAAACTTTTTTATCGCTTAACAACATGAGAAAAGAACCCTGTTTTTGGTCGGGTTATAAAATTAGCAACAACGGAAATGATCAAGAGGTGAGTGTTCCATTCCCATACGTTGATGCCATTCGTGGAAACGTTCCAGCATTAATGGCTGTAACTCTAAAGTATAATAGGCGGCCGGGTTCGGCACGCCCATCATTTCAGAAAAAACCAGTAGCATGAATAAATCGTCTTCGTCGCGCTTTGCCCGGGCAATAGCTGAGCGATAGGGCGCATTATAGAACTCATTGGCCAAATCACTTGCCCGGCTGAACCAACGGCGGACTGACTGTATATTCATGCTACTTACTCCTGTTTAATAGTGTTTCTTCTGAGCTTTTTGTTCCTTACGGATTTTAGATAAGCCTGCACTAGCTTCAAGACCAATCCAGATAGCTGCAACCAGTACGACTAAATCCAGACCCATTAAGAACCAGTCACCGCTGTTGTAAAAGTCCTTGAGCTGAACAATAAGCGCGAAGACTGTCATTATCAGCAGGAAAACTAATGGTATTAACGTGTAATACATAGGTCTGCCAAGGCGAACCAGCATGACAGTAATAACCAGTAAGGTTAAACCGGCTAATAACTGATTTGTGGTACCAAACAGAGGCCAGATAACTAAGCCGCCGGAACCGTCGGCACCACCAGCGCCAAAGGCCAACAATAAACAGCTACCAACCGCAAGCAGGGTAGCTGGAAGGGCTTTTTGCATCCAGTTGATGTTATAGATGTTTCCCCATTCCTGGAAAATATAACGCTGGAGGCGAAGACCTGTATCCATGGTGGTACCGGCGAAAAGCACTGCCATAACCGTCAGTAGTGTTTCCGATACACCAATGTCCAGGCCGAGGCCCCGACTAATAATGTTAGCGCCACCTTCAACAAAGGCTGATACGCCACCTTGTCCGAAAGAAGAGTAGACCGCTTCCCAGTCAGCTAATGTTGCAAAGCCGGCTGTTGCAGCGATGATGGTCGCCAATGACAATGAACCTTCGCCAACTGCGCCAAAGTATCCGACAAAGCGGGCATCGGTTTCTTTATTAAGTTGCTTCGAGGTTGTGCCCGATGCAACCAGGCCGTGGAAGCCCGAAATTGCCCCGCAGGCTATGGTGACGAACAGCAGCGGCAACATTGATGGGGTGCCTTCCGGAGTGTTGCTATTGAAGGCCGGAGCTGAAATTTCCGGAGCCAGTAGTAACGTGGCGCCGTAAAGCAAAATAAGACCAATGAAAAGCTGCAGACCGTTGATGTAGTCTCGTGGCTGAAGCAACATCCAAACAGGCAGTAACGAAGCAATGGCTGCGTAGCCAAACAGGATAAGAACCCATTGCGCGTTGTCGCTAATACCCATGACCGTTTCCGGCAATTCTATAGGGAAGGACGGACCTGCCCAGATAAGTGCGTACAGCGCCAGTACACCGATAATGGATATAGCACCCAAGCCCATCCATTTACGGAAAATAATTTGTCCGATAATAAGCGCGACAAATATGGCCCCCCAAACCGGAACTACTGAGCTGGAGAATTTAATCAGCAGCCCCGAAATAGCGGTAGCGAATACTGCATTGACCATTAATAACACCAGGAAAATAACGATCATAAACAGCGTTTGAGAGCGCTTTCCAACAACATCGCCGGTCAGGTTACCAATAGATTTGGCTTTATTACGGTTACTTGCCCAGATAGCGCCGGCATCGTGTACACCAGCAAAAAATATGGTACCGAAAATAACCCATAAGAAAGCAGGTACCCAACCCCAGATAACCGCAATGGCAGGACCAATAATAGGTGCTGCACCGGCTACAGAAGTAAAGTGGTGGCCCCACAGAACGTATTTATTGGTAGGGACGAAGTCGACGCCGTCCTCTAATTCGTGAGCGGGTGTTCTGAAATCAGGATCGAGCTTAAAAATTTTCTCAGCAATGAATTTAGAGTAAAAAACGTAACCGAGAAACATTGCGCCTAAACCCAGAACCATCATTACGATTGCGTTCATGGCAAGAGCCTCATTGTTGTAGTGTTAGACAGGAAACGAAAAATGCCAACTGTTATTGTAGCGTAAACTCAATAACGGTTGGCATGCGACCAATGTCTAATATCTAATAAAGGCTAAAACATTTAAAGCCTTTTATTACCCTGAAGCAGGCGAACAACTAAAGAAATTGCAAAGAGAATAATAAAGATATAGAAGATAATTTTAGCGATTCCGGCTGCTGTTCCCGCAATTCCACCAAAGCCTAAAATAGCAGCAACTACAGCCACAGCTAGAAAGATAAGAACCCAACGCAACATATTCACCTCACTGATTAATTTAGAAGATTCAATTAGTAAGGTAGACCATGATTAGAAAAATAACCAATATAGGTAAGTGTAAAAAAACCGCTAAGACGGAAAGTCCCAGCGGTTTTTACTTTATAGAAGCTGATTAATTAATGAGCTTCAGCGGTGGCATCAGCTGCCGCTTTATCGTCCAGTTTTTTTGCATAAACCTGAATACGGGGAGCTAAATAAATGGCATTACTGAGTAATTTAGCGGTTCCCCAAAAATAGGCGCGGAAATTAACGTTGTCAGCAAAACCAATTACTTGACCGCTGCCTAAGCGATGAGCGGCAATATTGGTTTTACCTTTTAGTATTTCGCGATTGCGCTCATCCGTGTAGCCACTCATTAGAGGCTGCTCCGAATAGCGGGCAACTGAAACAAAAGGCGACTCCGGTTCTTCCATAGCGGCTGCCGTATTCTTGAACACCGGCATTTGGTCACGCGGGAAGCCAAAGAATAACGGATGAGAAGTATCGACATCCATTGAGAATATCGCTCCGGCAATACGCTGCTCGGCGTAAAAATCGTTACGTTCTTCGTAACTTAACTGTTTTTTAGCAAAAGCGTTCTGGAATACGGCGTCATCAACAAAGCGAGTTTGTAGAAGACCATTCTCTGCTAACCACTCAGCACCACCGCGCTGACCGATTATTGTGCCACCCTGGCTTACCCAGTTTTGAATTTTCTTACGCAGTTGTTTATCTAAATTGCTGTAATGTCCGTCCACCATAATAATATGGCTATAACGAGTTAAGTCAGCGCTGGATAAACGTTCAGTATCAACCATCGACAATGGAATACCAACGTGGCGGTCAAGGTAGTACCAGGCTTCACCAGCTTCGTATAGGTTAACACCCGCTCCGGTCAGCATCATTACGCTGGGCTCGTCTACCGGCTGAATGTTGCGACTACCCAGGTCGACACCTTCTGGTGTTAATCCGGTCTCGATAGAGGTTACCTGAATACCTTTCTCTTTTGCTGCGGTGGCCAGCCGACGTTGTACATCGCGCCATTCCAATTGCTGATAGGCCTTAGGTACAACAATAGAGCCTGCTGAAAATTCCTGGCGGCCTTGTTCACCTTTTACAGTAAAGGGCTTGGTGGTCTGACGAACGTGAATGTTCTGCTCCAGCAACTCCTGTAATAAGCCCGGAGCGTGGTAGTCGTTCCAGTTAAATGCGTAGGCGTAAGCATCAGTGAGAGCTGATGTTTTACGTTTTGGCGCATCCCAGGCGTTATCCGCTATTTGAATACGACCACGGTGAGTCTCAAATGGTACGTTAAAAGCTAACGGTAAAGTCCAGCCCGAAACATCGTAGAAGGTATTGTTCGGGAAGTTCTTGCGCGTACTGAATATTCCCTGAATCAAACCGTATTGAGCCTGAGCCAGAGGGATATAATAACTGCTTCCGGCTTTAAACTGAGTGCCATTTTGCTCAATATCTTTTTCTACGCGGTAAGCTTTAATACCGTGCTGCTTAAAGATTTTCAGTAAGCCTTCCACACGCGACGGATCGCTTGAGTCTCCAATTAAATAACCTTCGAATTTCGTCTTTTGCGCAGCTTCCATACTTTCATCGTACGCACGCTCCTGAAACTCAATAAAACGACTTTTATTTTTGTGAGTGCCGTAAATGGTACTGAGAGAGGCGACAAACTGGTTACGAATAGTGAACGGGAAGCTGACCTCACCATTAACCGAGTCCTGCAGGTGTCCGCGGCTGGATGCTTGTTCAAATAGAATGCCGACAGCTCCCTGAATGTCAGGGTAGGTAGAGCCTTTGCCATAGTAAAAATCATCAAATGATTCTTCGGTGTAATACAGGCTGCCAATATCATCCAGCGAGTCAGCGTGTTCTGCCGCCAAAATTTCTGTTAAGCGCACGTTTTCATCCGGCGTTAATGGGTTTTTACGAGACGGAATACCCGGCTGGAAGAAATACGTGCTGTTGGTTCCCATTTCGTGATAATCGGTCAGTACGTTTGGCTTCCACTTTTGAAAGTTTGCAACGCGCGCGCGCGATTCAGGGTGCTGTAGCAACAACCAGTCACGGTTCATATCGAACCAGTAGTGGTTAACCCGGCCACGAATAAAGGGTTGTACATGTTCCCGGTGTTGAGGGTCGGCAACCAGGTTCTGGCTGCGGTGCTGGTTTGCCCATTGTGCAAAGCGGGCAAGACCGTCCGGGTTAAACGCCGGATCAAGCAGAATAACGGAATCATTCAAAAGCTCATCTACGGCTTCGCCTTCAGCGGCTGCAAGGTAATAAGCAAACAATATTGCTGCATTACTGCCGCTCGATTCGTCCCCGTGAATACTATAACCCATGTACATGACCACTGGGGTATTGTCCGGATCAGCATCACGGTTTGGATCAGCGGCGGCCAAATGACGCTCACGAACGTCATCAATATTGCGGTGGTTGTCTTCTGAAGTGACGGTCAGAAGTAACAAAGGACGCTGCTCATGTGTGCGACCGGTGACTTCCAGCGTAATACGATCTGACTCTTCGGCCAGAACTTCCATATATTTTACAATTTGCTCGGGGCGGGCATGCCATTCACCAACCTGATAACCCAGCACATCTTTAGGCTTGGTAATTTCCGGATTGTAACTGACATCCTGTGGCAGGTAGTAAGAAAGGTCTTTTGTTACCGCCATAGAAGGCAGGGCAACGATGACCAATGCGGCCGCGGTGACACGGCTTAACATTCGCTTCAACATAGATAGATCCCCTTGGTGTAATTATGCCAATACCATAACAAAAGCTTAACGCATTGACTCTTGTTTTCGGCGGGTCGCAGATTTTTAGCGATGCTTATCGCTTTTTCATTTGGTAGTCGTACATGGGGTCGTAGTAGTCAACCAGTAAGCCTTCTATCCACTGTTTATGCAGTTCTGCGCTGTCATGGCTTAACGCCCGTTGCAATATACCGAACAGTTGGCGAAAGCGAAGGTCGCCCAGTCGTTTGCGAGTTCGGGTTAGACTGTCGAGTAGATAATTTTCAAACTGCTCACGTGACGGGTAAAGAGCCTCGGCGGCTACAACATATTCCTGGTAAATGACTTCCACACGTTGCTCTATACTTGCCTCAATAGGGTACCGCTCAGCATTTTGAGTGGCGTGGCGTAGGCACTCAGGAACGGAAACCGAGCCAATATGACTGCCTTCGTCCTCAATAAAGAGGGTGGTCGCGCCATGAGCCTTAAGCTTTATCAGTTCAACGGCTAATTGATTTTCAAAGTCAATTTGGGTGGGTTGAGGCTCCGGATAACGTCCAAATGCGGAACCCCTGTGATGCGCCAATCCTTCTAAGTCAATTGAATTCGGTTGATTCTTAATAAACTCGGTTTTCTGACAGCCGGTACGGCCGCTTACGACAATCCAGTTAAAGTCGGCGGCAAGCTCTTGCGTGCGCTGAATCAGGTGTTGTCTGAGTGCTTTATAACCGCCCTCAATACGCGGTCGGGCAACGCCTTCATCGTTTAACCACTGTTGTACTATTTGTGATCGCAAACCGCCCCGAAAACAGTAAATCAGGCCATCTGGATGTGTACTGAAAAAACGTTTCCAGCCACTAACTCTTTGTTGTTTGGTTTTCCCGCTGACCAGCTCGTGTCCCAGCGCAATGGCGGCATCCTGGCCGTGCTGTTTATAACAAGCACCCACTTTTGCGCGCTCGTTATCTGTCATTAGAGGTTGATTCACCGCGGTATTAAAAGCGCCTTTTTTAAATTCCGCCGGAGCTCTTAAATCCAGCAAAGGTGTACCGTTAATAAAGAGTTCGTCAAATTGTGAGTGGGTTATCCATTGACCAGACATTTATTCAACAACCACTCGGTAGGTTTGCATCTCAGCACGATAAAGCTCACCAATAATCTGTATTGACTGATTATGCTCGCGACAGGTTTGGTAAACGGCTTCAACGTTTTCTTTTGCCACGCTGATAAGTAAGCCGCCGGAAGTTTGTGGGTCACATAAAAGGTTACGCTGTTGCTCCGGTACCGGGCTAATATGCTGACCGTAGCTCTCGAAGTTGCGCAGGCTGCCTCCGGGAACACAGCCTTGATTGAGGTAGTCATGTACGTGGGGCAAGGTCGGGATCTTATCCAACTGTATTGTTGCATAAAGGTCGGCACCTTCAGCCATTTCAATTAAATGTCCGGCTAAACCGAATCCGGTCACGTCTGTCATGGCGTTAATGCCTTTAATATCAGCAAAGACGTTGCCAATTCGGTTCAGCTGGCACATGGTCTCTATCGCAATTCCGCTATGCTCGGGTAAAAGTTTTTTCTGTTTTTGTGCCGTAGTTAAAATACCAACCCCTAAGGGTTTGGTCAGCATTAAGACATCGCCTTCCTGGGCCTTATCGTTTTGTTTGAGTTTTTGTTTTTCTACCTGACCGGTAACTGCTAGCCCAAAAATTGGCTCTGGCGCATCAATACTGTGTCCGCCTGCAAGCATAATGCCCGCGTCAGCACAAGCTTGTCGACCACCATCAATAACTTGCTGCGCCACCTCCGCGGGTAGTTTGTTAATTGGCCAGCCGAAAATAGCGATAGCCATTAAAGGCTGACCGCCCATAGCGTAAATATCGCTAATAGCGTTTGTTGCAGCTATGCGGCCAAAGTCGAAAGGGTCATCGCAAATTGGCATAAAGAAGTCGGTGGTACTTAATACAACCATACCATTGCCTAAATCATAGGCTGCAGCGTCGTCACGGGTGCTGTTCCCCACCAGAAGTTTAGGATCGGGTGCTATATCCAGTTTGCTTTGCAAAATGCTTGATAAAACCTGCGGCGATATTTTGCAGCCACAACCGGCACCGTGACTGTATTCTGTTAGTCTAATTTCCTGACTCATGGCTGTATGTCTCTGTTAATCGGCTGTTGCAATGAAATGAGCGTTTCCGTCGACTGTATTTCATCAATAGCCTGAATTCGATTGATTAGCGTGTGTTGTAGCTCGTTTATTGACGGCGTCATAATTTTAATAAAAACATTGTACTGTCCGGTGGTGTAGTAAGCCTCAATAACTTCCTCGAGCTTTTCCAGCTTTTCAATTGCGGCCGGGTAGTCGCCCGCGCTTTTCAAGGTAATGCCAATGAAGCAACAGACATCGTAGCCTAAGCGTTTGGCATTAACCTGTAAACGCGTGCCCTCAATAATTCCGGCGCGCTTCATTTTTTCAACCCGCACGTGAATAGTGGCCGGACTCACTTTATAGCGTTTAGCCAGCTCAGCATAAGGAATACGAGCCTCGTCCATCAAGGTTCTGAGTATGGAACGGTCCAGATCATCGATTTGATAATTTTCAGGTGATTTTTTCATGTTTTATTAAAGCTTCGTTAATTAACTTAGGTATAAATTAACGGAAAATAATAAGTAAAGCTATTTTTGTTAAACGTTATTGAATAAATAAATCTAAAAGGTATTAATTGAATCGTGTTTTTATTCTTTTATTAATGATTCGGAGTATTTATGAAATCACAATACATGTTACAGCAACAGAAAATTCAGTTCGTAAAAGCCTGCTTCACTCAGCAGTTGCAGATTCAGCTTGGACTTATTGAAGTGCAGTCGCCACTACTAAGTGAATTGGGCAGTGGTGTTCAGGATGATTTGTCGGGCTGGGAAAAGGCAGTTGCAGTTAAAGTAAAAGCCGTTCCCGACAAAGATTATGAAGTAGTTCATTCGTTGGCTAAGTGGAAGCGCTTTACCCTTGGCCGTTACGGCTTTGGTGCCGGCGAGGGCATCGTTACCCAGATGAAAGCTCTGCGGCCCGACGAAGAAGCTTTGAGTTCCGTACATTCTGTTTACGTAGACCAGTGGGACTGGGAAAAAGTCATTACTGAAGAGCAGCGGTCACTGGAGTTTCTGATTCAGACAGTTGAACGTATTTATGATGCACTGCGTCAAACCGAGCAACAATATATAGAACAACACGGTGGCAGGAGCACTTTGCCGGGTGCAATCCATGTTGTGCATACCGAGGACTTGATCACTGCTTACCCAAGCCTTACCACAAAACAGCGGGAGCGCGAGGTGGTTAAACAGTATGGGGCGGTATTTCTGGTGGGTATAGGTGGTGAGTTGAGTCATGGTTATGCGCATGACGTCAGAGCGCCGGACTACGATGACTGGAGTTCGGTTAACGAGCAGGGCAGTACTGGTTTAAACGGCGATATTCTTGTCTGGCATCCGGCATTAGATGACGCGCTGGAGCTTTCGTCTATGGGAATACGTGTTGACCAGCAGGCATTAAAGCGTCAGTTGGCTATTAGTCAACAGGAAGAAAAGCTCCAGCTACCCTGGCACCAGTCCTTGTTAGCGGGTGAGTTGCCTTTAACTATTGGAGGGGGAATAGGGCAGTCACGGGTGGTGATGCAAATTTTACAAAGTGACCACATTGCTAAAGTTCAGTGCGGTGTCTGGCCGGAACCCATTGCCGAAGCTCTGTAATTACAATTGATAAGCTTATCTTGAAGTTTCTAGACGACTGGTCTAATATAGGTCGCATGACTAAGAATGACACGCGACAAAATATCATAACAATCGGTGCTGACCTGATATCCATACACGGGTTCGTCAGCACCGGGTTGAATAAAATTCTGAGCGAGGCGCAGGTGCCCAAGGGCTCTTTTTATCATTACTTCAAAAGTAAGAATGATTTTGGCCTAGCTGTTATCGAAACCTACGCCGAGGATTATGAAGCACGCATGGACGAAACTCTGGCCAACGAAAAACTGGAACCAGTTGATCGTTTGCGCAGCTATTTGCGTCGCTCGGTAGAGGACTTAAAGTCGTGTGATTTTTCCAAAGGCTGCTTAATAGGCAACCTAGGTCAGGAAATGGCCTCGCAGAGTGATTTATTTCGCGAACGGTTAAATGACATTTTTTCTGACTGGGAGCAGCGTATTGCGCGGTGTTTAAAAACTGCGCAGGACGCACAGCAAATTCAGCAATGCATTGACACCGAACAGATGGGAGCCTTCATTCTTTCTGGTTGGCAGGGAGCATTACTGCGAGCCAAAGTTCAGCGTTCTATGCTGCCGCTACTGCGTTTTGAAGACATGATATTAAAGCAGTTAGGGGCAGTCGACCAATAGCACTAACCGGAGGTAAAGCTATGTCAGAAGTACAAGATAAAGTTGTCATTATTACGGGTGCAAGCAGCGGCTTAGGCGAAGAAACCGCTCGTATGCTTGCGGCAAAAGGCGCAAAACTGATGTTAGCGGCGCGCCGCGAAGATCGCCTAAAAGAATTGACTGAGTCAATTGAAAAAGACGGTGGCCAGGCAGCTTACCGTGTGGTTGACGTAACCGACAAAGCAGCCGTACAAAAACTGGCTGATGATACTAAAGCGGAATTTGGTCGTATTGACGTACTGATTAATAACGCTGGGCTCATGCCACTGGCCCCGCTCGATGCGCTGAAAGTGGATGAGTGGGACACCATGATCGATGTGAACATTAAAGGTGTTCTATATGGCGTAGCTGCTGTATTACCCGTTATGCGCGAACAGCATGTCGGTCATATCATCAACCTGTCATCGGTTGCAGGCCAGAAAGTCTTTGCCGGCGGAACGGTGTATTGCGCAACCAAGTTTGCGGTAAAAGCGATTTCTGAAGGCATTCGTCAGGAATCTAACGGTGAAATTCGCGCCACCAATATTTCACCCGGTGCTGTAGCAACAGAATTGACAGACCACATTAGTGACAAAGACGCAAAAGAAATGGCTGACGATTTATATTCAGACGCGATTGATTCGGCGGCTATTGCCCGCGCCATTACGTTTGCAATTGAGCAACCTCAGCAAGTTGACGTGAATGAAATGATCATTCGCCCAACCAAGCAAGAGATGTAAGTTACGATGAAATACTCAATTCTTGATTTAGCGCCTGTCACGGAAGGCGGGTCAGTGGCTGAATCATTGCATAACTCGGCTGATTTAGCCCAGCATGCAGAGCGGTGGGGTTACCACCGTTTCTGGATGGCTGAGCATCACAATATGACTGGAATTGCCTCGGCCGCAACCGCGGTTGCTTTAGGTTACGTCGCCGGTAAAACCGAAAAAATCCGGGTAGGTTCCGGCGGTGTTATGTTGCCGAACCATGCGCCTTTCGTAGTCGCTGAACAGTTTGGTACGTTAGATGCTTTGTACCCCGGGCGTGTCGATATTGGTCTGGGCAGAGCACCAGGAACAGACGGTCGAACTTTACGGGCGTTAAGACGTAAACCCGACGACGCCGAACAGTTTCCTAACGATGTTCAGGAGCTTTTAGGTTATCTGGAAGAAGCACAGGAAAGCGATGCGATTAAAGCGGTGCCCGGATTTGGACAGAAAATTCCGGTGTGGTTGCTCGGCTCAAGCACTTTTGGCGCTCAGCTTGCTGCGCATTTAGGTTTGCCTTATGCCTTTGCATCGCATTTTGCACCAGACTATTTGCAGCATGCATTAAAAGCGTATCGCGAAAACTTTCGTCCATCGCGTTACCTCAGCAAACCCTATGTTGCTGCGGCAATGAATGTTTTTGCTGCAGACAGCGAAAACGATGCGCGAAGAATGATGAGCTCAATGCAACAACAGTTTATTGCGTTGCGACGTGGTACACCCGGGCCTTTAAAAGCACCTGTGGATGACATAAGAAAGGCTGCTGCACCTCATGAACTGGCCGGGGCGAATCATGCATTAACTTATACGGCGGTTGGCACTAAGGATTCAGTTCAACGACATATTAATCAGTTTATTGATGATACCGGTATAGATGAAGTTATTCTTACCTGTCATGCCTTTGATCACCAGGCTCGTTTAAGGTCGCTCGAAATTGCTGCAGAAGCTTTAAACGGAAAGTGAAAAGCGTTCAGCTAAAAGACTGACGCTTTACCTTAAACACGTTAGAATAGCGGCATCTTTAACAGGCAGTCTGGTTGTATTTTTATGAGAATTATTATTCGTTACTTTTTTCGTACTCTACGGCTTATTTTAACGCCTATTGTTTTACTGATTGAAAAGTTGACCACGCCAAAAGGCCTGAGCCGCAGTGATGAGGCTCAGCAACAGGTAGATGAAGCCTGCAAGTCGTTGGCTCTTTATCAATTTGCTGCTTGCCCGTTTTGCGTCAAGGTACGTAAGGAAATTGCCCGCCTTAATCTGAATATAGAATTAAGAGATGCAAAAAATAATGAGCAGCACAGACAAGAGCTGTTAGACGGCGGCGGCAGAGTTAAAGTGCCGTGTCTGCGCATTGAGCAGAACGATAAAGTACAGTGGATGTATGAGTCCGACGACATTAACAAGTATTTACAACAGCGCTTTGCTTAATCAAACATTGGGCGATTGGTTCCTAGCCACTGATCCAGGCTTTGCTGAAAGTCCGGATCAGCTTGAAGCTCGTTGATGACCGCATTAAGGTGTCGAACGGCTTTATGTCCCCACTCATTATTACTGCAGCCAACCGCTCCCTCTATAACCACACCCTCGTATTCTTCAATAGGCAAAAACACCAGTCCATTGCTTTTAAACTTGGTTTTGTTGTAGTAAGTCATGACCATTTCATAATCGATAGTGTAATCAATACGCTCGTTGACTATCATGGTCAGCAAATTGATGTGGGCATTGTCGCCGCTGATGAAACTGAAATTATCTGAATCAATAAGGTGCTCTTCCAGCAGAGGCTGCAGGCGGCCGTAACGGCGTTCAGCGGGTTGCGCAAAGCGTAAGTTTGAGTCCTGAACCAGACTGGAAAAATCTACTGGTTGACCATACTTTCCAATGATCCTGGCCGCTGTGTCAGCACGGGTAATAATACCGTGCGGTTGGTACCGGTGAGTTGTTTTGGTGTAATTAAATTCGGAATTATAACTTGCTTCTTTAATCAGGCAGGGAAAACACAGATTCTTGTTCTTTCGCATAAGCATGGTGATGCGGCGGGAGGGCAACTTTCTGACCTTGTGCGACAGTTCCGGTAGCTGGCGCTGAAAGCTGCTGACTAAAGCATCGCAAAAACCTTGCTCTTCGTACTTGCCATCAAATATATGAAAAGGGGGAGAGGAGTTTACTCCCCAGATAATGTCCTCCTGCCCGGCAAGGCTGCTTGAGCTAAACAAAACCACTATAGATAATGCGGTGTACAGCGCAACAAGTTGCTTGTTAAAGGTCATAGTAACCGCCTTTCTTTATAATGAACGTTTTTACTATCATGATAAAAGGTTACATTGTTATTTAATTGTTATATCTGATGGTTCTATCTAAGCACAAAATATAGGTAATTGCTAAATGCAGGTTATTTTTAATCACGGAAAAGAGAGCGGTCCCTGGGGCACCAAAATTAAAGTTTTAGCAAAAACCGCTGAAGCTTTAGGGTTTAGCGTAACCAGTGTCGATTATCAGGGTATTGATGATCCTGATCAGCGCGTGGAAAAACTCACGACTTATATTGAAGCACTAACGGAAAATTTCTTACTGGTTGGCTCCAGTATGGGTGGTTACGTGGCAACGGTTGCAGCAGCTAAAACAAAGAGCCGGGGGCTGTTCTTAATGGCTCCGGCCTTTTACTTAGGTGGTCAGGCAAATTTTGACGAACTAACACCGGCTTGTAAGGCTCAAATTGTTCATGGCTGGAACGACGATATTGTGCCTGTCGAAAACAGTTGGCGTTATGCGGAAAGAACCAGGGCAGAGTTACACCTGGTGAATGATGATCACCGTTTAATTGACAGCCTGCCGCAAACTAATGCACTGTTTAAACGGTTTCTTGAAACATTACTAGAAGGATAGGTCATGGAATATACATTATCTTCGGAATTAGCCAGAGACAGTTACCATTTAACCGATTGGCCGCTATGCGAAGTCAGAGTCATGAATGACAGACAGTTTCCGTGGTTTTTGTTGGTTCCTAAAGTAGCAGACGTGCGCGAAGCCATAGATCTCTCTGAAGATAACCAACTGCAGTTGCTGCAAGAAAGCCGGTTTCTTTGCCACTGGCTAAAAGCTGAATACCAACCCGATAAACTCAATGTTGCTGCTTTAGGAAATCAGGTTCCGCAGTTGCATGTGCATCATATAGCGCGGTTCCAAACTGACGTTGCCTGGCCGGCGCCGGTTTGGGGAAAACAGCCAATGCAACCGCTTGAAGAAAGCGAAGTGGCAAGGCTGCAATCGCTGTTCGCTGATATTACGTTTTAAATTGCTCAAGTTGAGTGCGTAAGCTATCGGCAAGAGACGACATCTGCTCGCACTCACTATGGCTGCTTTTAACTGCCGTTGATACCTGCGTAGAGAAGTCGGCAATTGCCTGGATATTCTTGGCTACATCTTGACTGACCGAAGCTTGCTCTTCTGTTGCAGTAGCAATTTGAGTACTCATATCAGCAGTTTCCTGTATCAGAACAACTAAATCGTTGAGCTTTTCATTAGCCGCAACAATACGCTCGCTCGTGCTTTCGGCCTTAGTGCGGTTCGCATCCATCGCTGAAACTGCTGCTTTAGAACCCTGTTGCAAGCTCTGAATTTTCTGACGAATTTGCTCTGTCGACTCGCTGGTTCGTTGCGACAAGGTTCGTACCTCGTCCGCCACCACAGCAAAGCCTCGTCCGGCTTCACCAGCCCGGGCTGACTCAATAGCTGCGTTTAACGCCAGTAAGTTGGTTTGTTCCGAAATACTCTCGATAGTATCAATGACAGTCACAATACCGGCAACTTCTGTCGCTAGATTCTCTACTGAACCTGCTGCGCTTTGCATAGAGGTTGACAACTCTTGCATGGTAGCAACCGCTTTTTGTAATTGCTGCTGGTTCTGAGAAGTGGTTTGCTGCGACGCACTGGCGTGATTGGCTGTCTGGTTTGAGTTTTCGGCAATTTCTCTAACCGTTGTTTCCATCTCACTCATTGCAACCGCGACCTGATCGGTTTTGTTTTCCTGTTCCCGGGACAGATTATCGATTTGCATCATCGAATTATCGATACCTTGCACTTTCTCATTGACTTCGTAAGCTGTATTTCGGACATGAGTAATGATACTACCAAGGTTGGCGACAAAAGCATTAAAGCCGTTTGCCAAATCCCCAATTTCATCACTACTATTGATATCCAGACGCTGCGTTAAATCGCCCCCCTCGTTGGACATCCGGTTAAGGCTATTGGCCACGTATTTTATTGGACGAACAATACTTCGGGCATAAAACCAACTGGCTATAACAAAGCATAAGCCAATCACTAAGCTAATAAGTATTATGGCCATGACTGTCTGATTGAGCCCTTCATATAGTTCGCTCTCCGGTAACTCAATAACAATTCGCCAGTTACTGTTCGGCAGGTAAGTACTGGCTACGATTAAATCCTCTCCGCTTTGGTTGGTGTAACCGATTTCGACTTCGTTATCGCTCATTAGGTTATCAGCCACAGCGCTGCCAACCTCTTCTGATAATTTTCGGAAATTGCTTATGCGGGGATGGATCTGGATTTTACCTTCCTCATTAACCAGGTAGGCGATGCCATTTTCACCGACATTAAAATTGGCAACAGCATTTTGCAATGCTTCCAGACTCTGGCCTATACCACCGACCCCAAGAGTGCGATCATTGTCACTGATACGGACATTTACGAAGACGGTTGGTATGCCAGATAACTCATCCACATCAAAATTCAGTTCCTGATAAGTATTGCCATTTACAAAGTTAAAGAACCACTGGTCGCGTTCTTCATTAGGTGACATTGTTTTAAATAGACCGTCAGCAGTATAGTAGTTATTACTTCCTTTACTGACAGTGAAGGCTGTAACAGCGCTTCTTTCTTGATGTATACGGCTAAGGTAGCGGGTAATTTCCTGCTGTACACTTTCAGGTTCATCACTTTTTAGGGCATCGATTAAATATTGGTTGTTGGCCAGCTCTTGAGAAACCAACATAGGGGTGGTAATTAACTGGCTTATTTCCCCGCGAATTTCGCCCAGAGCCGCAGGAAGCTCTTGCTCCGTCACCCGCTCCTCAATTAATGAGCGCATCATGAAGGTCGAGACGCCCATAGCAATGACCAATATTGTTGTTAAAGCAATAGCCATACTTAAAGTTAATTTATTTTGTAAATTCATGATGCCCTCAAATAATTACCTTACGGCTTATATATACGTTAAGCTAATACCGTCATATCGGCCAAAATCATACAAAGATTAGAGCAAATAACGGAGCGTAACCTCAGGGTTACTGATAAGAAATGGCAGCAGCAGATTATTTGATTACCAGTAAATGCGTGAATTTAGTGGCGCGAATAAGCACCGAATTCGGTCGTTGGTTAGCATTACTTGAATCCGGTAAAAGCAATTTGGAAGAGTTTAAGTCTCAACAACTGCCTATTAAAGCTCATGCATCGGTTGGCCTGGATGAGCAGTCACAGCCGCTGGAGGGAATTCGCTTAGACGAAGCCTATAAAAAACTGTCTGAGTGGAATGTACATTCGGAATCAGATCTTAAAAACGCTCACCAAATGATTTGCGCCGCAGTAACGCCCAGTGCCGGAAGCTATCGTGCAACGGGAATGGGCGTTTACCGAAACAACAAATTGGTTCATATGACCGCGCCCGCAGGTCAGGCGGGGAAGTCGGTAAGAAGTTTATTGTCCTGGTTAGAGGAAAGTGACGATCATCCTTTAATAAAAGCCGCTATTTTTTTACAGCAGTTCGAATTTATTCAGCCGTTCTCTGTCGCTAATGGAGGCATTGGCCGGCTTTGGTTTAGCCTTATTTTAGCTCAATGGCATTCCGCGTTTGCCTGGTTAAGCTTTGAACAAACTTTTAAATTCAATAAAGACGAATATCTTGACTGCTTGCGTCGCTCAATTAGTGAAAATGATAGAGGTCTTATGGTTGAGTTTATTCTGGATTGTTTACAACAGAGCATCTCAACCACAGTGAAAGAAGAAAAAGACAAAGCAGCGATGCTGGAAGAAGCGAATATTTCGCATGATTTTTCTAGTGAAAGGGTGGTGAGTTCGGTAAAAAGTTCGCTGTTAGGTTCGGATAACGGTTCGGTTAAAGGTCGATATTCGGGTACTAGCACACGAAATATGGTGCTAAGGCTATTAAATGAGCAACCCGAATGGAGTGCTGCCAGAGTCGCAGAAGTGTTGAATATCTCCTCGCGCGCAGTAGAAAAACACATTTCTAAATTGAAAGAACAAGGGGTATTAATTCGAAAAGGTTCTGCCAGAGGAGGTTACTGGCGAGTGACAACCGAAATGGGAGAGCAGCTTAGCTTACCGGAATGGAACCAATGAATGCTTTTTTGAGTGTCACTAGAAGAAGAATTGGTCGGCGTGAGAGGATTTGAACCTCCGACCCCTGACACCCCATAAAATTCTAGCTTGTTCGCTGCAGACCCCACCAATAAAGGCTTAAGCCTTATTTGCAGTGACCTTTAGGGCAGTCACCCCTGTTTTACTTTGTAGCCTATTGTTGTTTGCAGTAGCCATTTATTGCCATATAATGGCTACTAATCGGCTACTAACTTTTGAATCGTAGCTACCTGACAAAGATCAACAGGGGCTTTATGCAAACTTCAATCACCACCACAGAAGCAAACAAGCTATTAAAGAGCGGTAGGATTTCGCAGCAAATTGGCTGCAGCTTAATCAAGGGCTTTCAGATCATAAAGATTCGTGACTATTCCGAAAAAAAGCTGAAGCACCGAGTGAAGATCATTAAAGCCGCTGCAGCTTTCCGATACCGCTATACGGATCTCTTGGGTAAAAGGCACGTAATAAAGATTGGTGAATATCCAGCTATGAAGCCCCAGCAAGCCGCCGAGATAGCCTTAGAGTGGCGCGTGAAGATCAAAAATGGAGAACCTGACCCGTTAGAGCAACGCAAGGAGTTAGCCGCGCAGAAGCGCACACAGGCACAAGAGGAAGCACAAAATCAGTATAGGAATACTGGCCGTTATTTTGAAGTTTATCGCCAACACTTGCTGGACAATTACCGCACAGGCCATGAAGTAGCAAACAAGATTAAAAGCTTTTCGTTTTTGTTTGACCGCGACATGGACAAGATAACGCCGCAAGATATGGATAGCTGGTATAGAGAAAAACAAAAAGCGGGGCTAAAGCGTCAAAGCCTTACAGGTTATTTAGGCGCATTTAAGGCTATGCTGAATTTTGCGGCTGGCACTAAAAAAGGCGACCAGAACAATAATCCAGTGATTGATTTTAACCCGTTGCGTGATTATTCATTACCGCGTCCAAACAATAAAGAACGGGAGTTAATGGAACAGCACACTAAGGCGCTCGAAGCAAAGCGCGATATGTTCAGCGATACGGTTCGCGAGGGTATTATGAATGGGCTAAACGGCTATGCCGAGCATATAAAAGCCCAGCGCCGAAGAAGTCGGAAACACGGCAAAGATCACTTGCCTGATTTAGACCAAGTGGCGTACCCGCATTGGTTTATACCGTTTGCCCATATTGCACGACTAACTGGCATGCGGCCAAGTGATATACGCGCCTTGCGTTGGGAGCAAATAAACCACAACCAGTTTAATGGTCACACTACTTTAGAGTTCACCCCACAAAAGACCAAAGACAAAGGCGAGAAGCCCGTAAAGGTTCGCTTTCCCGTTGATGGTGAGTTGCTGGATATATTGAATAAGTGGCAATCGCAGCAAGGCAACCCAGCAACGGGCTTTTTATTCCAATCTAGCCGAACGGGTGGGCAGATAGAGCGCAAGGCGTATCTAAAGCATTGGGCGCACGTTTTGGATATTGGAAAATTGCCAGAGGATTTAGACTTTTATTCATTCCGCCATAACTTCATTTCGTCACTGGTTAAACGAAACGTGCCTTTAATCAAGATTGCGCGGTTAGTAGGGCATACAAACACGGATATGATAGTCCGATATTATTTGCGAGAAGATGAAGAGGACATGCTAGAAGTAGCAACGCTAGCCGCTGACGGGTGGGGACAGACAAAGCAAACAAGCGCGGCTAAAGCTGCAGGGGGCGAGTAATGAGCGAGCTACGCATAAAGATAGAAGAAAATACAAGCCGCAGTTGGGTGGCAGCAATAGACTCATGGGATTATTGCGACCCTAAGCCCCTTTCATTGATGATCCAAAAGCATGGCGTTCCGAGCGAATTAAACCAGCTTGTAGCGGCTATTATTTCAGGTGATAGGAAGCAAAAAACAAAGGCTAACAGTAGCAAGATTGATGCTAACCAAAGAATGATGATTGCGGAAACCTACTTATCAATTCGACAAGTGCCCGAGAGTGTTTTAGCCAAGCGCACAGCGCCGAATTATGAAGAAGTAGCAGACAAAAATGGAGAGGAGATAAAAGACGAGCTGATAGACTATCGAGGATCACAAAGACGGTATGATGAAAAAGTGGCAAAAATGCTAGGGGTTAGTCCTAGAACCCTGAAAAGCCTAATTTCTGAATATCGAGAAAAAATAAAAAACTACCCAAATTTATAGACTTACGTTAAACGGTGCAGAGCAACTGTCATTTGCTTTGCACTACCTATTTCGACCGTTTGCCGATGTGTCTATTGAATAGGTAAGGCCTACAAACAATTGAGAGGTCTTACCTATGGCACAAAACACTTACAACAAAACACCAGAAAGCGATTTATTACGCCCTAAACAGGCAGCCGCTTACCTAAACCTTCACCGTGTAACGCTTTATAAACTAAGCGAGCGTGATCCGTCATTTCCTCGAAAACTCAAAGCAGGCGAGCGCCTTTGCTACTACCGCAAAAGCGACCTTGATTCGTGGCTGCAGAGCTTGGAGGTTTAGTCATGAGTTACGAGCATGAATTAATCCAAAATCACCGCAAGTGGTTACAGCAAGACCTGAAAGGCACAGCCTCGCATTGTGCATTACTCTCGCTTATTGCTTGCCGCTTACAACGCGGCGAGATGAAGCTCAAAGCCCTGCTAAAGCTAGGAAGTGAGCAAGGTTATACACCGAGTGCAGTTCGCAATATATTGCGCCGACTGATGCAAGCGGGGTTAATCGAGTATGAACACAAAGACCCTTCAATTTTTGTCCGCTTGAACACGGACGGCCAGCAATTTTTAGCGGGGGTGTGATCATGCGTGATGAACAAGTCAGAAAACTTTACCGCGTAATACTTACACAGCCATTGAAGCCACAGAACAAGGCCGCTAAAGACTTATTAGACCGCTTTATGGCGACTTATGGAGAGCGTGTTCGCCTACTTAATTTAGGCCGTTCAGGGCAAGCCCGTGAGCTTTGGCTAGAGATAAGAACCTTAGCCGAGCAGATACAGCACCTTATGAACAGCGGCGATGTTTTGATCTTAGAGGGGGCGCAATAATGGCTATTCAAAAGAAAGCCCCAGCGGCAACTGGGGCAAGCGAAGAAAATCAGGTTATCTGCAGTTCAAATACTAACCTATGTTCAGGCTTTGGGCAATTTCATAGCACCAAAAACAAGCGCGACCCGAAACCTTATGTGCCTGTTACTTTGGAGCAAATAACAGAAATGCTACCTAGCCCCCAATGCGTGGCTAAAGAAACAGCACAATGGGTGATATTTTCAAACCTTGCCAGTCGTGAAGTCGTAGAGCAGCGCGCAAACGGTAAATTCTATGCGTTATGGGCGGATATTGATAAAGCGGACGGCAAACCATTTTCCGATTTATTTAACCTTGCTGATGAAGCTTTAGATGCTGAATTGCTCGGGTACACCAGCCGCAGTGCGACTGAACAAAACCAGAAATGCCGCCTAATAGTTCCATTGGAGCACGCCGTTAACGGTAGCGATTTTGAGATAATGCAAAAGATACTCAATGACAAGCTAGAAGCGGCTGGCATTGAGCCTGACCGCAAAACTGAAACCGCTAACCAAGTTTGTTATTTACCTAATCGGGGCGATTTTTACGACTTCATGGAAAACCCGTTCAGCGGCAAGCTTTCCGTTGATATGTGGGGCGATGATTTTCGTGCAGAGCTTGAAGCTGCAGAAGCCGCAGAGCGAGAGCGCAGAGAGCGACTAGAGCAGAGCAAGCGCAAGGCCTATGAACGTATGCAAAGCGGCATGAAAAGCCCGCTAGACGCTTACAACGCTTCATATTCAGCCGTTGATTTATTGCAGCAATACGGCGGCAAGGTAGTAGGAAGCCGAGCTATATCGCCTTTATCCCAAAGCGGAAACGCTGGAATGGTTATTCAGGAAAGCGGCAAGCTATTAAGCCACCACGGCAGCGACACAGAAGCGGGGCTAGGTAAGCAGACCCAAAGCGGGAAAGCGCGGATCATTGATGCTTGGGATTTATTCAAGTTCTTTGAATATGGCAACGATGAAACCGCAGCTTTGAAAGCCGCTGGCGATATGTTTACCAACGTGGAGGGCGTAACGATTACCAAACAGAACCAGCGCGAATATATGTCCGAGCAGAGCGCTAAACCCGAAGAAGTTACCGCCATGTTTGAAAACATACAACCTAGCCCCGCTGGGGGCGAATTAAAGCAACCAAACGAAAAGCCAAAGTTCGACTTTACCAAATTCGCACTGAATGGGAGTTCCGCAACAATGGAAGCGCAAATGCTAGAGGATAAATTTGTATTAGAGGGCGTGGCGATACTAGGACAGGCAACCGCACTTTACGCCAAGCCCAATAGCGGTAAAACCTTGTTAACGCTTCATTTGTTATGCGAGGGGCTAGAGCGCGGCGAAGTGGAGGGCAAAGACGTTTTTTATATCAATGCCGATGATAACTACAAAGGCCTTGTTACAAAGCTAAAAATTGCGGAGCAATACGGCTTTAATATGGTTGCGCCAGGCTTTAATGATTTCAGCGTAAATGAGTTTGCTCTATATATGACTCAAATGATCAATAGTGACACTTGTCGGGGTAAGGTTATTATTCTCGACACGCTAAAGAAATTTACTAATATCATGGATAAGAAAGTAGCGAGTGATTTCGGTAAAGTCATGCGGGGCTTTGTATCTAAAGGCGGCACAATGATTTTGCTGGCGCACACAAACAAAAACCGCGACCTAGAGGGTAAAGTAGTATTTTCAGGTACTAGCGATATTGTGGACGATGTGGATTGCGCCTATACGATAGACGTTACCGAGAGCAGCGACCAAAGCAAAACTGTATTGTTTGAGAACATTAAAAGCCGTGGTGACGTTGAGCAGTCTATAGCCTATAGCTATGCGAACAGCATAACGGCGGCAACGGGCGGCTATACCGCTTTGCTCGATTCCGTTTGCAAGGTAAGTGAAGCGGACGCAGAGGAAGCGAAGCGCCAGCGCGGGATCATGGACAAGCTGGAGAAGAACGCGGACATCATCGAAGCTATATTAGAAGCGTTATCGGGCGGCGAGATGAAGAAAACCGACTTGATAGAAGAAGCGCACAAACTATCAGGCGTTTCTAAAGAGCGAGTGACCAAGACGCTGAACGCTCATACAGGCGGCGACTATAGCAAAGGGCATCGCTGGACGCGGCGCAAGGGTGAAAAGCACAGCTATTTCTACCGTTCGCTAGAATACATTTCGCCAGTAATAGGGCTTTACGATAAGTTAAGTAACGGCGAGTAATTAGAAGCCCCTTAATTGGGGCTTTTTTGTGCCTGACCCGCACACACTGGAAAATTAGAAAATTTAAGAAATTAGAATCAGTGTAGTTTCGATGGGGTGGCGAGGTGGTCATTATTTAGCCACGCTTGGGTTTTTAATGTCGCTACAGCCCTTGCTATTGCTTAATTTCTTAAATTTTCCTAATTACTCTAATTTCTCAAAAAAATTAAATAATCTGTATTTTCTAAATAGTGGGGTAGAGTAGAAAATAAGAACCCCGCATGGCTAAAATCACGGGGGTAAAAATAGCCCCTTTTTTGATACCTACCCCCTGAAAACCCACCTAAAACACCTAAAAATCAGCGTTTAACTTTAGACCCCTGTCCTATTGTGGCAGTCAGCCCGTTGCTACAAGCCTTTTATATTAGTCTTTGTTGTTTATCTTTGTAGTTTGATAGCCAATTAGTAGCCATTTACCCTAGATTTACCCGTGTGATAGGGCATAATTATAGTTAGTGGTCAGACCAGTTAGAGGGTAAATAGTGAACGACTTAAACAAGCAATTTTTAGCTTCAATGTTTGTCGGCTTTGGTGCTGGCCTTTCAATCGTTTTATTAACCGCACTGGTAGCAGGATTATGAGCAAGCACGTTCCCGACAACTATTCACCCAACTGGCTGCAGAGTATCGACCAGCGCACCAGTGTAGCGCAATCGCTTAAACGGCGTTATGGCGAGCTTGCTGCAGACTTGGGCGGCGAATCAACCCTGAGCTATCAGCAACGCGCTCTAATCGATCGTGCGTTATTCCTTGAGTTTCACCTACAACAGGAAGAAGTAAAGCTAGCAAGCGGCGCGGAGTTTGATTCTGGCCGTTGGGTGCAGTCATGCAACGCCCTGCTAGGGATATTCAAAACGCTGGGGCTTCAACGCCAAGCGCGTGAAGTGACGTTAGCCAGCTACGTTAAAGCCAAAGGCGACAAGTGATGAACATAATAGAGTTTATGAGCGACCCCGCGTTATGTGGCGACCAGTTCAACGGTGAAAGCTGGAACGGCTGGCGCTCATTACTCAAAGGCTTTTACGGCTTGCCGATGACTGAGGACGAGCAAGACCTATATAACGCACTGACAGAGCGAACAGACACGCCCACCAGCGCGTCTAAAGAGCTTTGGTTAGCCATTGGCCGCCGTGGTGGTAAGTCACAGATAGCGGCGCTCATAGCGGTTTATGAAGCCTTTTTGAATGACTACCGCGACCAGCTTTCAGCGGGTGAGATAGCCACAGCGATGGTGATCGCCGCCGATAGGAAACAGGCGCGGGCAATCTTTCGTTACGTTCAGGGCATTGTGGACGGTTCGCCCATGCTGTCAACGATGGTATTACGCGAAACGACCGAGAGCCTAGAGCTAACCAACCGCAACGCAATCGAGATCACCACCGCCAGCCACCGCCGCACCCGTGGTTATACCTGTTCGCTGGTGTTGGCCGATGAAATAGCGTTTTGGTATCAGGACGGGGCAAACCCTGACAGGGAGATCATAAACGCGCTACGTCCGTCACTGGCAACGCTGGGCGGTAAACTGATTGCCTTGTCGTCACCTTATGCCCGCAAGGGTGTTTTATACGATGCTTATCGCACCTATTACGGCAAAGAGGATAAGCGCGTCATGGTGGCAAAAGCACCAACGCAAGTAATGAACCCGACACTCGACCCTGAGATCATCGAACAGGCATACCGCGAAGATGAAGCCAGCGCAAAAGCCGAATATGGGGCAGAGTTCAGAAGTGACGTAGAGAGCTTTATTAGTCGGGAAGCCGTGGAAGCGGTCACAATCACCGACAGGCTAGAGCTACCACCCGCCCGCGCTAACTATTACCTAGCGTTTGTTGATGCTGCAGGCGGAAGCGGTCAAGACTCTATGACATGCGCCGTTGCCCACCGTGACGGTAAAGACGACTCACTAATCATTGACGCGGTACGAGCCATTAAACCGCCGTTTAGTCCTGAGTCAGTTGTTCAGGAGTTTTGCGACCTGTTCAAGCTCTACGGCGTTAAGCAAGTGGTGGGCGATAGATGGGGAGGCGATTTTGTCCGTGAGCAGTTCCGCAAGCGTGGCATTAACTACCAGCCCAGCGAGCGCACCAAGTCAGAAATTTACGCCGAGATGCTACCGCTTATTAACTCGCAGCGCGTCCAGTTGCCCGACATTCAGCGTTTAACCAACGAGCTTACAGGTTTAGAGCGCCGCAACGCCAGCGGCGGTAAGCCAAAGATAGACCACGCACCGAACCAGCATGATGACATGATTAACAGTGTGGCAGGTGCATTAGTTTTAGCTAACGAACGGCGCAAGCTCATTCCCGCGCCACCATTTCATTAAGTAGAGGTATTACCATGAGTAAAAACACACCCAAAAAACCGCCGTTTCTTAATTCAGAGAAAGCCCAACAGATTTTTAATCAGGCCGTCCCTGAATACTATCAGGCAACGAATACAATCGACCGCATGAGTAAAGCGTACGACTCATTGTCAAAGCTACACAGCACACCCGACCCTGAATTGAGCAGAAGCGCCCACGCTTTAAAGGTGAAACGGGAGGCCGAGAGAGCATTAGCAACGCTTAAAAAATCGGTTTTAACGTCATTCGACAGACTATCTAGCCGCCGCGAGGGTGTTTATCGCGAAGCGTACAAAGCAGCGGGGTATTTTGAGCCGTTGCCCGAGTCCGCATTGGTGGAAGTTCGCTCCCGCTTGGCTAGCTTGTCGCAGAAGCAACGCGAGGGTGAAATCAAATCAGCTTTTGAGCGTGGCGACATGTATATCATTCGCGCCGTAAATGAAGCAGCATCGCCGTTTCTTGTGGGTACTCATACACTCCCGCTTGAGTCGATGGTAGAGCAGCATATTCGCAGCGTATCACCTGACCTTGATGAAAAGATTGCAGAGATTGACGACCTGACCAAACGCCTAGATTTTGCCGCTGATGGTTTTGTCGATTCTGTTAAGCAGATGCGAGATCCACGGGCAGAGAGTGAAGCGGACGAACAGCGCTCGATTACTGACGACGCGACAAACGGCCTTAATGACGCGCTGTCAGGCTTGGACGCGGTAAGCGAATAATGATTAACCTAGACCGCAATCGGACACCAGAAGAACGGCTGATGCTTGCGGTCTTACTTTCGCTGATGTGTGATGCAATCGCGCACTATCAAGGTAAGAAGCCGCCCGAATATCAGCCGCATAACATTTATCAGTTGGCCTACGATGACATAATCAGCGGCGGCGAAATGGTGGAGCATTGTTGCACTCAAGCGGGCTTTAACGTGGATTACGTTATAGACACCTTTCATCGAGTCAAAGAAATTCCTGTAAGCTCCCTACGGACGCGGTTCAGGCTCTAACTGGCGGTTAAACTTACTGGCCAGCTTGTCTAATTCAGCTTGAATTTGCTCGACCTGTTCAGCAGCACTATCACGCCGCCAAATGAAATAGTTGAGAGCTTTAGCCAGTTCTTGCGCGTGTAACAATTCCCGTTTGTTCATTATCTTATCCCTAGTTGATGTTGAAACAAAAGAATAGCAAAACGCGGGGCTAAATACTCGAGCGGAATGTGTACGCAATAGCGTATAAATTTGTAAGCCAATAATTGGCTACTAAATGGCTACCAGTTATTCCAAATTATTCTAAGGGCATAAAAAAGGGGCTTAGACAATCGCCTAAACCCCTGATTTATATTGATTTATTGGTCGGCGTGAGAGGATTTGAACCTCCGACCCCTGACACCCCATGACAGTGCGCTACCAAGCTGCGCCACACGCCGACCGAGGACTGCTATGTTACTGGATTAAGCCGAATTAGCAAGTCTCAACACGCTCTCCGACGCTCAACTGCTGCTATTTTCGACAATTACTCTTTGTTTTCAGTTTCGCTAAAGCGCTTTAGGTCTTTCAGTGCGTCGATAAGCACCGGAACGGGCGGTTCGGCCTGTTTTTTCAGTTCAAAATCGCCGCTGCTGTATACGCTAAATTGACCACTATTATCTAAAATCGTAATCTCTTTCTGGTCGTAAATAACAATAAAAGGACTGTAGGTTTCAACTAGCGGCCAGCTGCGCTTAGGTGTCTGCAGGCTTTCGCCGTTCGTGTAATTTTTATGAGAACCCGCGCAGGAGATGCGATCTTCCAGCATGGTTGGAACCAAATCCATAAGTCCGGCAATGGGTTGGTCAGCAAGTTGGTAATGTCGTTGCCAAAGCGGAACTTGCATGTTTTCAAGGGCAAATTGCTTGTTACCCAATAACTCTTCACTTTGCGCAGGAGACAACGCTGTGAGCAGCAGTTGTTGGTCTCCGGTTTGCTGAAGGACCTTGTTTAAAGTAGAAATATCTTCTTCAGCAATTAAAATGACATTAATTTGGTTCTGAGGGTGAGAGGTAAACTCAGTCAACTGCTGGCTTTGCCAGTCAGGATGAAACTGACTTAGACTCAAAGAGCTGCCCCAGTTTTCGCTGTGATACCAACGCACATCAAAATTAAAGTCGTTAAGCGGCTTAAGGTAAGCGGGCTTCAGCTGCTGTCGCTCAATGGACTCCTGATAAAAGTCGGGCAAGCCATAAAGCACCTGAAATAATCCGCCGTCGCGGTTCGGATGAGCCAATAGTTTAAGCTGAGGTCGCTCTAGTTGATGTTTGGCTGCCAGAGTTTCCAGCTCTTTCTGAATTTCGCTACTGCTACGCTCAAATAGAATGAGGGTTGTTGATTGCTGAAAGTCTGTTTTAGAGCACAAAAGTGGTTGCTGAGGGTACTTAAGTTTTATTTTATCGGTAGCCATCAGCATTTGTTGTCTGGCCTGGTAGCTCTCAACATCAATGACTCCATGCTTAGCCATTAATGTTTTTGCCGTTGTTGGGTAGGACAGAGGAAACATGTCGTCTTGTTGGGTAATAGGATCGTACAACACCGCGTCAGCCCAAACATGAATACTGTGACTAACGAAAAAGCATAAAAGGAAAATGACTGTGACCGGAGCGCCGATTCTTCGTTGTTGTAGGTATTCCAGGCGCTTCCAGGCGAGGTTAGCCAACAGCAGCTGTATCCCGACAGTGACTAAAAAACCTAACAGCACGCCGGAAATAATAACGAAACTTGCTCCTGTGAAAACCGCTTCTGCATCGCGAGTCATTTGCGCCATAGAATAGGTGTTCAAATGATACCCGTATTGACGAAAGAACAGCGCATCTGCGATAAGCGCTATCAGGCCGAATGAGGCTATCAGGGCGGCAAACCCCCGTAATATTTTGGAGTAGGGAACAACCAGGCAAAATGGGAATATCAGAATAATAAAGAATATAAAAGGCAGGAAGGCAAAGTGGCCTATCCAGCTGACGAGCATGTAGAGATTACCGATAGCCGTGGAGGACTTCGGGGCCGCTTCAATATACAAAAGTCCAATAAACAGGCAAAGGACGATATTGGCAAAGGTAAACCAATGTCCCCAGCTTATTAATCGGGCAATTTTATCCCTACGTTGGTACTTTCCCATCGTTCGTCAGTCCCGTGTTACAATGGCATTATAGTAACACAGCAAAACAGCAAGGATAGTCCCCGTTATGCAATTGCGGATAGAAGAAAGTATTATTCACCAGTTTTATCAAAATGACGGACAAGTCGGGCTTCGTTTGGCTCCTTCGGCGTTAACGGAAGATGACCAGTTGCACGATTTGTTAGTCGAATTAACGGACGTATATACCAGCAAACCGGCAAAAGGTTATGCGAGTTTTCTTAAAGATGACGAAGAGGGAGAGCCCGGTCCCTTCCCTGAGCATTTAACCTCCTGGTATGACGGGCGACTGGACTTTGTCGAATTCAGTCAGCAATCTGCCAAGCTATTGCTGGAACAACTGCAAAACTATAATTTGTTAGAAGCAGGCTTTTTGTTAGTCACCCGCTACCAGCATTTGAGTACTGAGTATCTACTGGTCTGTTTCTTACCCGTTAAAGAGGGGGTAACGATAAACCCCGAGCTGGCTGTTGACCGCTCGTCGCAGTTAGATATAACAAAAGTGCAACTGGCGGCTCGTATCGACTTAACCGAGTGGAAAACATCTCCGGAAAGTGAGCGCTATATTTCCTTTATTAAAGGACGCGCCGGTCGCAAGGTTTCAGATTTCTTCCTCGATTTTCTGGGATGTACTGAGCGTTTAAACTCAAAAGCTCATACACAACAGTTAGTCGATTCCGTACAAGAATATGCGAAACAGTCGGAATTGGAAACGGAACAACGGCAAGCGCTGAACAAAGCGGCTTATGAGTATTGTGACGACCAATGGAAGCAGGGAGACACAGTAAAAATTAAAGATCTATCAGAGCAATTTGCAGAGCAGTACCCGGTAGAAAAAAGCTTTGAGAGTTTCTCAAAGGATTTTGCTGAACAGAATTCACGCGAATTAGTCGATGACTTTCCGGCTGATAAGTCGACATTACGTAAGTTGGTTAAGTTTCAGGGGCAAGGTGGAGGCGTCAGCGTTGGCTTTGATCACACAGCCCTGGGGGAGAGAGTGCATTATGACGCGGCGACGGATACGTTAACAATTAATGGTACGCCGCCAAATTTACGTGATCAATTACGGCGCTATTTTGGTATAGATAGTTAGTTGGAGTGATTAAGTGAATTAAAACGCCGGACAAGCCGGCGTTTTGAAAGTACTTAAATTGTTTGGTTTAGCCGATGTTATTTATCGGCAGCACCGGGAACAATGTTGTTGGCATGCAAACCTTTAGGGCCTTCTTCGAGTTCAAACTCTACGGGTTGCCCCGCTTTAAGTGTGCGATAGCCTTCCATTTCAATGGTTGAATAGTGAGCGAAAATATCACCTTCGCGGTCCTCGCTTTCGATAAAGCCGAAGCCCTTCGAATTATTGAACCATTTGACTTTTCCGGTAGCCATACTTCTACATCCTTCTTCTGCAACAGATAGATAGTTTATTATTATTAGGTGCGGTGGCTTGAAAAATCGCCGATTTAGCACCATGTTTAACTCTAGGTGACGTGAGTGATTAGTCAAGCCCTAAAGTTTAAAAAGTAACCTAGATTGTTAATATTTTGGTTGTTTTTTTCTATTTTTTGCTAAATTTAAAACTATTATTATGGCAGGTTGTTAATAAATGAGTCAGTTTGATCACCAGCACCTTAGCGATACAGAGGAAAAGCAGGAGCTCAAGCCACCATCCATGTATAAGGTCATTATTAATAATGATGATTACACGCCTATGGATTTTGTGATTGAAGTATTGATGAGATTTTTTAAGATGGATCAGGAGCGCGCCACGGACACCATGTTACAGGTGCATTATAAAGGAAAGGCCGTTTGCGGTGTCTATTCTGCGGAAATCGCCGAAACTAAAGTAGTACAGGTAAATCAGTATGCCCGGGAAAATCAGCATCCATTATTGTGCACCATGGAGCAAGAATGATCCGGGTTGGCTGGTAAGGAGTGGTCTATGTTGAATAAAGCCCTTGAATTAACGCTAAACGATGCGTTTCGGCTAGCGCGCGAACGTAATCATGAATTGATGACAGTTGAACACTTGCTCATTGCATTACTGGATAACCCAGATGCGTCGGAAGCGCTTAGAGCTTGTGGGGCAAACTTTCAACAATTGAAAGAAGAACTGTTAAGTTATATTGATCGCAGTACGCCACTGTTTGGTCCCGAAGAAGAAAGTCCGGATACTCAACCTACGCTTGGTTTTCAGCGAGTTTTACAGCGCGCAGTATTTCATGTTCAGTCATCTGGTAACGCAGAGGTAACGGGCGCCAATGTATTGGTTGCCATTTTCAGTGAACAGGAATCTCAGGCCGTCTATTTGCTGAGTAAAAACGATATTACCCGACTGGACATCGTTAACTTCATTTCTCATGGTATTTCTCGTAGCGATGACGATGAACCTATGGATGAAGAAATGGCGGAAGAAGAAGCTGTTAAGGGTGGCGAGGAGCAGGAAAGCTATTTAAAACGCTTTTGTGCCAACCTGAATGTGCAAGCAAAGGAAGGCAAAATTGACCCGTTAATTGGCCGCGATTTTGAGCTGGAACGTTGCGCGCAAATTCTGTGTCGTCGTCGTAAGAATAATCCGTTGTTAGTGGGTGAAGCCGGTGTGGGTAAAACCGCTATCGCAGAAGGCCTGGCTTATCGCATTATTAAAGGTGAAGTACCAGAGATCCTCGAGGATGCCACCATCTATTCATTGGACATGGGCGACCTTCTGGCGGGCACGAAATATCGTGGTGACTTTGAAAAGCGCTTCAAAATGCTGTTGAAAGAGTTGCAGGAAAAAGAACATGCCATTCTGTTCATTGACGAAATTCACACAATTATTGGCGCCGGAGCCGCCAGCGGTGGCGTTTTAGATGCTTCTAACTTGATTAAGCCGTTGCTTTCAAGCGGGCAGCTTAAGTGTATTGGCTCCACTACTTACAATGAATTTAAGAACGTTTTTGAAAAAGACCGAGCGCTGGTTCGTCGTTTCCAGAAAGTGGATGTGGTTGAGCCCTCTGTTGAAGACACAACTAAAATATTGATGGGTCTTAAAGAACGTTACGAGAGCCACCATGGTATTCGTTACACGCAACCGGCTATTAAAGCGGCAGCAGAGCTTTCTGCTAAATACATTAATGAACGTCATTTGCCCGATAAAGCCATTGATGTAATGGACGAAGCCGGTGCTTCTCAGCGTTTATTGCCGCCTTCTAAGCGCCGTAAAACCGTGGGGGTCTCTGATATTGAAACCATTATCGCCAAGATAGCCCGTATTCCGGAGCAATCGGTTTCTCGGTCTGATCAAGACTTATTGAAGCAGCTCGATCGCAACTTGAAAATGGTGGTGTTTGGTCAGGATGAAGCGATTGATAAACTTACCGGTGCTATTCGCTTGTCGCGTTCAGGGCTTGCCAACGATAACCAGCCAATAGGTTCGTTTATTTTTGCCGGACCAACAGGTGTTGGTAAAACCGAGGTAACACAGCAACTGGCTAAAGCCATGGGCATTGAGCTGGTGCGCTTTGATATGTCGGAGTATATGGAGCGCCATGCGGTCAGCCGCCTAATTGGGGCACCTCCCGGTTATGTAGGATACGAGCAGGGCGGTTTGTTGACCGACGCTGTAATCAAGCAGCCACATTGCGTGTTGCTGTTGGATGAGCTGGAGAAAGCCCACAGCGATGTGTTTAACATTCTGTTGCAGGTGATGGATAACGGCACCCTAACCGACAATAACGGCCGTAAAGCTGACTTCCGTAACGTAATTATTGTTATGACAACCAACGCGGGTGTTCGTGAAACTGTGCGTAAGTCTATTGGCTTTAAGCAGCAGGATCACAGCTTCGATGCGTTGGCTGAAATTAATAATATTTTCACACCGGAGTTTCGCAACCGTCTGGATGGTATTGTCTGGTTTAACCATCTTTCACCGGAAGTACTGGAACAGGTTGTCGATAAATTTATTTGTGAACTGCAGGCTCAGTTAGATAAAAAAGGCGTATCGCTCGAGGTTGACCCTTCTGCTCATGCCTGGATTGCAGAAAAAGGCTATGACAAAGAAATGGGTGCGCGCCCAATGAGTCGGGTTATTCAGGAACACCTGAAGAAAACCTTAGCCAACGAAATTCTGTTCGGGAAACTGGCCAGTGGTGGTAGTGTTAAAGTGACTGCTGATGGCATGGACGGACTGCAGTTTGATTACGACAGCAAAAATGAAACCGTCGAAAGTTAATACGTCTTCGGCATAAATGAAAAAACCGGCTCATTAAATGGAGCCGGTTTTTTTTAATCCTCAGTGCGGATTAACGTGCGCGGAAGACGATGCGGCCTTTGGTCAGGTCGTAAGGAGTTAACTGCACAGTCACGGTATCGCCGGTCAGGATGCGGATATAGTGCTTACGCATTTTTCCTGAGATATGGGCAGTAACTACGTGACCATTTTCCAATTCTACTCGGAACATAGTGTTAGGAAGGGTGTCAAGAACCGTTCCTTGCATCTCAATACTGTCTTCTTTCGCCATTAAAATCCTCTAATCTTTGTTTTGAGCTTTAAGTGTGTGCGATTTTAGCTCTTTTTTCCAATGATTGCCAACCAGTCGTTCATATGGGGCAAATCGAGTTTTATAATTCATCTTTTTACAGTCATCAATTTGGTAACCCAAATAGAGTCTGGCAACTTCCCGCTCCTGAGCCAGCCGAATCATTTCTAATACAGCGAAGGTGCCCGGCGAACGCTTTTCCTCATCGGGATGGAAAAAGGTATAGACCGCGGACATTGCCTCAGCAGTGCGATCAACTACCGAAACTATCATTAATTCATTGCTGGCATTGCGCCATTCTAATAACTCGGGAGTTAACCAGTCACAATCTACCCAGCTCCAGAATTTGTCCGGGTCGGGTGGGTACATTTCCCCATCCGCGTGTCGTTGCTCAATAAACTGTGAAAACAATTGACTGTATTCAGATTTCGGCTGCTGCTTAACCTGCAGTGTTAAGTCGTCATTCTTTTTTAGAATTCGTTTTTGGTTTTTACTAAAGCGAAACTCGGGCACGACCACACGAAGCGACTGACAAGCAGTACAAAGCCGGCAGTGAGGACGGTACACGTCATTATGGCTGCGCCGGAAGCCGTATTGCATGAGTTGCTGATAGGCGTCTGCATTAAGGCTTTCGAGTTCATTAGGCAGGGCAACAACGAGTCGCTCTTCCTGGTCGGTTAAATAGTGGCACTGGCTTTCTTTCGTCACACCAAATTGCACTACAGTTCTCCAGAGTGAGAAAGCTCACGAGCTTGCCAAAAAATATCCGGCATCTCTCTTTGCTGTGCAATATTGAGTTTCATTAAAAAGCGTTCCCGATGAAGGTTAACAGCACCTAATGAAAATAAATGCGGATTTCCTACCTGACAATCGATTAGCTGGCCGCCATGCTTTTTAAAATATTGAGCGAAACGTAACAAGGCTATTTTTGACGCGTCGGTTTTGTAGTGAAACATACTTTCGCCACAAAAAGCACGGCCTACTGAAATACCGTACAAACCGCCTGCGAGTTCATTGTCGAACCAAATTTCGACGGAATGGGCGTGACCTGACTGATGAAGCTTACAATAAGCTTCAATCATTTCTTCCGTGATCCAGGTACCTTCTTTATCCGCGCGTTCGTCTGCGCAGGCGCGAACCACTTCAGCAAAATTGCAATTGATGCTCATTTGCCAGTTTGGCTTACGATTGGTCTTAGCTAAAGATCGGCTAGTATGGATTTGGTCGGGGAAGAATACGGCTCTGGGGTTAGGGGACCACCACAAAATTGGATCATTTTCCGAAAACCAGGGAAATATACCTTGTTGATAGGCGTGTATCAGCCGAGCCGGCGATAAATCTCCACCGACAGCGAGTAGCCCATTGGGCTCATGCAAAGCTGTCGCTGCGGGTGGAAAGCTTATTGATGCCGGATCAAGCTGAACAATCACGTTAAAAGACTAAGACTTAGTCAGTGCGTCTAAGTAACGCTCGGCATCCAATGCGGCCATACAGCCCGTGCCGGCAGAGGTAATTGCCTGACGGTAAATGTGATCCATTACGTCACCGGCCGCAAAAACGCCTGGAACGCTGGTTGCTGTTGCATTACCCTGAAGCCCGGTCTGCACCTGAATGTAGCCGTCCTGCATCTCTAACTGACCGTCAAAAATACCGGTGTTAGGTTGGTGGCCTATGGCAATAAAGCAGCCTGCTACTTCCAGATCTTTGGTACTGCCGTCTTGCGTGTCTTTAATGCGAACGCCAGTAACACCGGCGTCGTCACCCAGAACTTCATCTAAGGTCTTGTTCAGATGAAAGGTAACGTTACCGTTTTTCTCTTTTTCATGCAGGCGGTCAACCAAGATTTTCTCCGCACGGAAAGTGTCGCGACGGTGAATAACATGTACTTCGCTGGCAATGTTTGACAGGTAAAGCGCTTCTTCAACTGCGGTGTTACCGCCGCCGACTACGCAAACTTTTTGCTTTTTGTAGAAAAATCCGTCACACGTTGCACAAGCTGAAACGCCTTTACCCATAAAAGCTTCTTCTGAGTCTAAACCTAAGTATTTAGCCGATGCGCCAGTGCTGATAATGACTGAGTCCGCGGTATACTCACCAACGTCACCTTTTAACTGAAAAGGGCGCTTAGAAAAATCGACGCTGCTAATATGGTCGAACACAATTTCGGTATCAAAGCGTTCAGCGTGCTTTTGCATACGGACCATAAGGTCCGGTCCGGTTAAACCTTCGGCGTCGCCCGGCCAGTTCTCAACATCGGTTGTGGTGGTTAACTGACCACCTTGTTGCATACCCGTTACCATAACAGGATTCAAATTAGCGCGTGCAGCATAGACTGCAGCTGTATAGCCAGCAGGACCTGATCCGAGAATAAGTAACTTGCAGTGTTTGGCTTCAGCCATTAGGAAAACTCCATTAATTCGTTTTTGATTGTTCGTTATTTAGCTATGGGGGTTGATTGTAGGGTTTACAAGCTTAGCGAACAAGAACTGCCAATAAAAAAGCCCGCAAACTTTTGTTCACGGGCTTGTTCAGAACAACCTGGTAATTATGCTTGCAGCGCTTCGCGTGGGTCCTGGTAATCCAGACCTAACTGCTGACCAAGGTCATCGTGAATAGCTTTGTAGGTAATTTTACCTTTGTGCATATTTAGGCCACGTAACAGGTGCTCGTTTTCGAGCATGGCTTTCACGCCTTTGTTAGCCAGAGCAATACCATACGGCAAGGTTGCATTATTCAGTGCAATAGTTGATGTGCGGGCAACACCGCCCGGCATGTTCGCTACACAGTAGTGGACCACATCATCAATAATGTAAACAGGGTCCTGATGTGTAGTTGCTTTTGATGTTTCAAAGCAGCCGCCCTGATCAATTGCAACGTCAACCAATACTGAGCCCGGCTTCATATTGCTGATGTTTTCACGAGTCAGCAGTTTAGGTGCCGCTGCGCCCGGAATAAGAACCGCACCAACCACTAAGTCGGCTTCACGAGAGTATTTATCGATGGCATCAACGGTTGAGTAAACCGTTTGTACGCGACCAGCGAAAATATCATCTAATTCACGTAAACGAGGCAGAGAACGATCTAAAATAGTGACCTCAGCACCCAGGCCAATAGCCATTTTCGCCGCGTTAGTACCCACAACGCCACCGCCAATAATCAGTACTTTGCCCGGTGCCACACCCGGAACGCCACCTAATAAGGTGCCACTGCCACCGTGTGCTTTTTCTAAATAGTGAGCGCCTGCCTGAATTGACATACGACCGGCAACTTCACTCATAGGTGCTAAAAGAGGCAAACCGTTACGGTTATCAGTGACCGTTTCGTAAGCAATAGCAGTACAACCCGCTTTACCCAGTAGCTCAGTTTGGGTTGGGTCTGGTGCTAAATGAAGGAAAGTATAAAGAATTTGGCCTTCGCGAAGCATTTTACATTCGTTTGGCTGAGGTTCTTTTACTTTAACAATCATATCGGCGCGCTGAAAAATCTCTTCTGGTGTATCAATAATAGTTGCGCCAGCTTCCATGTATTGCTCGTTTGTGAAACCAATTGCTGCGCCACCGTTGTTTTCAATAATGACGTCATGCCCATTTTCCACATATTCACGCACAGCTGCCGGAGTTAAGCCGATACGGTATTCGTGGTTTTTAATCTCTTTTGGTACACCAATTAACATTATCTGCCTCTTGCATTTTCGTGTTTAAGGGGGAATTATTTGGCGCAAATTATAGACGCAAACGATAGTGCATGACTTACTTTTTTTAAGTTATTTTTTGGTGTGATATACTAATTATTATTGATTATTTAGGGATTTATTATGTTTAATGCCGAGCAGCCAGCGGAAGTCACTATTGATAAAACCGACAGAAAGATCCTGCGGTTTTTGCAGGATGATGGGCGCATGTCGAACGTTGAACTGGCAAGGCGTGTCGGGCTTAGTCAAACGGCGTGTTTGGAGCGTGTGCGAAAGCTCGAACGAGAGCAGGTTATAGAAAGTTATCATGCCCGGATTAACCCTGCGAAGTTAGGTGCAAACCTGATGGTTTTCGTTGAAATTACCTTAACCCGAACCTCAGCCGACGCTTTTGCCGAATTTAGTGAGGCTGCACGTAAAACCGACGAAATTCTTGAATGTCATTTAGTGGCGGGTGACTTCGACTTTCTGATAAAAGCCCGGGTTCCGGATATGCGCGCTTACCGCAAATTATTAGGCGAAACCCTGTTAATGATGCCGGGGGTTGATGAATCACGAACCTATGTGGTTATGGAAGAGGTTAAACAAGAAAATAAAGTATTAGTAAAGGGGTAACATTGGGGCTGATATTCGCTACAATCATGCGGATAAAATTTATCTCGATATTTTATCTTAATAAGAATACCAACGAAGGCGCTGCAATAAGATAATGACAGGTGTACAAAGAGTTTTAGAAGCAGGGTTGCTGATAAGTGGTGCGCTGGCCATTTTCATTTTTTTGTCATTGGTGAGCTTTAATCCCGCTGATCCCAGCTGGTCACAGACGGGTTATGAAGGAAGCATCCATAATACCGGCGGTGCCGTAGGTGCCTGGATGGCAGATGTATTCTTGTTTGCTTTTGGTTTTGTTGCCTACCTTATTCCTTTCGGCTTTGTCGGCCTGGGCTACTTATTGTTCCGCAAAACTTACCATTTATTGGAAATGGATTACCTTGCGGTCAGTTTGCGCATGATAGGCGCTATGCTCGCGCTTATTGGTGCATCCGCACTGTCCTCTATTAACTTCGATGATATTTATTACTTTTCCGCCGGTGGGGTTATCGGCGATGTGATTGCGGCGTCTCTACTTCCTTATCTGAACTTCGTCGGGACGACACTGCTGTTACTGACTTTTTTCTTTACCGGAATAACCTTAGTGACTGGAATAAGCTGGTTGCAGGTGGCAGATAAACTCGGTGAGTGGGTTATCGATGGGGCTTTGTGGTTAACCGAAAAAGTTAGAGTTCTGTGGCAAAGTCGCGGAAGTTCGGAAGCGGAAGATAAAGAAGACCACTCAAAAACTTATGATGACAGCGAGCGTGAGCAGACTTTTGAAGAAAAGAAACCGACAACGCTCAGTAGCGACTTATTCGGGGCTGACAAACAAGAGCCTGTTCTGAGTCTACCATCAATGAGCTCGGTTGATGAAGACGATGACATAGACAACGATGCGCCTAAATTTAGCAAACAGGCAGCTGCGAAAAAAGACACACCTAAGAAGCCGGTTGCCGCGCCGTCTTCGTCAGAACTCCCTGCGGAAGAGGAACCGCAATCAGAAGCTAATTCAGGCGAGGGGGAGTCACTTTCGCCGCTGCCGTCAATAGAGCTTCTGGATAGACCGAATAAAAAAGAGCATCCAGTAACCCAGGAAGAACTGGATCAGGTATCACGAACGGTCGAGACAGTGCTGAAAGATTTTGGCGTGGATGTTCGGGTGGCGCACGTTGAACCGGGTCCTGTTATTACCCGTTTTGAGCTCGACTTAGCGCCGGGCGTTAAAGTGTCCAGAATTTCGAATTTAGCAAAAGATATTGCCCGTACCTTGTCGGCGGTTGCAGTACGTGTGGTAGAGGTAATTCCGGGTAAGTCATACGTTGGTTTGGAGCTGCCGAATAAACACCGCGAAATTGTGCAGTTAAGCGAAGTGATTAATAGTGACCAGTTCACTAATAGCAGTTCGCCACTAACGATGATTCTGGGTAAAAATATTGCCGGCACGCCAATAGTTGCTGATTTGGGAAAAATGCCGCATTTACTGGTGGCGGGTACCACCGGCTCAGGTAAGTCTGTTGGTGTTAACGTGATGATTTTGAGCCTGCTATACAAAAGTACGCCTGAAGACGTTCGCCTTATTATGATAGACCCTAAAATGCTCGAGCTGTCGGTTTACGAGGGCATTCCGCACTTGTTGACCGAGGTTGTTACTGACATGAAAGATGCCGCCAATGCGCTGCGTTGGTGTGTCGGTGAAATGGAACGCCGTTACAAGCTAATGTCGTCTCTTGGTGTGCGTAACTTAAAAGGCTATAACGCGAAAGTTCAGGCGGCGAAAGACGCGGGCGAGCCACTTCGCGATCCTATCTGGAAGCCGGGCGACTCTATGGATGAGTTACCGCCGCTGCTGGAAAAATTACCGAATATTGTGGTGGTGATAGACGAATTTGCTGACATGATGATGATTGTCGGTAAAAAGGTCGAGGAATTGATTGCCCGTATTGCCCAAAAAGCGCGTGCAGCAGGCATTCATCTCATTTTGGCAACTCAGCGCCCATCGGTTGATGTTATCACGGGTTTAATTAAAGCGAACATTCCCACCCGAATTGCGTTCCAGGTATCTTCAAAAGTCGATTCGCGAACCATTCTTGACCAACCAGGAGCGGATCAATTGCTGGGGCAGGGCGATATGCTCTACTTACCGCCGGGTAGCGGTTCTCCCGTTCGTGTACATGGTGCTTTTGTCGATGATCATGAAGTTCATGCGGTGGTTAAAGACTGGAAGAAACGTGGTCGACCTAATTATCTGGAAGAAATTTTATCAGGTGATCAGGGCGAAGAAGCGCTGCTACCGGGTGAACAACAGGAATCTGATGATGCTGAATCTGACCCTTTGTACGACGAGGCTGTTGCCTTTGTTACTGAGACCCAGCGGGTATCAGTGTCGAGTGTACAGCGTAAATTCCGTATCGGTTATAACCGCGCCGCCCGTATTGTCGAACAAATGCAGGTGAGCGGTGTCGTAACCAGTGCAGGCAATAACGGTCAGCGCGAAGTGCTGGCTCCACGAGCTCCAAGGGACTAATTCATGAAAGCAGTTTTATTGGCTATGGTTATGGCCGTTTCGTTTAATGTGTTTGCTTCAGGCGATGAGCCAGACAAGCAGACTCTGCAAAGTTTACTGAAGAAAACTCAAAGCTTATCGGCAGAGTTTGAACAGCAAGTAAAAGATGAGCAAGGCGAAGTGCTACAAACACTAAGTGGCATATTAAAGCTAAAGCGACCGGCTAATTTGTATTGGCATACGAAAGAGCCGGATGAAAGCGTGATGGTCGCTAACGGCCAAAAGGTCTGGTACTACAATCCTTTTGTCGAGCAAGTGACTATTTATGCACAGCAGGACATGGTTGATGACAGCCCTTTGCTGCTGGTGTTGGACAGCAACGGTAATCAGTGGCAGAACTACAACGTCAGTTTTCGCGATAACCGCTACTTTGTTGAGCATGAAACGAATGGCAGCAAGCTGGAGTTAACATTTACCGATGAGAAGCTCACAGAGATAACCATGATTCAGGCTCAGGGCGAGCGGACTGAACTGATGTTGAATAATGTGGCGCTAAATGAAGCCATCAGCGACGAACAATTTATTTTTGACGTTCCCGCTGACGTCGACGTCGACGATCAAAGTTAATTGTTGTGACAGGCCTGGACTTAGATTTTCAACCCGATTTCAAGCCCCTTGCGGCGCGAATGCGTCCACGCTCGGTTGACGAGTATGTAGGTCAGCAGCATCTGCTTGCTCCGGGTAAGCCTTTGCGAGTAGCTGTAGAGCAGGGCCATTTACATTCAATGATTTTATGGGGGCCCCCGGGTACCGGCAAAACCACCTTAGCGGAACTTATTGCGACCCAGGCAAATGCTACAGTCAGCCGCATTAGTGCGGTAACTTCCGGTGTTAAAGACATTCGAAAAGCCATTGAAGAAGCGAAGTTGCTGGCTCAGCAGCAGGGGCGCCGCACCATTTTGTTTGTGGATGAAGTGCATCGTTTTAACAAAAGCCAGCAAGACGCTTTTTTGCCTCACATTGAAGACGGCACTATTGTCTTTATTGGCGCGACCACCGAGAACCCCGGCTTTGAGCTTAACAACGCACTGTTGTCGCGGGCGCGGGTTTACCGATTAAAAACACTGTCCAAAACGGATCTTGAACAGGCTCTGGAAAGCGCGTTAACAGACTCGGGACGGGGGCTTGGTCAACGTCAGTTGCAACTGCAAGGTGAAGCTCGGGCAAAACTTCTGGATTTAGCCGGTGGGGATGCGCGTCGCTTATTAAACTACCTTGAAGTGGTTGCTGATTTTGTTGAGAGCAGCAGCCAGCCAATTACACCAGAGTTGATCACTGCGGCTATTGGTGAAAAAGCCACGGCTTTTGATCATCAGGGTGACCATTACTACGATGTTCTATCCGCTTTCCATAAGTCTGTCAGAGGCTCGTCTCCCGACGGCGCTTTGTATTGGTATGCACGTTTATTAACCGGTGGAGGGGACGCTTTAGTCATTGCCCGCCGATTGCTGGCTATCGCCTCGGAAGACATAGGCAATGCTGACCCCCGAGCATTACAGTTGGCATTGAATGCCTGGGACACGTACCACAGAGTGGGGCCGGCAGAGGGGGAGCGTGCCATTGCTCAAGCGGTTATTTATTGCGCCTGTGCAGCGAAAAGCAATGCCGTTTATAATGCTTTTAAGAGCGCACTAAGAACCGCTAAAGAACACAGCGATGCGCCAGTGCCTGAACATTTGCGTAACGCACCAACTAAGGTGCACAAAGCTCAGGGATATGGTGCTGACT
This sequence comes from Idiomarina sp. PL1-037, assembly GCF_034422975.1. NCBI lineage: Bacteria > Pseudomonadati > Pseudomonadota > Gammaproteobacteria > Alteromonadales > Idiomarinaceae > Idiomarina > Idiomarina sp. PL1-037. The sequence goes on from NZ_CP139873.1 coordinate 1,412,207, forward strand.
ACCAGTACGCACATAATTACCCTAACGCTTACGTTCCTGGTGAACGTTACTTACCATCAGAAATAGCCGACACCCAATTTTATACGCCGGAGCCACGCGGTCTGGAAATAAAGTTGCAGGAAAAGCTCCGTTGGCTTCAGGATATGGACTCAAAGTCAGACTGGCACAGGGAGCCTGATGAATAACCTCCTTCTTCATTTCTTTTGCGTAGCCGCGGGTGGTGCAATAGGTGCATCGGCACGCTTTGCTATGGTTCTGGCTATGCAATCATTTGGGTTTCGGGCATTCCCTTTTGCCACGTTGACCGTTAACATAATAGGTTCATTTTTCTTAGGGTTGTTACTGGCTTACGCAGAGCAACAACCCGTTTCTGAAACCATTCGTTTATTTTTAGGGGTTGGTTTACTGGGGGCTTTTACAACCTTCTCGACATTTTCTGTCGAGGTTGTGGCCTTAGCCAGTCAGGGCGAGCTGTTTAAAGCCGCTCTGCACATTGCCTTTAATGTAATTATTTGTATTGCTGCTGTTTTCGCGGCAATGGTGTTGTACTCAACAACGGTTAAATAGGACACTCATGCTAGACGCAAAATACTTCCGAGAGGAATTAGACCAGACCGCAAAAAAGCTAGCAACGCGAGGCTTTGACTTAGACGTTGCCAAATTACAAAAGCTGGAAGAGCAGCGCAAAGAGGTGCAGGTACGCACCGAGCAGTTACAGGCAGAGCGTAACAGCCGCTCGAAAGCCATAGGTAAGGCAAAAGCATCGGGTGAAGACATACAGCCTTTGCTGGACGCGGTAAGCGATTTAGGCGAGCAACTGGATAACGCTAAAGACGAATTGAAAGTTATCCAGCAAGAACTCAACGATATTATTATGGGGGTTCCGAACTTGCCGGCAGACGAAGTCCCGGAAGGTGCGGATGAAGATGAAAACCAGGAAGTTCTGACCTGGGGCAAGCCTAACTCGTTCGACTTTGAAGTGAAAGATCATGTCGATTTAGGCGAAGCATTAGCCAAAGGTATGGACTTTGAAACGGCCGCAAAACTTACTGGAGCACGCTTTGTGGTTATGCGTGGTGGTATCGCCCGCATGCATCGCGCGCTGACCCAGTTTATGCTGGATTTACATACTGACGAGCACGGGTATCTTGAGACCTACGTGCCTTATATGGTGAACCAGGATTCATTGTACGGAACCGGGCAGTTACCTAAGTTCGGTAAAGACTTATTCCATATTGAAGGCGAATCTCAGGATCAAATTCCTATGTCGTTGATTCCAACGGCAGAAGTGCCGTTAACGAATTTATACCGTGATGAAATTGCGGACGAAGAAGAGCTACCGCTTAAGTTTACCGCGCATACGCCGTGTTTTCGAAGTGAAGCCGGTTCTCACGGTCGCGACACTCGTGGGCTTATTCGCCAGCATCAGTTTGATAAAGTGGAACTGGTCTGGTTGGTAAAACCTGAACAGTCGATGGATGCGCTGGAGCAATTAACAGGCCACGCTGAAGCGGTGCTGCAAAAACTTGAGTTGCCGTATCGTAAAGTACTACTTTGTACCGGTGATATGGGCTTTGGGGCAGCTAAAACTTATGATCTGGAAGTCTGGCTGCCGGCGCAGGAAGCGTACCGTGAAATCAGCTCCTGCTCGAACATGCAGGACTTTCAGGCGCGCCGTATGCAGGCTCGTTTCCGTCGTAAGGGCGCAAAGAAACCTGAACTTATGCACACATTAAACGGTTCAGGCCTGGCTGTTGGCCGTGCGCTGGTAGCCGTGCTGGAAAACTATCAGCAGGAAGACGGTTCAATAGTCGTTCCTGAAGCGCTACGCCCTTATATGGGTGGTGTAGAAGTACTTAAGGCTTAAATTAAATACATTTAGCCGGTTTAGGCAGGCCTGCAATTCGTGTGGCCTGCTTTGCCGGGCCTTTGGGAAAGAGTTTATACAGATAACGACTATTGCCTTTATCCTCGCCTAACTGCTTTTTCATGGCTTTAACCAGTACGCGCATTGCCGGGCTGGTATCAAATTCACGATAGAAATCTTGCACAAAAGTCACGACTTCCCAGTGTGCCGGAGTCATTTCAATACTTTCTAACTGCGCAAAGTGAAGCGCCAACTCCTCGCTCCAGTCATCTAGGTTTGCAAGGTAGTTGTGTTTGTCAGTTTCGTATTCTTGACCGTTAAATTCAATCATGCCGTGTTATTACCAGGTTATCTGTTGTTGAAAGCTAAGCACCAGCTCAACCCACTGCTCGTCCGATTTTAACACGACATAGTCAGGCAGTGCAGTATCCAAAGCGTTAGCTTCCTGCTTGCGCGCATAAACCGGTAATTGAACAGGTGGCTCGGGTGGTAGTTGATTGAGTGCTACGCCGGACATTAGCAACGCATCGGTTTCACCCAGCAAGTGGCTATATTGTTCCAGCCAGGGCACTAAAGGCGAATTTCTTAACCAGTGTAAAGTAGAGGTCATGAGAATTGTAATACCTCGTCAAATTGGCTTAGGTGACTCTTTAACTGTTCTGGCGAGACTATAACCGTATCAATGTTTGCGGGCAGGGCACTTGTATCGGTTAACGCTTCTGAGCTCATTACAATGGGTTCAGCATCCAGCAACTCCAGCATGGCGTAACGCTTTGAAGGTTGGTTCAGTAAAGACTTAACGGCTTCACCGGACAATATTAATTGCACCGGATAATCAAAGCTGGCTAATGCTAAAGCGATATCGAGTGCTTCGGTTGCTGAGTCGCCCGCAGCACTGCATTGTAAAATAGCAATTTTTTTCATGGTCATTAAAACTGTAAGGTCCGGTCGCTGGCAGCCATAGCTGTTGCCAGAGCCGTCAGGCCAGAGGCTTCAAAGCTGGGATGGAATTTTTCCATCCCCTTGCGTTCAGCCACGGTATGGCAGACCACCAGAGGTACTTGGTTGTGTTGGCTAAGCTCTTCCCATTGCGTAATCAAGTCTTCATTTTCTGTTGGCGTAGGAAATTCCGCATGATTTACTGACTCTCGATAAAAAAACACACAGGCTATGGTGTGGCCACTTGCGATAGCCGCTTTTGCAAATGCCAGAGCATCCATAGATTGGGCGCGTTCTTTAACTGACTTTTGAAGGATGAGTGTGAGCTTAGCCATAAATTGTCCGTTCATACAAAAACGCCCCGCAATGCGGGGCGCTTATTACGATTTTACGGAAGCGATTAATCGTCGCCACCAAACGCCATTAGCAATTGTAGCAAGCTAAGGAACAAGTTATAAATCGAGACATACAGAGTAACTGTTGCGAGGATGTAGTTACGCTCGCCACCGTTAATGATGTCGCTGGTCTGCCACATAATCAGCATGGCCATCAATGGAATCATGATAGCAGAGATTGCAAGCTGTAATGCTGGCAACTGGAAGAACAGGTTCGCCAGAATTGCTACGAAGACCATGATGATACCAGCAGTAACCAGACCACCCAGCTTAGACATATCTTTTTTCGTGGTTAAGACATAAGCCGAGGTTGCAAAGAAGGTCAGAGCTGTACCGCCGAGCGCAGTAGCAACCATCTCGCCGCCACCAGGCATTGATAATGCCATGTTAAGGATAGGGCCAAGGGTATAACCTAAAAAGCCTGTTAGAGCGAAGGTCAGTACAATGCCCATGCCGCTGTCTTTGGTTTTGTGAATACCAAAAAGCAAGCCAAAGTAAGCAACTAGAGTGATGATTAACCCCGGATAAGGCAAGTTCATCATAGTGCTGATAGTAGCAACAATAGCACTAAAGGCTAATGTCATTGCCAATAAAGTGTAGGTGTTGCGTAATACCTTATTAACGGCCAGCGTCGATTCGTTCTGACCGACATAAGTCTGACTGCGATTGTTCATAGATTTCCCCGTGTTGAACTTACTGTCTGTTAAGACTGTTTTTTATTTAAAAAGTTTCCTCGATACTACAGCATTAATGGGGGCGTTGGGTAGAGGATAAGGTAGTAATTTCTGGTGAATTTTGTTCGGTTTGTTTAATAAACACCCAAACGAACACTTTGTTCAAATTTTTACTTTACAAGCGTAACTTAGGTCTTTAATATTCGCCTCGTTCTCAACAACGCAGTTGCAGAGAACAAAAATACGGAGAGGTGGCAGAGCTCGGTTTAATGCACCTGACTTGAAATCAGGCGTGGGTTCATACCCACCGGGGGTTCGAATCCCTCCCTCTCCGCCAAATTTAGAAAAAAGCCCCGCTCATTAGAGTGGGGCTTTTTTTGTGGTTGCTGCTTTTCAATGGTTGTTGGTATTCTTAACGCTTAAATTAAACGGTCGTTTAAATAGGGAATAGTATGAACTTCCACACAGTAATAGAACAAATCGTCGCGGATAAGAACAATCAATTCATTGAACTACCTTCAGGCTGGGCTCAGGGACGTGCATTTTTCGGCGGCTTCAGTGCAGCACTGTCTGCTCAGTTTTTGTTGAAACAATTTCCGCCTGAATACCATCTTCGTTCCATGAATATCTCTTTTGTTGCACCTGCTGAACCGGGTGAGGCTGAGTTAAGTTACCGAATTTTGCGCGAGGGAAAATCGGTTATTCAGGTTGCTGTCGAATTGCAACAGCAAGGCCAGATTATGTTGTCTTGTCTGGCGAGCCTGGGCAAAGCCCGAAGTTCAACGGTTACAGTGGCAAGTGAAACGCCACCCGATCTTAAAACCATAAAAGACGGACCAAGTTTACCTGAAGCGGATATTGTCCCAGAGTTTGCGAAAAACTTCGATTACCGTATTACGTCAGGTGGTATGCCATTTAGCGGACAACCGGGAAGAACTTTTGGTGGCTGGATACGTTTTCGTGAAGAGCAACAACAGCTGACTACGGCGACGATACTGGCTTTAGTTGACGCCTGGCCACCGGCAGTCTTGCCTCATTTAGACAGCCCTGCGCCGGCCTCCTCTTTAACCTGGACTATTGAGTTTCCTGATATTCCTCTACAAAGTTTCAGTAGCCACGACTGGTTTCAGTACGAAGCTTTTATTGAGCATGCTGAACATGGTTATGGACACAGTCGTGCGGGTCTGTGGAGTGAGCAGGGCGAGTTGTTAGCTATAAGTCGACAGACTTTTACGGTATTTGCGTAGTAATTGTATGAAAACGACACCAGCAATCGTCAGACAACATCTTATCGATACCCAGCCGGTATCGACTTGTTGCTGCTCCAGTTGCCCGAGCGGGCCTTATTGGCGGCATCTGAAACACCTGTTATTGAAGCCTTACCACGAATTATTATTCGTCAAATGCTGTCTTTAAAAGCCTCCGCAACCATTATTGAAAGGGCAGAACAAAAGGCAAAAGCATTAGGAGTAGGCCGCATTGCTTACCTTCCTGCAGAGGAATTAACAGGGTGCGGTGTCAGTCGTTCCAAAGCTTCAGCCATTAACAGTGTTGCTCACTGTCATGAAGCTCAACCTGAGAGAATAGAAGCCTGGTCGCGGATGAGTTCAACTGACCTGATTAAGGATGTGAGTCAGCTTAAAGGTATTGGCCCCTGGACGGCGTCTATTTTAGCGATGTTTCATTTTGCCCACGAAGATCTTTTTCCCATTCAGGACAGCTCGCTGCGTAAGGCCATGAGTCTGCTGAAAGATCAGGATATTCTGATCATTCCCGAAAGGGCTCAGCCTTACCGCAGTTATTTAGCCTGTTACTTGTGGGATATGCTGGATCAGGCACGCTTGTAGCCAGTATAAAAATTCACCTTGAAGCTAGCCTTCAAATGTTATTTTCACGCCTTTGAATTGGCTTTTTCAGAGTTTTTGTAAAGTTCTGTAAAAGCCGCTTGTTATTGTCCTTAAAAGCTCAGAATATTCTATCCGAATTCGGGCAGAGTGGTACGGATTTAGCCTAATCAGGAAGACTAACAAGGTATACAAATAAGGAATGTGAAAATGAACCGTATTATTTTAGCGATCCCCAATCCCATTATTAGTGCTGGCATGGCCGCCGTTCTGCAGCAACACTTCAGTGACCAAATATTAACCGTAACCGGTATTGCCGATTTACGCCGTGCTTGCTACGAGTATGAAGATGCTGTGGTTGTTTTGTGCAGCCAACTTGGCGGTGCTGCAACAGTGGAACACTGGCGTCGCTTGAAGCGTCGTCATTGCGATCTAAAACTTATTGTCTGGGGTAGAAACCAACAAGATGTACTTGATTTTCAGTGCGGTATTAGCGTTGTTGACGGATATTTACTGGACTCGTGCGACAGTACCGATTTGGTTCAGGCTATTCGTTCGCTGAAGCAGGGCAATGTTTTTGTCGCGGCTCCAGTAGCTGCTTACCTTGCACAGAACCCACGCTCGCAGCAGCAAAAAACAATGGTTGATATGCTGAGTGAACGTGAGCTTCAGGTGGCACAAATGCTCAGTCGGGGCATTCGGGTAAGGGAAATATCCCGGCATTTATGCATTAGCAGTAAAACAATAAATACCTTCCGTTATCGGATTTTCTCTAAACTCGGTATCGATGGTGATGTACAATTGTCTCATCTTGCAATTCAGTCAGGTCTTGTTGACCTAATTCAGTTTGAAGGTAGATGACAGAAGGTAATCAACAAAAGCAGTTTGACAGCGACAGTTTTCTCCGTCACCTGACTCATCAGCCCGGCGTTTACCGGATGTACGATGAGTCGGGTGACGTGATTTATGTTGGTAAAGCAAAAGATTTGAGAAAACGTGTGTCCAGTTACTTTCGTGAGAAGGTAGACCGGATGAAAACACAGGTGTTAGTTAAGCAAATTGCGTCTATGGACGTAACCGTTACCAACACCGAAGCTGAAGCGTTAATATTAGAAAACTCTTTTATCAAAAAATATCGGCCGCGTTACAATGTCTTGTTGCGTGACGATAAGTCCTATCCTTATATTATTTTAACTGCTCATCAGCACCCTAAGCTTGGTTTTCACCGGGGCGCTCGACGCGCGAAAGGGGACTATTTTGGTCCCTTTCCTAATGGCTCAGCTGTACGCGAAAGCCTAAACCTGCTGCAAAAGCTGTTTCCAATTCGACAATGCGACGACTCTTATTATCGTGCGCGCACCAGACCTTGTTTGCAGTATCAGTTAAAACGTTGCCTCGCGCCCTGTGTTAATGTTTGCACTGACGATGAATACAATGAACAGGTAGCACTGGCGAAACAGTTTCTGCAGGGCAAGAATCAGCAGGTTATTGACGAGCTAATGAATAAAATGGAGCAGGCGAGTGAAAGCCTGGATTTCGAGCGAGCAGCAAGATTTCGTGACCAGATTGCTGCATTAAGAAAAACGCAGGAGCGCAACTCGGTGACCGGCAGCCAGCAAGAACTGGACGTTATTGGTTTAGCGCGTGGTAATGGAATGACGACAGTGCAAATGCTGTTTATCCGGGATAATCATTTGCAGGGCAGTCGCAGCTATTTTCCTAAGGTGCCGACAGATACCCCTGACGATGAAGTGCTCAGAGCTTTTCTGCTGCAGTTTTATTTATCGGATACTGCCGGACGGAAAATTCCAAGAGAAGTCGTGCTTCCTGTCGATGTAAAGCCGGACAACGTATTAGCGGAGGTCATGAGTGATGCGTTGTCACAACCTGTTAAACTGCAAAGTAAAGTGCGCGGGGATAAGCGTCAGTATCAGTCGCTGGCTCAAAAGAATGCGGTTAATGCGCTAGAGAGTCGCCTGAATCAGCAAAGTACGATGAACCGCCGAACTCAGGCATTACAGCAAGTGCTGGAATTTGGTGTACCCATTCAGCGCATGGAATGTTTTGATATTAGCCACACAATGGGTCAACAAACGGTGGCTTCCTGCGTTGTGTTTGATCAAAACGGACCTAAAAAATCAGATTACCGCCGCTATAATATTACCGGTATAACGCCGGGCGATGACTACGCTGCCATGTCTAAAGCTCTGGCGAAGCGGTACGACAATGCGAAAGAGCAGGGCAACATACCGGATATTCTGTTTATCGACGGTGGTAAAGGCCAGCTAGCCCAGGCGGAGAGCTACTTTAATGACTGGGGAAAAGAAGCGCCGGTATTAATTGGTGTTGCCAAAGGTGAGTCGCGCAAACCGGGCCTGGAAACTTTGATCATGGCGGGGAGCCATGCAACCATTCCGCTGAGTAAAGACGCCAGTGCGCTGCATTTGATTCAGCACATACGTGATGAGTCGCACCGTTTTGCCATAACCGGGCACCGGCAGAAGCGGGCTAAAGTTAAGAAAACCTCGACCTTAGAACAGATTGACGGGGTAGGAGCGAAGCGCAGACAGACCATTTTGAAAAATCTAGGTGGATTACAAGAGGTAAAAAACGCTAGTATTGATAAATTAGCCAGCGTACCTGGCATTAGCCGAGCATTGGCAGAGAAAATCTATTACTCATTTCGTGATGAGTAAAAACAATAAGGAATCAGCGGATAATGAAGTGGAATATCCCTAATATTTTGACCAGCTTCCGGATAGTACTTATTCCGGTATTTCTGGTGGTTTTCTATTTACCAATGGAAGATGCGCGTTTCTGGGCTGCTTTTATCTTTTGGTTAGCGGCAATCACAGATGCTCTGGATGGCTATATAGCACGTCGCTTTAATCAATTTACTAAGTTCGGCGAGTTCCTTGACCCGGTAGCAGATAAAGCGATGGTGGTTGCTGCACTGGTTGTCATTGTCGAAGATTATAATTCAGCCTTTATTACCATTCCGGCGCTGACGATGATTTGCCGCGAGCTTATAGTCAGTGCGCTACGTGAGTGGATGGCTCAAAGCGGCCACAGAGCAAAGGTCGCTGTTTCGAATTTAGGCAAATGGAAAACAGTGGCACAGATGCTGGCCTTAATTGGACTGCTTTGGAATGCAAACGTCTATATTTATTGGTTATCGATGTTCTTATTCTATTCGGCTTTTGTTTTGACTCTGTGGTCCATGTGGGAATATTTACGCGGCGCCAAGAGCGAATTGACCAGAAATTAACTGCTTTGCCGTAAATTTGTGCAAACAGTCATTAAAATGATAAAAAGTCATTGACTGAAACCGATTAAACAGTAGAATGCCACGGCAGATGACGGTGCGGGAATAGCTCAGCTGGTAGAGCACAACCTTGCCAAGGTTGGGGTCGCGAGTTCGAATCTCGTTTCCCGCTCCAAAGTCTGGCGGGTTGGCAGAATGGCTATGCAGCGGATTGCAAATCCGTGGATCTCGGTTCGACTCCGGGACCCGCCTCCATTATTCGAGAACACTTCTATGTAGTGCCCGGGTGGTGGAATTGGTAGACACAAGGGATTTAAAATCCCTCGAAGGTAACTTCGTGCCGGTTCAAGTCCGGCCCCGGGCACCAATTCCGATTATTTCAAAGTCTATTAAATGCCGCGAGCCATTGATTTTACTGGCTTTCAAGGCAAATTCTTATTCCCTATGTCTACATTGCAAATCGATACTAAGTAGTGCTACTTTTGGTGCTACATCAATTCGGTTATGCGGATGTAGCACTAGAGTTCTACCACGATTTTACTGAATCGGAGTCTTGATTTAAAATCGCGGTTAGAGTGCGCTCCCAAGTCCCTGAACCTTTGAATCTTAATAACTGACAGACTTGAGTTCATTCAGCCGAAGGGGAGTCGATACTTTATACGAGCTTTTGAACGCGATACCAGCTGGGGTTTGGCCCCGTTACCATAGACATTTTTGTGCTGTATGATAAGGATTAAGTACAAAAGTGGCCACAAAACTGATTTCTGCCGTTCTTTTTTGCTTGATAAAGTAGTCGGTCCGCAGTTTTGTAAAGTGTATCAAAATCATCGCTGAACGATGTCGCCACGCCAATACTGACCGTAACGTTCAGGCCCTGAATGTCTTCAGAGCTGAAGACCTTAAGAAGTTTCTCAGCAAATTGGCTGGCAGAATCGGTGGCGCTACTAGTCGAAAAGATGGCAAACTCTTCACCGCCTATACGAGCGGTTAAGTCGTTTTCGCGACAGTACTTTTTAAGTAGAGCGCCAACATCGGCTATCACCTTATCGCCGACAAAATGTCCCAGCTGATCATTGATGTGCTTAAAATGATCAATATCAAGCATCATAAAAGAATAGGGTAGGTTATTGCGCTTAGCTTGCTTTATCATAGTGCGAGCGTCCGCGACGAAGGCGCGACGGTTAAGTAATTTGGTGAGTTCATCGGTTTCCGATAACTGCTTAAGTCGCTCAGCTTTATCTTCTAAGTCGTTGCGAAGGTTGATCAGTTCTTGATAAAGATCATCTCTCTTCTGAGCGGATGATATGGCCCAATAAATCGAATCTTTCTCTGCTGAATGCATTACAGCATTAACCAAAACGGGAATTTTATCTCCACTCGGAGTGTTAATGGTTAATTGTATTTCCTTGCAATGCCCTTCATGTAAAAGCAACGGCATGACAAAGCTTTCAACAATAATCTTAGAGGCTGGAGTTAATATGCTTCTTAAGCACGATAGACTTTCTGCTTTTTGCTGACAAAGCCCGTAAAAGTCCTTATTGCCATGCAGTACGTTATGGTCTTCAGCTGTGGTGACGACCAGTCCGATTGGAAAGTTATCCAGTTGTACTTTAGTCATTTGTCTTTACTCGCTGGCGTATGTCACTTCTAAAAAACGTTTGATGTGCAGAGCAACGTCTTGAGGATGAGTCATATGTAAACAGTGGCCTTTTCCTTTTATGACCTGTAACTCACTGCCAGGTGTATGTTTTTCCATGTACTGACCCACAGATAACGAAGCTAAGGCATCGTTATCACTTTGTAATAGCAATACCGGATGCGTATTTTCGGGAAGTATCATTCGATGGTCAGAAAAGAAAGTAGCCTTGGCAAAATTCTTAGCTGAAATTGGGTTGGTCGTGCAAAAACTCTCCGTCAGCTCATTTGTCACGGGGTGGCGCTCAGTGATTCCTGTTACCAAAGGGGCCAGGTACTCCGCCCAGCCAATATAATTTTTATCCATTAACTCGATGAGTTCGCTTAAGTCATGCTTTTCAAAGCCACCTTGGTAACTCTGGTCAATATTCAAAAAACAAGGGGAGGGGCAAATCATAATCAGGGCGTTGATTCTGTCAGGAATGGCTCGTGTAGCAAGTAGACCTATCGTACTGCTGACGGAGTGACCTATAAAAGATACATTCTGTAGGTCGAGTACCTTGCATATATCGACAATGTCCTGAGCATAACCTTCTAGGGAGCTGTATTTAGAGGTTGAATACTCCGCCATACTCGCTGCCCCAGAGCCGACGTAATCAAAAAGCACTAATTTGTAGTCATCGGGCAGCTCTGGTATGAGAAAACGCCACATTGTTTGATTGCAACCAAAGCCATGAGCCATCATTATGACTTTGTCGCCAGATCCAATTATGTTGACGTTATTCCGGTCAATAATATGCTCGGGGGTAAGCATGCAAATTCCTTTGTAGTGATCCAGTACTATAAATATGCCGACTGACCCGAGAGTATACAAGAAGGGAACACTACTTACTAATAAAGCCAGGTGAATCTATTCAGGATTTATAGCCCTTTACTAGTTGATCGAGCTGAGTAGCTAGCTTGTTGAGCTTATTGGTCTCCTCACTGGCACTCCGAGCTCCTTGCTCCGTATTTTCTGTAATCTCCGAGATATGTAGAATATTTTTATTAATTGTTTCAGAAACACTGGTTTGCTCCTCGGCCGCACTCGCAATTTGGGCGTTCATACTATTTATTGTATTAACATCATGCTCAATGCTAGCCAAAGCAGCATCCACTAAGCGTGCTTCATCGACCGTAGCTCCACTTCGCTCACTTATAGTATTAATCATTTTTACTGCCTTGGTAGCTCTTTGCTGTAAGCTCTCGACCATTGATCTAATTTCCTCTGTGCTTTTTTGAGTTCTACTCGCCAGCGTGCGAACTTCATCGGCTACAACAGCAAAGCCGCGGCCAGCGTCGCCCGCGCGAGCTGCTTCTATAGCTGCATTCAAAGCGAGTAAATTTGTCTGCTCAGAGATACCGCGGATTACATCTAAAACACTTCCAATATTCTCAGAGTCCCCACTCAACTCTTCTACAACGATGACCCCCTCACTGACTTGTTCAGAGAGACTTCCAATCACTTCTATCGCTTTGCCAAGCACGCTCTTGGAGTTAGTAACTTGTTTTTCAGCTTGGCTGGCGGCATCGGATGCTGCGCTAGCACTCGACGAGACTTCCTGTGCAGTTGCAGTCATTTCGTTCATAGCAGTTGCAACTTGATTTGTTTCAACTTGTTGCCTATCAACACCTTCTCTAGTTTCTTGCATGGTATCGTTAAGCGAAAGCACTGATTGACTTATAGTTAAAGATGATGCTCGCACTCGAGCTACTAAATCACGAACTTGATCAGCAAAAGTATTAAAAGCACTAGCTAGTCGAGCAAGTTCGTCGTCGCCTTTTACCTCTAGTCGCCGAGTTAAGTCACCGTCTCCATTTGCAATGTTATTCATTGCAGAAATTGTAGATTTCAATGGAGAAACTACACTTCTGATAATAATTAGAAACAGGAAAGCCATAGGTATCAAGGCAATTAATACCGCTGTTATTACACGCCAAAATGTTTCCCATACCTGCTCAGAAACATGATTCATGTAAACCCCAGTCCCAATGATCCATCCCCAAGGTTCAAATGTTATAACTCGCGACATTTTAGAAGCTATTTCAGTGCTGTTGGGGAGTTCCCAAACGTAGTTAACAGTAGCACGCTCACTATTTTTAGTACGTTCTATCATTTCTTGAAAAAGGGGGGTTCCCTCGGGATCTTTAAAATCGTAAAAATTAACTTTAGACCAGTCCTCTTTAGGCAGGGATGGATCCATTATCAAGGTTCCACGCCTATCATATATAAAAACATACTCATCCCCCTCATAATTAACCTTCAGGATCTGATTGGTAGCGTATTCCTTCGCTTCGACCTCGCTAAGTTGACCGCTTTCATATTTATCGTAAGCATCGTTTATAAGGGCTGTAGCGACATCGTTAATGGCATCTAGCTTCTTTACTTCTCCATTGATGAGTTCGCCTCGCATGTTCACCAACATAAAAATAAACATAGCGACAACGCCCAATAGAGCTGTAGCACTCATAAACCAAAGTCTTAAACTTATATTTGTATTAGTGATCAGTTTCATTGGGTAAATCCTATGGAGCGGAGTAAATCGCGTGTTAATTTTATGTTAACTAGCAAACTTGAGATTGCAAGCTTTTTTGAGCCGTTTTGAGCTATGGCTGCTCAGGTTTTAGGAATCGCCGATATATTTTAATATCAAGCGCTTTCATAATTTGAGCGGGAAACGTAAAGTAGTAATAATGTCGAAAAATCCAATGCGCTTTTATGTACAAAGTTAACAGTGCAGCAGATGGGGAATACTATGTTTAGGATAATGATACTATTTGTTGCGTTTAGCGCATTTCTTTCCTTTTCGGTGATAGCGGAAAAGGTTTACCCCATAATCTTAATTCACGGTTTTCAATCGCACCAACTGCAGTCTCAGCCCAATGCAAAACAAGTGGAGCTCGATGGTGCAGCTTATTGGAGTGGTGTCTGGAAGGAAAAGGCAGCAGCTCGCATTGATTGGCCATCTCACCAGCGCGTACAAGGTAAAATATCTACTGATTATGTTTGGCCTAAGCTTAGAAAGTTTTCGCGGGAAGGTCTATGTGACGCTGGTTGCATTTTGGTCACGCATTCAACCGGAGATTTAATTGCACGCTATATTCTTGAAAATCAGCGCAACTGGCTGAAAAATGCGGGTATGACGCCCCTTAACATTGTGGCTACGGTAGATTTTGCTGGAGCTGGCGGAGGTACGGAATTGGCTGATATTGCAATTAATGTCGCCAATGGAGGAGGACTGACAAACGAAGCCATGCGTTATGCGATGTCCCTATGGCTGGGAATGCCCCCCTCTGAAAAAACATTAGGGGTGCTGAACGACTTGCGCGTGGCAAATGCTCGTCAGTTAGCACCTCTGCCAGAAGCACGCGTTCCGCGGTTGCGCTTTGTCGGTGATGCCAACGATTTTTGGAATGCTACAGCAATGTTTTTGCCGGGGCATGATGATGGTGTAGTTGCTGCTCATTCGGCTTGTGGAGCGCTTAATGCTGGTAACTTCAGTAGTTGTTCGACAGCGATGGAATTTAGTGGCCGTAAAGCACCAGTTTCCCAAGGAGTTGCTCACTTCATGGCTTATCATTACCCAGTAGCTATGGGGGCAGAATACAGTCATAGCGCAACTATTAATCGGCAATTTAAAGGGGCGTTAGGTTCAGTTCAGCGTTCTCAAATGTTTAAAAATGGTTACCTTCTCAAGATTGTTACAGATAAAGAATCAAACTGGTTAGGGCAGGAGTATGAGTACATGAGAGGGTCGCAACGAGCCAGTATGTCCATGGTTGCATTAGAGTTGTTACGATAACCAATTAGGTATCTCATGAAAAAAATCTTATGGATGACGTTGGCCGGGGCTGCAAGTCTCGCAGCGCTGGTATTGTGGTTTATTATTCAATTAAATCCGTTGTCCGGTTTGGAAAAAAGCTTACCCAAAAACGATACTCATCACTTGGACGGTAAGAAGGCATCGCAGCATAAGGGGGCGTCCTACAGTGCTGGTCATAATAATAAGCGCGATGCAGCGGAGCCAAGAGGGGGGCAGGCAGTTCATAACGCTTTGACCATACAGCGAAAGTTGTTAAGTCATCCCTCTTACTCTCAGCCCTATGGTTATGTTGGTGCTTCGTTCGAACAATGGAACAGTCCACACCCCGTAGACATCCCAATATTAGACGGCGAGGAGCATTTATCTCTACGATTAAGTCACTTTCATTATGTTTACCCAGATGCTATTAAAGGTAAAGTAGATGCGAGCGTCGGTGTCGGCAATGTCAGGCTTGAATTAATTGATGTTAGAACCGGAACAACACTGCATATACAACAAAGTAAAAGCGAGTTTTTAATACCTTTGGAATTGAACTGGCCCCGTCAATTGAGAATAAAAGCAACAGTAGAATTTGATGGAGGCAGCGAAGAGCTGAGCACTGATTTAAATGCTCATTACTCTGTCGCGACAATTAAGGCGATTAATCACGCTCGTATCAACCAACAAGATCTTGTTAGTGAAGTGACCCTGCATACTGAGAAACCGGGTATTTATCGGTTAAGAGGCATTCTTGAAGAAGAAAAAGGAACGCGACTTGCAATTGTTACTGCAACTGAGTTTTTGGGGGCTGGCTCTCAGACTCTTATGATTAAGATACATCACAGCGTATTGCCCAATAAAACCGTAGAGTTAGCCTTGACCAACCTAGTTATTGAGAAGATGTCATCGCGCCCTGGTGAAGCCAAAAGATATGGGCGCAGCGAGAGAATACGTTGGCCTATTGGTAAAGTTAACCAAGATAGGCTGGATCAAACGCCATACTCACCAAGTCAACAAGAGCGGCAACAGCTCGAACTTTTAAAAAAGTTGTAATAACTGTGCGTTCATATTAGTCCCGTTTTGGGGCGAAGTCTGACCTATTGTTCGTTCGTATTGGTCGACAGCGCGGTAAGCCCAATAAAAGATCGCTGATTCAGATGCGAGCCAGCGCACAGCATTCATCGGCAGGGCTAGGTTTACTATACCAAAAGCCTTGTATCTCATTACAACCAATTCGACGTAGATATTCGCAACTTTCTTTGTTTTCAACGCCCTCTGCAACAACTCGGTAGCCTAACTGTTGCGCCATACTCACCATAGCGTTCACGATTGCCTGATTTCGAGGCTTTTGATCAAGGTTAAAAACAAAAGCTGTGTCAATTTTAACCACATGTGCCGGAACTTCTTGTAAGTAGGTCAATGTGTTGTAGCCGGTACCAAAGTCGTCAATAGCAATTGATACACCTGCTTCAGCAAGCGTTTTTAATTGCTTCATTGCTTGTTTACTGTGGCTTACAATGGCGCTTTCGGTAAGTTCAAGCTCGAACCAGCGAGTGTCAATATCAGCTGCTTTCAGAGCCGATAATATGCGTTTTGCAAAGCCGGCTTCATCCAGATTATTACCAGAAATATTCATCGCTATTTGCAGTGAACAACCTTGCTGGTGCCACAGATTGATTTGCTCGATACAGCGCTGCAATACCCAGTGGGTCATTTCCCGTACTAATGACGTACTCTCTACCAGAGGAACAAACTCGGCTGGAGAAATCGTGCCCAGGGTAGGATGTTGCCAGCGTATCAGTGCTTCTACCGAGTGACATTTATTGTCGCTGAGAGTTAATCTGGGTTGAAAATACAGGAACAACTGTTCATTACTCTCCAGTGCCTGACGAAAGTCGTGCAAAATAGTAAAGCGCCGACGATGCTCTGCATCCATTTGCTGAGAGTACAGAACTACGTCCTCACCGGCCAGGCGCGCGTCCTGACTGGCGCTGTGTACTGTGCGAATTATGTCCGCGCCAAAGGCATCGCTAATTTCGAATGGCGCAATTCCAATGACTGGAGTGTGTAATAAAGGAGAAGACTCATCCAACACCACGTCGTTAACTAATTGCCACAAAGCTCTGGCTGTTTTATTAATGTCTTCGTCATTGTCGTCGACTAAGTACAAATATTCACAGCCACCGATGTAATAAAGGCGATCGCGGTTCTGCAGCTGTTGTTTCAGGTAGTCGGCAATGTCGTGCGCTAGGTTATCGAGGCTTGGCAACCCAACTACTCGCTGTAGTGAACGGAGCTGGTTTTCGTCAAATAGATCCACATGCAAGGCATAGCGGAGCCCGCTTTGCTCTGTTTTTAAATCTTCAATGTCTTCGACAAATTGATTGCGGTTAGGCAGTCCTGTTACGGGGTCTATTCGTCCGAAGGCGTGTTGCAGCTCTATCTGGTCCATCACCATAGCAGCCATGTCCTGAAGCAGGGCACGCTCGTCGTCGGTTATTAGGCGGGGTTCGTTACCAAGTACACACATAGACCCTAGTGTATAACCGTCACGGGTCGTAAGCGGGGCTCCGGCATAAAAGCGCACACCCGATTCCGCCAGTACGCTGTTTTGATATAGTGGAGAGTTCTGCAAGTCGGGCACGACTAAAAAGCCTGATGTATCAGCAACCTCACCACAACAGGCTTTAAAACGAGGGATTTCTGTATGTTCAACACCAACGCGAGATTTAAACCACTGTCGGTCTTTATCTGTTAAGGAGACTGCTGCGATAGGTAAACCGAAAAGTTTACTTGCCATACGGGTTATACGGTCAAAACTTTCGCTTGGCGATGTGTCCAATAAATTTAGCTGGCGAAGCGCGGCCAAACGCTTTCTTTCATAGTCGTGTAGCATTCAGTGCCCTCAATAGACTGAATACTAATTTTACATGGCTTAATTTGAATAAAAAATCAAAAACTTTAAAAATAGCCGAGGCGATCACTTAAAAGTTTGATATTAAAGGTTTTTTATTTCTCACGACATGAGTCCACTTATTTAAAAAGCTGGTTTTTAGTGTTAACCAACTGACTTAGAATTTCGCAAAGTAAGGACGGTTAGCGGCACAATAATCAACACCGAGCCAACATAAAAACGGACATCTGGCGTTTCGGTAAAAAATAGCATTCCTAAAACTACCGCGCCGATAAGGCCCGTGTATTCTGCGCTGGTAATTTTATTACTTTCGGCCGCCCGATAAGCAAAAACACATGTACCAGCATAAATCATAGAAAATAGGCTAGAGCCTACAGCTATTAATAATGTGTCTAAATTAAAACTGGCACCTTCAAACCAGGTCAGGCAGGCAGCAACGGGAATACCTAATAAGTTAGTCAAATATAGCGTGTCTATTATGCCATGCTCTGATGGCAGCTTCTTTATTAATAGATTGTTCAAAGCTAGTGTTGTAGCCACAACCAGAGCAGCCAGCGCAAAAATATTTGCAGATGCTGGGTTAATAATAACCAACACGCCAGTCATACCTAACACGGCTGTGACCAATGACAAGCGTGTAACTCGCTCTTTAAATAATAGCCGCGCCAGCACTACCGTAATAATAGGCGCAGCGTAGAAAATAGCATTGGCTGTTGCTAACGGAAGGGTGGTAAGTGATACCACCATAAAGACAGTACCAAGTAAAAAAATATGCGCCCTTGTGGCGTGCCAGCGAAGTCTTCTCGGCAATAAAGGCCGTTTAAAAAATACGATAAAAGGCAGTAAAATGAGTGCCGCACTAACTTGCCGATAGAAAACAAACTGAAAGGGGGCATCAAAACCATCCAGTAATTTTATTAATGAATCTGAGAAAATGACAATATTGTTTCCGACAACCAGCAGGAAAACAGCCATGATTAACGAACGATTCATACTCTTATAGCCCCTTGGGGAACGACATGATGACGACTTGGGCGCATTTTACGGAAGGTTTGATATAAAATATAATGATATTAAATAATCATAAGATGAGATTTTTAGATAATGAGCTTGCCGTTCAGAGCGATACAGTATTTTGTCGAAGTGGCTCGCTGTGAGAGTTTCTCTCAAGCGGCTAAGCGTTTGCATGTATCGCAAAGTGCTGTCAGCCACCAAGTAGCACTGCTGGAAGAGTCTCTGGGGGCTCAATTGTTTATTCGACGGGGCAGACAGACGATGTTGAGCGCGCTGGGAGAAAGCTACTTTAACGAGGTAGCCGGAGCTATCAGTACGATTGAAGAGGCTACGGTTAACTTTAAACAAAATGACTCCCGTCAGGTAAGCTTGGCTGTGCATGGCTCATTGGCGGTTAAGTGGTTAATTCCTGCGCTAGATGAGTTTCGCCAACGTTACCCCAATATTGAACTGACTCTACAAATGTTAACGCAGGATGGTAATTTTGATATCCGCTGGGCAGACTGTTTCATTACAACAAAGCCACCGGCTACAGGTTATCAGCGTTATCATTTATACGATGAAACCCTCAAGCCTTATTGCTCAAAAGCACTTTTTTCAGAAGTTAACCGGCTAAAAAGTGCCGATGAGCTGATAAAGTACCCGTTATTGTCGGCAATTAGTGCCTTTGCAAGTGGGAAACCGGGTACCGATTGGCAGCGTTGGTTTGAAAAAGCCAATTTACAGCTCCCTGCAACAGCGAAAGTCCACCATTTTAGCCACTTGTTACTGGCGGCCGAAGCAGCGAAATACGGCCAGGGTATAGCACTGCTTAACGAGTTTATGACAACGGAGCAAGAGCGTGCTGAAAGCTTATTTGAATTACCTTTTCATAGTATTAAAACCGACGATAGCTTTTATTTTGTGTACCCCTCAACGACTGCAAAAAGCCCGGGAGTAGAGGCACTGGGCGATTGGCTGGTGAATCTTTGCCGCGATCGTTCGGGAAGGCCTGCTCTTAGCTGACGCAAAGACGGTGTTTTGGGCTCGAATGACATTACTGAAAGGGTAAAGAAGCCGTTTAAGGCTTCTTCTGCCACTCCCCATCTACTTTAACATAAAGGCCTGACTCAGTCAGTTCAATGGCACGCTTGCCGGCTAATAGCTCGACATCCGCGACAGCAATGTCATTTTCGTTGGCTATTCGTGTATATTCGTTACGACGGGCCTCATTAATTTTTTTCACGATCTGTTCGGCAGTGTCTGTAGATTTGACCACCCCAAGGTAACCGTCGGGTCTCTCACCCACCAGACCTTTTTCTTTGGCTTCACTTAATTGCGTTTTTGCCTGTTGCAAGTCTAATTGCTGAGCTTGTGCCAGCGGGCTTGATAAGCCAATAAAAACAACTAAAACTGCGGTTAGTAAATATTTCATCATTGCATTCCTTTGTCGTTAAAACAGGCCACTGGATTCAGAAATTACATCGTCGAGCGCTTTATCAACTTTAACGTAAATTTCATGTTTTATTTTGACGTTTAGGTTAATAGTAATAGGCTCTTTAGGTGCTGCGACCTGTACCGTCGGGGTACACCCCAGAACGAATAAAGGCACGCTTATTAATAACAATAATCGTTTCATATCATTCCCTGTTTAGTTGATTTTCTGCTGCACTCGTTTACGGATAACATCGTTCAGGCTATTACTTATTTGCAGCCCTTTTATCAATGCGGGCAGGTCTTCCTCTAAGCTTACGTTAAGCTCAACCGGACGTCCATTTTCAAGCTCCGGGTTAGAGCCTTTTAGCTGTACTGCTAAGGTCAATTTACCATTGTCATTATAGTCAACGGTTGTAGACAGTTGATCATAATAGAAGTTACCCAATACGCCTGCCAAAGTCTGTAAGCTGGGGTTACTGCCAGCAAGTTGAACCAGAGCGGATGAATCTACCTGAAGGTGACCACCGGGTGCCAGTGCATCCAGATAACCTCTTTCTATCGTTAAATCGTTAGAATCCCAGTAAACAGGGATGGTTCCTGAAACCTTACCATCTATGGAAATTTTGTTGCTTGGATATTGACGCATGAGTTCACCCAGCGAAATTTTTTCGAACACAACGGGCAGTACAAAGCTGTCGGTTAACGAGTAACCCTGGTTGGGAATGCTTATGCTGCCACCAAGAGCTTTAATGGTGTGACTGGTTAAATCGAGAGTGGATTGCATAGGTTGTTGAAAGGGCAGTTGGGCTCTAAATTCAGCGGTGATTGGCCCCAGTGCAAAACCTTGTTGCACGCTACCAATGTTAAGTTGCGCGTTATTAACCTTAAGTTGTTCGTTATTGGCAGTGAAACCAAAATCAATATTGCTATTAACCACAGATAAGGTATCAAAAACCCAGTCACCTTGTTGAATCTCTAGTTGCCCCTTATCGAGGTGCCAGCGGTTATCATTTATGGAATAAGTGACATCGGTTTGGCCACTAATAGCTGCTTTACTGACAACAAGCTGAGGCGCTAAATTCGTCAGCAGGGTGTCCAGTTGTGGAAGTTGCTGCCAGTTGAATTTGCCAACTTCAATTTTGCTCTTTAGCCGATCAGAATTAATTTGGCTATGGTGTGCCACTTTTATATGGTCACCGAGTACGAGCTCTCCGTCACTTGTCAGTTGCTGTTGTTGATATTGAAATTTACTGTCAAAAACGGCTTCGAGGTTCCGTATCGGTTCGAAATTAATCGCGTTGCTGTGAATGTTAAGGTCAAATTCTGCAAGCGCATTATGAGGTTCGGAGTACGGATAATAAATTTGATTGAAGTTCAGTATGGCTAGGGCGTCGTTTTCGAAAGCATTAAGCTCAATGCGGGTTGGCTTAGTACTGTGGAGTTCGGCAGCTGTGGTCGAGACTGTTCCTGCAAATTGTGAGGTGAGTTTGCTTATCGCCATTGATTGCCCGGCAACTGGAAACTTAATGCTGTCCGCACTTAGTTGTACATAATCGAGATCAAGCGAGTTAAATTGCCATTTTTTTTGTTGTATCGATAACTCAGACGCGAGGCGAATTGTTTTGTTTTTTTCACCTTTAGCTACAGCATTTAGCTTTAGAGGCCAACGAGCTTTATTAACAGCCTGCTGAGCATTAGACAATGAAACGCCCAAGCTGTCGCGGCTGTTGAGCTCCCAGGACAACGACGACAATTGCAGTGGTAGATCGTACTCGATTAACGACGCTAAGTTTTCAGTATCACTATTCAGCTCGAGTCGATAAGACTCCATAATACCCTTACTCAAATTCAGCTGAAGCTCACCTGTTGTCGTTGTGGTAGTGTCGGTCACCTTTATTAAAGTGGGCTGCTTAATCGACACGACAAGCTCGCCCGACAATTCAGCAATAAGACTCTCCAATGTTGCTGACTCAATATAAGGTGAAAGAATACCGTTCCACTTCGCATCAACCGACACTGGTTCGGTTGTTATTTTGTCTGCAAACTGTTGTGCCGCTAAAAGATAACTACCACCGGCTTTAAGCTTCCCTGAGTTGTAGTCATAATTAGCCTGTAACAGGGCGTTGTCGTAGCGAGCTTTCAGTTTTACCTGGTTATCTTGTCGAATAACTCTCACATTAGCGACAAGTGGCTGCTGGCTATTGAGCTCTAACCGCAATTGCTGCTTGTTTATCAGTGAAAGACTTGCAGAGACGCTTTCAGGCAATAGCCGACCTTTCAATTGTAGCGACTTAATATCAATGCGTTCTGGTAATAAAGTCGGCATTTCCATTGAAAGTATCTTTGTGAGGTTTACCGCTGCAGTGGGACTGGTGCCTTCCAATTCGGGTACAGAATCAATTGCTACTTCCAGCCGTTTAATCACAATGTGGCTGGCAGTCAGTTTCTCAAATTCAACTTCCCAGTCAGTAACACCAGCTAATTTCAGTTGCTGGTTTAAATACAAGTAGCCGAACAGTGCTATAGCAAACACAATGAGAAGAAGCGTGAGAAGCATGGAGCTACCAAATGATATTACCCGCCATAGCTTCATTTAGACATTATCCCTTTTAATAAACGATGTTCTTTAATTTATCGCTTTGTCACTGTAGTCAGCACTGATACGCTCTTCAAGATAAAGTCGGGTTAACCGGCCTGGCGTATAGTTAAATTCACTCTACAGCGTCCGGTTAATGGGTGCATAGCCTCCTTAAGCTGTTGAACGCCATGATACCTCAAGCGATCTCTTCCTCCCCATACAAGCGCATCGGCATGCTGAAGACTGAATTTCTGATACTTCTCAGAGCGTTTAAAACCGCCCCACATAAAGGTGATAGGTAACCCAAAAGAAAAGGACACAATGGGCTTTTCAAAGTCCGTCTCATCTTTATCCTGATGGAGTCCCATTTTTGCTCCGGGTAAATAAACGTTGATAAGACAGGCGTCTGGCTGAAAATCGGCAAACCCTGCGAATGTTGCTGCCTCTATTGCTTTGCTTCTAATGAGAGAGGGCATTTTTGGCCAGGCCGCCTTGGTGACTGGGTCGGTCTTTTGGTATCGATAGCCCCCTCTATCACTCAGCCAGCCATACTCGCCGCAGTTACTACTTTTAACCGACATTTTATGCCCGGCAGGTGTTTGCAAATGACGTAAAGGGGAGCGCCTTAAGACACTACGAACCTCAGTTAACAAGGCATCGTCATTTTTAGCTAAAAACTGATGAAACAATATTGCCTGCTCACTGATATTCAAACGCAGCGATTCAGAACCTAAGTTGCCGAATAAATCGAGAGAGGTCATGTCTTTGCTAAAGGTAAGCTCATCAAAAGGCGGTCTTCACCGGGGCCCAAATAATCTTTAACAGCCTCAGTAACACAAAAACCGAACTTTTCATATAAACGAACGGCTGGTTCGTTGTCTGGAGCGACACTGAGATCGAGCCGTTTACACTGCAGGGTTTGAGCCAGGCGTATCGACTGTTGCAACAACTGCTTACCTAAACCTTGCCCCTGGAAATCTTTTCCAATCAGTAAAGACATAAGTGTTACGGCATTATCAGACAGAGGCGCTATAAGACTGTAGCCAGCCACTTTGCCGTCAACTTTTAGCGATAAGAACGTGCTGGGCCACTGCTGCAAAGCCTGGTAGAAAAACAGAGGAGGGTAAGCCTGGTTTGAGTAGAGCTGCTTTTCCATAAAAGCCAACTTCGCAACGTCGTCATAGACTGTATTCGTGATGGTAAATTGGCTTTTCGAACTGTCTGTTGCGGTGAGCGAACCGACGCATAAGCGACAATCTTGCTCTGCGGGGGCTGAAGCTTCCACGTAACGTAGTTTGTGAGACGCTTGTTCGCGGTTACTGGAAACTTGGTATATACGTTCTCTTGAAGTGTTTTTATCAGTCATGAGGTTTTTGTCGGCGCTTTCCGTTAATCATTGGACGAATGAGTTCTATTTTACCTAAATAAGCTGTAATGAATACGGCAATAATGTGAATAATAACAAGCGCGAAAATGATATTGGCGGATATGCCATGCAGTGAGGTTAAAAAGCTGTCCCCATACAGTGCATCGATCTCTTCACGAAGAAAGCCAGTAACAGCCTGAACTAAAAACAGAACTAGAATGGCAAACACCATCAGGCCACCGAGTGGGTTATGGCCCTGTTCCTGTTTCATTTTTCGTTGTTTTAGCTCATAAAAGTGATTCTTGATACCCGAGAATGAGGGAAAGAAATTTTTGAAGCGCGCATTGGGAGGTCCAATAAAACCCCAGACAATACGTACCATAACCAAAGCTGCGGCAGTGTAACCTACAGCTTGGTGGATGCTGCTGCCATGCTCTAGGAAAAAATAGTTCAGACAAAAACACAGTACCAACAACCAATGGAAAGCTCTGATAAATTTATCCCAAATAATCATTGGTACTGCCTTCTTGCTGAGTTACTCGGTTTCTTGCTTAACAATACTGCCATCTACAGGATTAAAGTAAATTTCAACTTTCTGTTTGTTCTGGTTAAATCCGTAAATTTCATAACAGTTTCCGTCAGTTACTTTAAACTCGCTTATTTCATAACCTTGTTCTTTTAACGAATCTTGAAACTGCTCCTGCTCTAACCAGTTTTCTTTAGGCTCCATGGTGCACTGTGTCATACCTGACTCAGGGCTGCCGCAAGCCGACAAAAATAGACCGGTAGCCGCAATAGCTGATAATTTAAGAAGTTGGTTCTTCATAAGACCTCCATTTTGAATAAAACTTAGAATCAAATGTAGCAACTTCAACCGAATAAGGCTAACGCTCTGTTTACATTAAAATGGTAAAACCCAGCTCAACCATACAAAGTCCAGCCCGTCATTCGGGCGTTTGATATCGGCATTAGAGTAGTGGGTATACCCTAAAGTTACTCGTGCATCAGAACTTTGACTGTATTGCCACGAGAGTGACACCCGGTCTTCAAACTGAAACTGGGTAGATAACCGACGATTACCTATCTGAGTTTTATCAAAGTAGCTGCCGCCAATACCCGTTTCAACGAATAAGGGGCGTTTGTTTCCGGCTATTTGCCAGGAGAGAATAGGGCTAATGGTAAAAGCGGTAATGTTGTCCGCTGTGTTATTTGAATCCTGCCAGTGATTTAAAGCAGCTTCTAAATGAAGATCGGGTGAGCCTAACCAGGTGGGCATTTCTACCGGCAGATTGGTAATCCTATAACCCGCTCTTATGCCGCGTAACTGGTCTGTGGAATAGGCTCCAGCAACGTGAACCTCGTCTGCAAAAGATGAAAAACTCGATATTATTAGTACAACCAGTGATGCTCTTAACCACATATCACTCTCCAATAACCAAAAAGGGGTGATATTTTACATACAAACATGAATGTATGTAAAATGGAAAATGAGCTTTGGCTAACTGACTGCGCGTTTTTTAGTCTTTATTCAAGAAATTATCATTTGCAGCCACTTTATAAACGCAACCAGGGCTACTGGCTGCCTCTGTCGTTTGCGATAAAAGATGCTCAGTGGATACTGACAGGGCTGTGCGGAGTCGTTATAGACTTTTAAATTAGACAGTCCAGGCGTAATAAGACTACTGTCAATTAAGGCGATGGCTTGTTCGGCGGACGATAAGTCCAGTGACATTTGTACATCATTGCAATGAATAATACGTGTGGATTTCAATTGTTGACTGTAGGTCTTTAACATTGCCTGATGATCAGGGTTTTCAGGGTTTATTAACCAGGGCAGCTGGAAAGGTGAGTCATTGGTCTTAATGGTAGAAACCGGGACCATTTGATTTTTCTGTAGCACAAGGGACTGAATGTGCTTATCTGTGACCTTTCCATAACCAATGGCAAGATCCCAGCTTTGATGTTGTATTGCTGAAGCCATTTCTGCGGCGCTTTCATTAAAAAAGTACTCATTACAACGACTAAAGCTAAGTTGAATGTGCGGATACAGAGAATGAAAGTCGGCAAGTTTTGCCGCTAACCAAAAGTGCAGTTGCTCAGAACTGATTGCGACGTTTAACTGGGTTGTTGTATTGTCACTGAGGTTTCGGGTGCGCTCAATGGTACGCTCCAGTTGCTCAAATATTTGCTCAATTTGAGGGGCTAATTCCAGACCGACAGGAGTGAGCGAGTGAACCCGGTTGTCTCGCTGGAATAAACGGACTTCGAGCTGTTCTTCAAGGGTTTGTATTTGTCGGGTGACCGCAGATTGAGTTACCCCAAGCTCTTGCGAGGCTTGTTTAAAAGAGCCACTTCGGGCGGCGACATCAAACACTCTCAATGCATTTAATGAGGGGAGTTTAGTGTTTTTCATGTTGATTAATAGTAATCTGTAATTAATAAAAAGTAACTTTGATTCTGGCATCTAAAGTTGATTTGCGCAATAAGGAGTTTGTGTTGTCTTACTGGAGTGAGTTTTTAACTATTGCTTTGATCCACCTGTTTGCGGTCGCGAGCCCGGGACCCGATTTTGCGGTGGTTTCACGCTACAGCCTGAGTTTTGGTCGCAAGGCTGGTTATTGGGTGAGTTTAGGTGTGGCATCAGGAATCATTATTCATGTTACTTATTCTCTTATTGGTGTGGCGCTGATTATCCACCAGACCGACTGGCTCTATCAGACTCTACTTTGTGCCGGCGCATTGTATTTAGGCTTCATTGGAACTCAGGCCATTAAAGCTAAACCCAGAAAGGATATGTCCGATAGTGAATTGGCTGCTACCCAGCCGCGTAAGCGGAAAGCTTTTATTGTTGGTTTTATTACTAATGGCTTAAATGTTAAAGCGACAATTTTCTTTTTGACCTTATTTACCACTATTATTGCTCCGGAAACTCCTTTTGCTATCCAGTTTGGTTACGGTATTTATCTAATTGTTGCGACCGGTCTATGGTTTTTATTTCTCACCTGGTTGCTGACCCAACCGCGTATTTTTAAAACACTCTGGCACTACAGTCATTGGGTCGACCGTACCATGGGAGTCGCTCTTATTTTATTATCGCTAAAATTATTATGGGAATGGGCAAACCTGATAGAGCTTATCTGATAAGGCGTTTCAGGTTATACTGGTTGCAGTTACCGAAGAAGAGATGAGAACAGCTCACTATGCAGTTATTTGTGAATGATTTGACCGTTATTGATTGCTCTTACTTATGCCCGGAAAGGGGGGTAGTTGGTGAAAGCTGGATTGTCGATATCGTGCTGGATGGCGCGTTAAATGAACAATCTATGGTGCTCGACTTCGGTCGGGTGAAAAAGCAAGTTAAAGCCATTATCGATAATTCGGTTGACCATAAATTGGTTGTACCGGCCGAGCATTCGTATACAAAAGTAACGCACAACTCTGACGACAGCGCTAACTGGGTCGATTTTCTGCGCCCGGAACAAGGTTCTATTCATTTGTTTTGCCCGGCCGATGCCTTTGCCTTTATCGATGCCGATGTTGTTTCCATGGAGACAGTAACGGACTATTTGAAAGCCGTTATAAAGCGCGAATTACCGGTTAATGTCGAAGGTCTGCAGCTGTTTCTGAGACCAGAAAATATCGATGGCTTTTATTATCACTACACACATGGCTTGAAAAAGCACGACGGTAATTGCCAGCGTATTGCTCACGGTCATCGTTCAAAAATTCAAATTCGACTGGATAACATTCGCCAACCGGTGTTGGAAAAAGAATGGTCAGATAAGTGGGAAGACATTTATTTAGGCACTACCGAAGACGTCCGTTCAAAGACAGAACTGACGCTGTCCGAGCCAGCAACGTCTGCAACCAGCGACTTAACTCACACCTATTACAGCTATGTTGCGGACCAGGGGCTGTTTGAGCTTATTGTTCCGAATGCAGAGAACTTTGTTATAGAGACAGACTCAACAGTGGAGTGCATTGCGGATTTTCTGGCAGCAGAAATTAAATCTAAGCATGCGGGTCAGGCTGTAGAGGTTCGCGCCTTTGAAGGGGTAGGAAAAGGAGCAATAGCCTATGCGTAAAATGATTGTTGCCGCTGCTTTAGCGCTGTGTTCGGTGAATGTGGCCTCGGCCGATGTATCTTTGCCGTTAGAAATAAAGGGCTCATTGACTCAGGGGGCTTTAATTCTCGCTAAGTCTGAACCCGGTGTTACCGCAACACTGAATGGCGAAGCTCTGCAGGTAACGGAGCAGGGTTATATTGTTTTTGGTTTTCCGCGCAAGGCTGAGTTAGAAAACACCTTAGTCGTTAGTAAAGGCGAGAAAACTATCACTAAAGAACTCAAGCTAGAGCCTCGTGAATACAAGATTGACCGTGTCGATGGCGTACCGCAAAAAACCGTTACACCAGACCCGGAGCAAGTAAAGCGAGCCAGAAAAGAAGCGGAAAAGGTTTGGCTGGCCAGACAAAAAGAAACCACACGAACGGACTTTTTGACTGTAATTACTAAGCCCGCCGAAGGCCGCATTAGTGGTGTTTACGGTAGTCAGCGAATTTTTAATGGCGAGCCCCGTAATCCGCATTATGGGGAAGATATTGCAGGGCCAACAGGAACTCCCGTTAAAGCGCCGTGGCCGGGTGAGGTTGTTCTGGCTGAACCTGATTTATTTTACTCAGGCGGTACCATCATTATTGAGCATGGCTATAAAGTGAACACAACCTATTTGCACCTCAGTGAACTGCATGTCGAGGTTGGTGACAAAGTTGAGCAGGGCGACTCAATTGGTGCTATAGGTGCCACAGGCCGTGCTACAGGACCTCACCTGGACTGGCGGGTTAACTGGGGAAATGAACGGTTAGATCCGGCCTTACTCCCCCAGCTTTATCAGGATTAACCGGAAGGCGTTAACCAGCCTTTCAGCTTATCTGGTTGTTCTACGCTTAAAACATAGCTGCTTTTAGCGGGCTCTTGCCAGGTAAGCTCCAGTGTCATTAGCTCGTCGCGGCGAAACGCATGAATCGTCACCGTATCTCCGGGAATATAGCGCTCCAGAATTCGTTTAACCGACTGCTCGGTTACCTGCAAATGGTCAATTGCGATGATTTTGTCGCCTGCAGAAAGACCTGCGTGATAAGCGCTTTCATCATGGTACACGTTAAGAACGTCAAGACCCTGCGATGACGCTTTGTACTTAGCTCCAAAGTTTACACGCGCAGGGTGTTCCGAAGCTTTTCCACCAACGCTGTTATCATCAACGGGCACCTGTTTTTGAACCATAACGCCAAAGTTTTGCAGTAACGTCACAAGCGACAGCGATTCCTTGTTGTATAAGGCGTCTTTCAAAAAGTCGGAAACATCGATGCCGGGATACTGATTTAGCCAGTTAATAACCGTGTCGTCTGCTGTGCCAATGGATGTTTTACCAAACTCATGCCAAAGCTCTTTCATGACTCTTGCAAGCGTCAATTTATGGTTGGATTGCAGACGTAACATGAGGTCGAGGCTAAGCGCAATTAAAGCACCTTTCGCGTAATAGCTGACAATGCTGTTCGGCGCATTTTCATTTTGCTGATAAAACTTAGTCCAGGCCAGAAAGCTCGACTCTGTCACACTTTGTTGATATTGCCCGGCACCACGCTCAACCCGCGATAGGGTGTCGCCCAAGAGCTTTAAATAACGCTTTTCATCAATAATGCCGCTGGTGTGCAGAAGGTAGTCGTCAAAGTAGGACGTCATACCTTCGTAGAACCAGAGTTGCTCAGTGTACGACTCTTTCTCCAACTGATAAGGAAGAAAAGCCTGTGGTTTCAGAGTTTTTATGTTCCAGCTGTGGAAGTATTCGTGACAACACAAACTCAAAAAGGTCTGATAGTCATCATTCATTTCGTATTGATGAGCGCTGATTAGATCTTTACGGCTGCAAAGCAGTGCGGTTGAGTTTCTGTGCTCCAGTCCGCCAAAGCCATTTCCTACCACCATAGTCAGGAAGGTATAAGACTGAAAAGGTGCTTCTTCAAACAGACTAATTTGAGTTTCGCAAATTTTTGCTAAATCGGCGGTTATACGCGAGGTGTCAGCATTATGGCGGCCGCTTAAAACCAGAGAATGCTTAATGCCGTGAGCAATAAACTCCTCAATGGTTAAGTCTCCAATTAAAAAAGGGTAATCGATTAACGCATCATAATTATCAGCCAGGAAGCTTCCCCAGGAATGTGCTTGTCCATTTTTCCGGGGCATTCCGGTTGCGACCTTCCAATGTGGGGCTTGTGGTGGCGCATGCAAATGCAGTTCACAGGGAAGGTCAGTTTGACCCTCTACGGCAAGGCACAGGCTGGTATTATTAAAGAAGCCCTGAAACTGATCCAGATAAGCCGAGCGAACAGATAAGTCCCAGGCGTATACCTGATAGTGAACAGTAACAGGATGTTTTGAGCGATCCAGTTGCCAGCGATTCTTACTTACTTGCTCAACCGCCAGAGGATGGCCGTTACTTTCGGCGTGCAAGCCGACAATGTGCTTACTAAAATCCCGTATTAAATAACTGCCCGGAATCCAGTTAGGTAACCAGAGTTCCTGCTTATCGTTAGTTTGCTCAATAGTGAGAGCGACATTAAATAAATGCCCATGTAAATCGATGGGTGTTATATCGTAAGCAATCAAGAGGTTCTCCTTTGCTTGACACAGCCTGACAACTAGCGATCATAGTAACATATTGATTCATCGCAAAGAGACCCCTATGCCAAGCAAAATTTCGCAGCTCGTCACAGGCCAGAAAATAGAAGTTCAAGTGTCCAATTCGAACGTTCCTGCTCGGTTTTATTCGGAGTTTATCGGCGCCGTTAACGAGCGCTGGGTTATCGTTAATATGCCCGATGCGCGTAAATACAGCGAGATGCGAGATCTTTTGCAGGAGAAAACCCCGGTTATTGTCCGTTTTGTTCTGGAAAACGAAAATGGCGAAATTTGTGCGTTTCGCAGTGAAATAAGTTATGTCATCTCTCACCCAACCAAGATGCTTTTTATTACGTGGCCAAATCAGGTTGAGCATCGAGTTATTAGGAAAGGGCGCAGGTTTGATGCCTTTTTACCTGCTTCAGTTTCAGGGCAGTCAATAAAAGGTGAGGAGAAGACTTTCAGAGGGCACGTGCTGGATGTATCAGAAAGTGGGTGCCGCCTTAAGCATGAGAAGCCAAAAGGTAACATAGACGAACTTTGGGAAAATGGCAGCAAAATTGCTCTTAAAATAGAACAGAAAAATAATGGTGACTTAACCCTTAAAGCTATAGTCCGGCAAATAAAGCCAGTAGACGACCAGCTTGAGTTGGGTGTGCAATTTATGGGGAACCAGAAAAACGAGGTTAATTCACTTTTTTCCGGAAGTCTGGTGGATATTGACGAATTATCGCGTTTAGAGTCCTCAGTCTAATGGAAAAACCGATAAAAACTCAGTGGCAATTATTGATGGATAACCGGAATCGATTTTTCTGGTTACTGCAGGCGGGAGGCTGGATAGGTTATGCGTTGGTGAACTACATAGGGTCACTAATGCATGAAATGCGGGATATTTACACCCTCATTATTATTTTAGGTGCTTATGCTGGCTTTTTAAGTACCATTCCGCTCCGCTACTTGTATCGGCGTATATGGGAGTTTCCTCCGGCGTTGATGGTCTTAATTGCCATTGTGGCTTCTTATATTACCGCTGTAGCCTGGGCCATTGTCGATAACGCAACGTACTGGGAAATTTATAAATTTGGTTTTCGCCCGGACAGTCCCTTTTTCTATTTGAAAAACAGTTTGGCTAAGTTCTATATCATTCTTAGCTGGAGCGGGCTTTACTTTGGTATTAAGTATTATCAAATGCTGCAGGAGGAGAAGCAAAAAGCGTTACTGGCTTCATCTATGGCGCACCAGGCGCAGTTGAAAATGCTACGGTATCAGCTGAACCCGCATTTTTTATTTAATACCTTAAACGCAATTTCTACGCTTATTTTGCTAAAAGAGAATGAGAAAGCCAATTTGATGGTGAATAAACTGAGCCACTTCCTGCGCTTCTCTTTAGATAACGAACCAATAAAAAAAGTGACCCTGGAAAAAGAAGTGGACGCGCTGCTTTTGTACTTGGATATTGAAAAAGTACGTTTTGATGAAATGCTTGAAATTGATATTCATTTGTCAGATGAAACCAAGAGCGCCCTGGTACCTAGTTTAATTTGTCAGCCCTTAATTGAGAACTCAATTAAGTACGCCATTTCAAACGTAGAAGGGGTAGGGAAAATCAGAGTTCGTTCCTGGTCAGAAAGAGATAACCTGATTCTTGAGGTGTGTGATAATGGTCCGAAAATAGAAACAGACCCGGAAAAGCTATTTCGCAGGGACGGTGTCGGGCTTAATAACACTCGTCAAAGGCTTAAGTCCTTATACGGTAAGCAGTATCGTTTTGAAATGTTAAAGGGCGCTGAAAGCGGCCTTTGTGTTCGTATTACCATTCCGATGGAAATGTTGGAGAGTCAAAGATGAATCGATTGAAAACTCTGGTTATTGACGATGAGCCCCTCGCCAGAAAGGGCTTGGCTATTCGTTTACAGGAGTTTGAACAACTGCAGTTAATGCCTGAGTGCAAAAGCAGCAGAGAAGCGGTCGATGTCATTATCGAAAACAAACCTGATCTAATTTTTCTCGATATACAAATGCCTGGGCTTAATGGTTTCGAAGTATTAAAAGCCATTCAGGAAAAAGGGCATGAGTTGCCAACCGTGGTTTTTGTGACAGCTTATGACACATACGCTATCAAAGCCTTTGAGGTCAGGGCGTTAGATTATTTGCTGAAGCCCGTTGATGATAACCGCTTAGCAGAATGTGTTAATCGCGTTATAAGTGAACAGCAGACAGTTAACGACGAGCATCAGGATAAACTCATCAGTTTAGTTGCAGAAATCACTGGACAGGATACTCAAACGCTATTGGAGAAACTGGCATCGGGCGAAAATATCACCGCAGACCAATACCCGGACTATATCGCCATAAAGGACAGCGGTGAAATAACACGTGTTGCGGTCAAAGACATTAAGTGGATTGATGCTGCCGGAGATTACATGTGCATTCATGCTGGTGATGACACCCATATTCTGCGACGCACAATGAAAGAACTGGAACAAGATTTAAACCCTAAACTGTTTCAGCGGGTTCATCGCTCGGCCATTGTTAATATCAAGCAGGTTGAAAAA
This sequence comes from Idiomarina sp. PL1-037, assembly GCF_034422975.1. Classification (NCBI taxonomy): domain Bacteria; kingdom Pseudomonadati; phylum Pseudomonadota; class Gammaproteobacteria; order Alteromonadales; family Idiomarinaceae; genus Idiomarina; species Idiomarina sp. PL1-037. The sequence goes on from NZ_CP139873.1 coordinate 1,445,188, forward strand.
CTCTGTAACCAGCAAAATGGTGAGTATCATTTACAATTGAAGAATGGTCAAAAACTGAAAGTAAGCCGTAGTTATAAAGACCGTATTAAACAACTTATTCTGAGCTAATCATGTATCGACTGCTGGCAGTAATAACCTTTTTAATCCTGATAGTCGGGTGCACAGCGAACCTTGGCTACAAGTTTGCTGACACTCTGGTTGAGTGGAAAGTAAAGGATTACGTTGACTTAACCGGTGAGCAGGAAGAGCTGCTAGCAGAGAAAGTTGATGAAATGCATCTTTGGCATGCACAAACTCAGCTCCCGTTGTACAGAAATGAACTAAAAAACCTGAGAGATAAGGTCGATAAGCAGACGCTGAACAAAAAAGATATCAGCGACTTTGAAGATAAGCTCTGGACGTTCTGGGATAATGTTTTAGTCCGAACAGAAGCAGAAGCGAGTTTATTAGCGACCCTTTCACTCAAGCAGCGGCAACAGCTCATTCGTCGATTAGAAGAGACGCAGGAAGACCGTTACCAGCGTTTTCAGGATGACCAGGAAGAAAACCCGATACTAAGAAGTTTGGATCGTATTTCGGAAGTAGAAGAGGACCTGGAAGGTATTATTGGTTCTCTGACTAAAGAACAGGATAAGTTATTACGCAGCTGGGTCGCTGACTCCCCTGAATTACGTGGACAATGGTTAAGCTATCGCTCAAATTGGTTAGGTGAATTTGAGAAAGCGTTGCTGAAGCAAACGATAGACGAAAATAGATTATCAGCATTAATTCTTGACCCCCAACAATTAAGAAGCGAAGAACTTCAGCAAAAAGCGGATGAAAACAGCCAGTTTCGCAAAGCGTTTTTATGGGATATGTATCAGAGCCTGACTGGGGAACAACGCAAAAAAGTGATAGAAAAGGCCGATGAATATATCGACCTTCTTGACTCTTTAATTGATGATTTTAACGATTAACGAACTTCTATCATCTTACAAGTGTTACTTGAGCCTACGGTTTCCATTACATCTCCGTGGGTCAGTATGATCAAGTCACCGGCTTTTATATGTCCACTCTTTTTCACTACCTCAATAGCTTCAGTTATCGGATTACTGACACTGGTAGAATCGAAATCTATAGGGTAAACACCACGGTACAAAGCTGATTTGTCGCGACTTTGCGGGTGGCGGGATAATGCAAATATGGGTAAGTGAGAAGTAATTCTCGACATAAGCTTAGCGGTAAAACCAGATTCAGTTAGCGCTATAATAGCCTTGACCCCGTTTAAGTGGGTGGCTGCGTACATTGCAGACATAGCCGTCGCCTCGGTAATACTGGAGAACATTTCTTCCAGATCCTGATGGCGCAACTGAGCGGTTGGATGTGTTTCAGCACCGAGGCATATTTCAGCCATGGCTTTTACCGTTGCTACCGGATGTTTCCCGGCAGCCGTCTCAGCCGACAGCATGACGGCATCTGTGCCATCCAGTACGGCATTAGCAACATCCATCACTTCGGCGCGGGTTGGCATTGGGTTCTCAATCATTGACTCCATCATTTGAGTCGCTGTAATAACCACACGATTTAATTGGCGTGCACGCGAAATAATCTGCTTTTGTTTACCCACTAATTGCGCATCACCAATTTCGACGCCTAAATCACCGCGGGCAACCATAACGGCATCGGATGCTCTGATGATGTCATCTAATGCATGCTCGCTGGCAACCGCTTCCGCACGTTCAATTTTAGCGCATAAGACGCCTTGTCCACCGGCTTCCCGGAGCAAGTGACGAGCCTGATTAATGTCATCGCCAGAACGGGGAAATGAAACCGCGAGGTAGTCGACGTTGATTTCTGCAGCCAGTTTAATGTCCGCTAAATCTTTTTCTGTTAATGCGGCAGCTGACAAGCCCCCCCCTTGACGGTTAATACCTTTATTATTAGAAAGCACGCCGCCAACGGTGACTTCTGTTTTTACCTGGCTACCATCAATGTTTTCAACTTTTAACTGGATACGACCATCATCCAGCAAAAGAAGGTCTCCGGGACTGACATCTGTTGGCAGGTCTTTATAGTCCAGGCCAACACGTTCCTGATCGCCGCTGTCTTTTCCAAGTTCAGCGTCTAAAATGAACTTATCGCCGACAGCTAACGTAATTTGTTTTTGTTGAAAGCGGGCAACCCGAATTTTGGGGCCCTGCAAGTCACCTAAAATGGCAATATGGGCGTTTAATTCCCGGGCAATTTTTCTGACCATAGAGGCGCGCTGCTTGTGATCGTCACCATTGCCGTGAGAAAAGTTTAAACGAACAACATTGGCACCGGCTTTAATTAGTTCTCTGAGTGTTTCTTCAGAGTCTGTAGCAGGTCCGAGAGTAGTCACAATTTTGGTACGACGAAGCATGCAAAACCTCAGCAAATTTACCCATGAATTTAAGCTTAAGTTTAGCACATGGACTGTTACAGTAGTACGAAATTTAATTGAAAGATAAAGGAGTTAAGAAAACATGAATGAACATGAATGGAGTAACAAAAGTGAACAGGAGTGGCGCGAAATATTAGGCGATGAAGCTTATTATGTATTAAGAGAAAAGGGCACTGAGCGGCCTTTTTCAGGAAAATATTTAAGCTGTGATAAAGAGGGCGTTTACCGTTGTGCCGGTTGTGGTCAGAAACTTTTCGAAGCCGGACACCAATTTGATGCGCATTGCGGCTGGCCAAGCTTTGATGAAGCCATTAAAGGATCGATTGACTACGTAAAAGATTCAAGCCATGGCATGACCCGTACTGAAATACTCTGCAGTCAATGTGGTGGTCATTTAGGCCACGTATTTGACGACGGGCCAACAGAAACCGGACAACGGTATTGTGTTAATTCACTGTCGATGCGTCACGAAGACGACGAATAGTAACCGCGAAATTTGCCGGCTTTAAGTTTATCGACAATCTCTTCGGCGCGATCATCCCAGTCGTCGTATTGGTCTTTGCTGGCATTAACAATTGATTTCATGCTGTTTTTATCCAGGTTTTTCTGACCGAGCTGCCAGGCAACCTGGGACCAGACATAAGCTTCGGGACCATTACCTTCTTTTAAATACATAGAAACTAACGTTGAAGGTATTTCCGGGTTAACCTTGTCATCGGGGCGATAAAGTCGTAATGCACTGTAAAGAAGCTCAAAGGTTTTTTGAGAGTCTTTTTTGGTATAATAGGTGGCCAGCGCGAGTTTGAGCTCAGGCGTTTCCATCTTTTTGGTGCCTTCTAGCGCCAGTAGTTCATCCAGTGCACCTTGATCGCCTCGGTTGGCCCAATGCCAATATAGCCATAGAGGGTGATCGGAATCAGCGGTTTCGTCAGCAAGCTTCTCTATATTTTTTCGGGAGTTAATAAAGGCTTCTAAACGTTCAGACTGCTTCTCTCTGGATTTTGTCATTTCAAGCGTTGCGGCCAGTTCTATACACTTTGAGTACTCTTCCAGATCCCGCATGACAAAGTACTGGTTTTCGTTCGTATCGCTTAGACTGCGTTCGTAACGACTGTAAATCAGCTTACTACGTTCTACATTACACCAGTTATCGGTATTTAAGTCGCTACAAATAGCAGGACTAGACTCGCAGATTTCACGGACTGAAGGTTTCCCTTCCATACATCCTGTTAAGACGAGAGCTGCACATGTAATGACAATTTTTTTGAACATAGATACCAACATTTTTTTAGTGAAATACAATTGTTCCGTAAAATTGGCTTCATGCCAAGCTTTTAAGTACAATATTGCGGTTTTTAAGTGTAGTACTTTATAAGCTCACAGACATTACCATAGAGGACAGGGCTCACTATGAACTCTAACCAGCAAGATCCAACCTTATCAAGTTGGCAGGAACGTCAGGAATTCGCCGAGCAGATGCAACCTTTGCTCGGGAAGTTGTACCGGAACTTCGGTGTTGAAATTTTGGTTTATGGCCGTTCATTATTAAATGTATCGACCATTAATATAATTAAGGCACACCGTCTTATTCTTCGTCACGAAGGGCAGAAAGTTCGTTTACGCGAGAGCTTTCCGTTCTTGCAGGCTATGGCAGAACTTAAACTGTCTCCGGCACGCGTTGATTTGGGCAAACTCGCCTATGGCTACTTGTTTGGTGATAAAGCTGATGGCTTATCGATTACAGATTACGTCAAACGTGAGTTAGCAGATATCATTGACTCAGAAGATAATATTGAACCACGCGATGTCGTTTTATACGGTTTTGGGCGTATAGGGCGCTTATTGGCTCGTCAGTTAATTGAACGTAATGGTGGCAACAATAAGATGCGCTTACGTGCCATTGTCGTTCGAGGTGGTCGCGATGGCGATTTAGAAAAGCGAGCAAGTTTATTGCGTCGTGACTCAATCCATGGCTTATTCAACGGTTCAATAACCGTCGATCATGATAGTCAAAGCATCAAAGCTAATGGTACCAGTATTAAAGTGATCTATTCTAATGGGCCGGACCAAGTGGATTATACCCAGTACGGTATTAACAACGCGATTGTTATCGATAATACCGGTATCTGGAAAGATGAAGATGGTCTGGGTCTGCACCTGAAATCAAAAGGTGTTGATAAAGTGCTTCTGACAGCACCGTCAAAAGGTGATATCAAAAATATCGTGTTTGGCGTCAACGATAAAATGATCGAAGACAGTGATAAAATTGTTTCTGCAGCAAGCTGCACGACCAATGCGATTACACCTGTGCTTAAAGCAATAAATGATGAGTTTGGTATTCGTAACGGTCACGTAGAAACGGTTCACTCGTACACTAACGATCAAAACCTGATTGATAACTACCATACCGCCGAACGTCGTGGTCGCTCAGCGCCCCTAAACATGGTTATTACTTCTACCGGTGCGGCTAAAGCTGTTGCTAAAGCGCTGCCGGAAATGGCAGGTAAGTTAACAGGTAATGCCATTCGCGTGCCGACCCCGAATGTGTCAATGGCAATCATGAACCTGAACTTTGAAAAGTCGACAAGTCGTGATGAATTAAACGATTATCTGCGTAAAGTTTCGTTGCATTCCGAGTTGACTAATCAAATTGATTATACCGCTTCGACTGAAATTGTTTCTTCAGACTTAGTGGGTTCACGTCATGCTGGTGTGGTTGATTCTCAGGCAACTATAGTAGAAGACGACAGAGCTGTATTGTACGTTTGGTATGACAACGAATTTGGTTATAGTTGCCAGGTTGTTCGTGTGGCTGAAGCTATGGCCGGACTTAAGGTTCCTAATTTACCCAAATAATGGAAAAAGCGCCTGCGGGCGCTTTTTTTCTACTCACTTTCTCAGAAACAATACATAAAGGTGAAGTATGCATATCACTGCAAACTTTGACAGTGGCAATATTCAAGTTATCAGCTCAGACAATGCCGATAACATTCGTTTAGCAATCAAAAAAGATCATCAGTCTGATTTTTACCAATGGTTCCATTTTAAGCTGTTTGCTGAAGCCGGCGAAGAGCACGTGATGACGGTTGAAAATGCATCTGATTCTGCTTACCCCGATGGTTGGAAGGAATACCAGGCCCTTGCCTCATACGACCGTGAGACCTGGTTCCGGGTTCCGACGGAGTACAATGGCAAAGAACTGACTATTCGTCATACACCAGAGCAAGAAAGCGTTTATTATGCGTATTTCATTCCTTATTCGTACGAGCGTCATCAAGACCTGGTTCAATCAGCTCAACAGTCAATTGACTGTTATCACGAGCTATTAGGCGAAACGATAGATGGTCGTGAATTAAACTTATTGGTTATAGGTGAACCCGCTGAGCACAAAAATACCATTTGGGTGACTGCACGCCAGCATCCCGGTGAGTCAATGGCTGAATGGTTTATGGAAGGCTTAATTACACGTTTACTGGACGACGAAGATGGCGTTGCCCGTAAGTTGTTAGACGAAAACGTTTTTTATGTCGTACCAAACATGAACCCGGATGGTAGTGTTCGTGGACATCTTCGGACGAACGCTGTTGGCACGAACCTGAACCGCGAATGGGCAGAACCAAGCCTGGAGAAAAGCCCGGAAGTTTTTTATGTACTAAAACGCATGCAGGAAACTGGTGTTGATATGTTTCTTGATGTGCACGGTGATGAAGCTTTGCCTTATAACTTTGTCGCGGGCTGTGAAGGTATTCCTTCATATGACGAGCGCCACAAAGACTTAGAAGAAACTTTTAAATCAGCCTTTTTAGCTGCAACTCCGGAGTTTCAGACTCAATACGGTTATGAACTGGATGAGCCGGGTAAAGCGAATATGACCGTCGCAAACTCTGCGGTGGGTGAGCGCTTCAAGTGTTTATCGTATACGCTGGAAATGCCGTTTAAAGACAATGCAGACTTACCTGACGAAGATTTCGGCTGGTCAGTAGCTCGTTGTCAGCGTTTAGGAGAAGATGTTTTAACCGCAATATTGGCAGTCTCCCCAAAATTGCGTTAAAACTAGAGTTGGATCACAAAATAATAACAACAAAGGGGGTCTTCCTTGGAAGTGCTCAACAATTTTTTGCTTTGGATTGACGGGTTTTTAGGCTCTGCGTCTTATTTCCCGTTTCTTTTGCTCGGTGTGGGTTTATTTTTCACCTTGTATCTTGGTTTTCCTCAGGTGCGCTATTTCAGACATGCCTGGAGAGTATTAGCCGGAAAATTCGATAAAAAAGACTCACAAGGCGATACCAGTCACTTTCAGGCGCTATCAACGGCATTATCCGGTACTGTAGGTACTGGTAACATTGGTGGTGTTGCACTTGCGATATTCCTGGGGGGGCCGGCGGCCATCTTCTGGATGTGGGTGACGGCATTCCTCGGTATGACTACCAAGTTTGTGGAAGTGACCTTGTCGCACAAATACCGTGTAAAAACCGAAGATGGCAGTATGGCTGGCGGGCCAATGTATTACATGGACCGCCGACTGAATATGAAATGGTTAGCGGTTATTTTTGCCATTGCAACTATTATCAGTTCCTTTGGCACTGGAAATATGCCGCAAATTAATAACATTGCGCAGTCAATGGAGCAGACGTTTTCAATTGAACCGGTCTGGACCGGAGCCATACTCTCTATTTTGCTGGCAATGGTCATTATTGGTGGAATCAAGCGAATAGCGGCGGTTACCTCAAAAATCGTTCCTATTATGGGAGTTGTTTATGTCATTGGTTCTTTGAGCGTTATTTTCTTCAATATCGATAATATCGGCTCATCTTTTTCTTCTATTTTCACTAACGCATTCACCGGTTCTGCAGCGGCAGGCGGCTTTTTAGGAGCCAGCTTTGCTTATGCGTTTAACCGTGGCGTAAACCGCGGTTTATTCTCTAACGAAGCGGGTCAGGGGTCTGCACCTATTGCTCACGCATCAGCAAAAGCGAAAGATCCTGTTGCTGAAGGCTTGGTGTCAATTCTTGAACCTTTCCTGGACACCATTTTAATCTGTACTTTAACTGGTCTGGTTATTCTATCTTCCGGGGTGTGGACTGAGAAGTTTGAAAATAACTTTGCCAGAAGCGATCTGGACTTCGTTGTTGGTGAGTATAATGATGTTGACAAAGAAGACCGTAAAGAGCTTTACAGATATCTGAACGACTATGACGATACTGAAATTAAACGCTATTCGGGTACACTGAATGTTGTTGATGGCAAAGCGCAGACTAATGGTGAAATCACTATTTTACATGCGCGCTCGGTTGCTGAAGACGTGCGTTTCATTATTGCCGGAGAAGATGCTTACAATGGCCAGGTAAAAATTGAAAATGGTAACTTGATTAAAGAGGATATTGAAGTTGTCGGAAAGTCACTGGTACATTCCGCGGCTCTGACCTCGCTGGCTTTTGCTAATGGGTATTTTGGAGACTACGGTCAGTACATTATTCCCATTACTCTGCTAATGTTTGCTTTTTCGACTGCAATAGCCTGGTCGTACTACGGTGACAGGGCAGTTGTTTATCTGGTCGGCCAAAAGGGGGTTATGCCATACCGTATACTTTATGTATCGGGCTTCTTCTGGGCGTCATTTGCAGATACGACTCTCGTTTGGACAGCTTCCGCTGTTGCTATTGTCCTAATGACACTCCCCAACTTGCTGGGGATGATTTTGCTTCACAAGGAAATGAAGTCAACGGTTAAGTCTTATTGGAAAGACTTTGGCGATGCCGACAAGAAAAAGTAATAGAATAAGCGCCAATTAAAGCAAAACGGTCAACCCAAAGTTGGCCGTTTTATTTTTTATTCCCTCGCAATGCTTGAAATTGAGAGCAAAAGCCTTATATTGCAAGGACTGCATAAGACATAGGTAGTTTATGGCGTTAACACAATGTCCTTCGTGTAATAAACGAATTTCAAGCAAAGCAAAAGAGTGCCCGCATTGCCAGTTTGTTCTGGCCGGTCAGTCTAAAGACGATATAGAGCGTGAAGCCATACGGATAAAGCAAGAAAAATCCGATAAGCTGGTTTCCCGTTCAATGCTCGCCTTACTGATATCGATTGCCGCTTTTACTTATTTATTCCTTCAGCAACCCATGCCTAAAACGTGGCAATACAGCGTTGCCGTTGGGTTAATGGTCGGGGGATTAGTTTGGTTTATAGTCAACCGTGTGCAGCTTGTCTTTTTAAAAAAGAAAAAGCGGTAAACTATGCAATTCGACGACTTAATTAAAAGCATGAATCAGGACATTTACGAGCGTCTGGTTCAGGCAGTAGAAACTGGTAAATGGCCAGATGGTAATCGTTTAACTGATGAGCAGCGTGAAAACTCCATTCAGTTGGTTATGGCTTATCAGGCGAGATACGCGAGCACTGAGGAAGCTTTTACTATTGGTGCTAACGGCGAAATAATTACAAAAACCAAACGGGAATTAAAAGAGCAGTTCAAAACTGACTCTGGAGAACAAATTGCTCGTTTCAAACTCGACCAACAAGAAGGCGAATTATGAGCTCTCAGCTGTATTCTGACTTATTAGCCCAAAGCCGGGCTTTAACAGAAAGTGAGCCTGATTTAATTGCAAATCTTGCGAATATCTCTGCGCTACTCTACGAGCGCATTGAGGACATTAACTGGTTAGGTTTTTACCTTACCCGTTCTGATAACGAGCTGGTGCTAGGTCCTTTTCAGGGGCGTGTTGCTTGTGTTCGTATTCAGTTTGGACAGGGCGTTTGCGGTGTTGCTGCAGAAACCCAAACCTGCCAAAGAGTTGAAGATGTTCACCAATTTGCCGGACATATAGCTTGTGACTCAGCATCAAACAGTGAAGTTGTTGCACCCATCGTCGTTAATGGCAAAACCGTTGCGGTGCTGGATGTCGACAGCCCGTCTGTGGGGCGCTTCAGTGAAGAAGACGCAAAAGCTATTCAGGCCATTGCTGACTACTGCCAAACTCTGAATTGGCAAGGGGTGCAATCATAGTATGTTTGTTGAATTCGATATTCACAGTTATTTAGTAACCAAACAAGATGTTATTTTCTTTGAAGAGCATGAAGAAGAAGCCGCTGATAAAATCAATGAAATGCTGCATCTTATTAATGCATTACGAGAGGATGACGATACAACAGAGCAGCTTGAAGAAATGGTTCGCCGTACGTTGTACGACTGGATTGAAGAGCCTGCATTGCTAGATTTGTCATTTGATGAAATGGACGACTATGTTCGAAACTTAATGAAAGTTGTCCGCGAACAGGAAGAAGAATGGAATGAGTGAACCTGAAAAGCTGACGAAAAGTAAAGATGTCATTGTCTATTTAGCCGAACAGTTTCCAGACTGTTTTACGATAAAAGGCGACGCTAAACCTTTAAAAATTGGTATTTTTGAAGATTTGGCGAAACGCCTTGAGGACGATGACAAAGTAAGTAAGACACGTTTAAGAACAGCTCTGCGTCATTACACTAATAGCTGGCGGTACCTGTACAGTGTTAAGAGCGGTGCTCAGCGAGTGAATCTGGATGGTGAGCAGGTTGAAGCTGTTACAGAAGAACACCAGCAGCATGCGCAAGAGACTTTAAAAGAATCTAAAGCTAAAGTTGCAGAGAAAAACAAAGCAACTAACAAGGCTGCCGCTAAAAAAACTCCGGCTAAAGATAAACCTGAAAATACAGCAAAAGCTAAACCGAAAGCCACAAAAAAACCGGCCAAACCAAAAGTTAAATTGGCTGATGTGGAACTCAACAAGCTTTCTGTTGGTCAACAGGTTCAGGTAAAAGCGGGGAACACCCCCATGTCAGCAACAGTTTTAGAACTGGACAAGGACGACGTTCAGGTTCAGTTGCAAAACGGTTTAATTATGAAAGTTAAAGCAGATAAGATTTTTCTGCGCGCTTAGGAGTAGTCAATGAAACACTGGGCTGTAAAGAAATGTGCATTGGCACTGATGTGTGTTGTTCCTGCCGCGGTTGCCATACCGCCAGAGCACAAGATCAGTGAATTACCAGAGTTAGAGCAGGAAGCTCAGCATGATACAGCCAGTGAGCGTATTGCGTCCTACTTTACCCGTTATCATTTCAGTAGCCTGACCCTGGATAACGAGTTATCTGAGCAAATTCATGAGCGCTACTTTGACTTGCTGGATTACAGCAAGATGTTTCTGCTAAAAGAAGATGTAGAAGCCGCACAGGAGTATCGTCATTTATTTGATGACATGCTGAAACGGGGCGAGCTTGACGTTGCTTACGACATTTATCAGAAAAGTCTTGAACGCCGTTTCCAGCGTTACGAATATGCTCTGTCTTTATTGGACGAAGAAAAACCGATGGATTTTTCGGTTGAGGGCGACAAATACTATTATGACCGCGAAGATGCTGAGTGGGCAGAATCTAAAGATGAGCTGAATGATCTTTGGCAAAACCGCGTTAAATACGATGCACTAAATTTGAAACTGGCCGGCAAAGAGTGGCCTGAGATAGTTGAGACACTCGGTAAGCGTTACAACAGTGCATTAAACCGACTGACAAAATCGAAAAGCGAAGATGTTTTTCAAACCGTTATGAACGCGTTTGCCCGTTCAGTTGAGCCGCACACAAGTTACCTTTCGCCTTCCAACTCAGACCGATTCCAGCAAAATATGAATCTTGAACTGGAAGGAATTGGCGCTGTACTTCAGTCAGAATATGATTACACAATTATTCGCAGTTTAGTTCCTGGTGGCCCTGCGGATAAAACCGATGAGCTTTCTCCAGAGGATAAAATCATCGCTGTCGGTCAGGGCTCTGGTGAAGATGAAGAAGAGTTTGTTGACATTATTGGTATGCGTCTGGACGATGTTGTCGAGTTAATAAAAGGTCCCAAAGGCACTACCGTTCGTTTGCAGGTCTTAAAAGCCAGCCAAGGTGCCGGTGGTACTCCTAGTGAAGTTGAAATTGTCCGTGACAAGGTCAAATTGGAAGACCGTGCCGCAAAAGCCGAAGTCAAAGAGTTCGAAGAGGGGCCTTATAAAGGTCGTCGTCTTGGTGTTATCGAAATTCCCGGGTTTTACAACAACCTGACCGCTGACGTGAAAAAGCTGATAGAAGATCTACAAAGCGAAGACGTAGAAGGTTTGGTGGTAGATTTGCGCGGTAATGGTGGTGGTGCGTTAACCGAAGCCATTAGCTTAAGCGGTTTATTCATTGATAAAGGTCCTGTAGTTCAGGTTAGCGACGGCCGTGGACGTATTGATGTTAGTGAAGATAAAGACGGTAAAACATACTATGACGGGCCATTGTTCGTTATGGTTGACCGTTACAGTGCATCGGCATCAGAAATTTTTGCGGCCGCGATGCAGGACTACGAACGTGCCTTAATTATCGGCGAAAATACCTTTGGCAAAGGTACTGTGCAACAACATCGTGGACTGGCTCGACGTTTCGATTTCTATGACAAGCCACTTGGCAGTGTTCAATATACGATTGCGAAATTCTATCGCATAGATGGCGGCAGTACGCAGTTAAGAGGTGTTCAACCAGACGTTGTTTTCCCTTCGTTTGTTGAGGCTTCAGACTGGGGTGAAAGCAAAGAAGATAACGCGTTACCCTGGGATAAAATAGATAAAGCGAGCTACAGCCCCGTTGGTGAAATTAACAATGCTGAAGTAAAAGAGTTGCAACAACAGTTAAATCAGAGAATTGAAGACGACCCTGAGTTTTCTTATATATTTGAAGAGATAGAGCGTTATAGACAAGAAAAAGACAAAACATGGGTCAGCCTGGTGTTAACTGAACGAGAAGAGAAGCAAGAGCAACAGAAAAACAAGCAACTTGAGAGAGTTAACGAACGTTTGAAACGTGCTGGTAAAGAGCCAATCGAGAGTATCGAAGATGCCCCTGAAGAATTTACCGAGGTAGATCCCGTCCTCGATCAAGCCGCTTTAGTTGCATTTGATTATATTGATAAAAATCAACTTGCCTCGAATTAAATAAACCTTTTAAAAATACCGCCTTTACGGCGGTATTTTTTTGTGCGCTTGTCATAGCCCCCTGTTTTGTGGTCATATAGTGCGTTAATGAACACAAACGATTAATAATAATGACAACAAATAATCAGACGATATCAAGCCGATGGTCAAGTCGGTTAAGTTTTATACTGGCCTCTTCAGCTGCGGCTGTTGGTTTAGGCAATATCTGGAAGTTTCCCTACGTTATGGGAGAGAACGGGGGCGGTGCCTTTGTTCTGGTGTACCTGCTTTGTATTTTAGCTATCGGCATTCCCATTATGATGGCCGAGGTGATTATAGGCCGTCGTGGCCGACACTCACCAGGCTATGCCGCTAAGTCTGTCGCATTGGAGTCAGGTAAGCATTCTGCCTGGCAAGTTGCTGGTTGGCTCGGAATGTTGACCGGTTATTTGGTTTTAAGTTTCTATGCGGTTATAGCGGGGTGGGCACTGGCTTATGTCTTTAAAGCCGCACAAGGTGTGTTTACTAATGCATCTGCCGAAGCCGTAGGAAAAACCTTTGATGCATTGCAAGCATCGCCCGGCGAGTTGATGATGTGGCATAGCCTGATTGTTGTCGCAACCATTTTAGTGGTTGGCAACGGTGTTAAGAATGGCCTGGAAAGGTCGGTTAGACTGCTTCTCCCATGCATGATTGTGTTGCTGGTTTGTATTGCTCTTTACTCAGGCAGTATTGGTGACTTTTCTGCAGCTGTTAGCTTTATGTTTGAACCGGACTTCAGCAAGTTGACTGTTAACGGCGTTATGGTCGCACTAGGTCATTCTTTCTTCACTCTGGGGTTGGCTTCCGGTGTTGTAATTATGTATGGCGCTTATCTACCAAGAGAAACCTCTATAGTACAAACCAGTGTCTGGATTGCAGTCATTGATACTTTTGTCGCGCTATTAGCGGGACTGGCAATATTTCCTCTGGTTTTCGGTTATGGTTTGACGCCAAGTGAAGGCCCGGGTCTTATTTTCACTACGTTACCTTTAGCTTTTAGTGAGATGCCTGCCGGAGGTTTTGTTGGAACGGTATTCTTTATTATGCTGGTTATAGCGGCGTTTACCTCCGCTATCGCAATGATTGAATCATCGGTTGCCTTTGTTTCAGAAAAGTTTTCCTTAAACCGCTGGCCAGCAACCTTAGTTTCTGCCGGGGTACTTTGGCTTCTGGGGCAGTTGACCATCCATTCATTTGCCGGCTCCGGCTGGGCTCAGTTAGATTCTGCGTGGTTAGGTAAGCCAATTGAGTCACTCTTTGATATCATTGACGTTTTGACATCAAGCTTACTGTTGCCGCTAGGCGGCTTGCTGCTCGCTTTATTAGCGGGCTGGGTCATGCGTTCTGAATTCACGAAAGACGAACTGGATACAAGAAAAGGCATTTTCGATGTCTGGCTGTTGTGCGTTAAATATATTTCTCCAGTCGCTATCATTATTATTTTTTTACAGCTAATAGGCTTTATAAAACTTTAGGTTGAATAATTAATGAGTCATAAAACAAAAGCACCCAGTTTATTACAGGCGCTGATTCCTTTACTTGCGCTAATTGCAATGTTGTCCTCGTCGGTTTATTTGTTTGGCGAAGACTCTTCTTATGGGCCCAACCAGATAGCCTTGTTAATAGCGGCCGGTATTGCTGTCATCATAGGTTTTAAAAATGGCTTTAGCTGGGAACAAATAGAAGAGGGCATAACCGAGGGGATCTCGGTCGCCCTGGGCGCAATGTTAATCATTCTTGCCGTCGGTTCGTTAATCGGGACCTGGTTACTTTCTGGTACGGTCCCAACCTTAATATATTTTGGCCTGGAACTGCTAAACCCCAGCTTATTCTATGCGGCAAGTTGCATTATTTGTGGTGTGGTAGCGCTGTCTATTGGAAGTTCGTGGACAACCGCAGCAACCATTGGTGTGGCATTAATGGGCGTAGCCTCCGGTATGGGGTTAGAGCCAGGTATTGCCGCCGGCGCAATTGTTTCCGGAGCATACTTTGGTGATAAAATGTCACCCTTGTCTGACACCACCAACCTGGCGCCTGCGGTCGCAGGAACTGAGTTGTTCGCTCACATCCGTTATATGGGGTATACCGCAGGGCCAGCTTTTGTTATATCGATAGTCTTGTTCTTAATTCTTGGTCTTAATACCGATACCAACGTCAGCTTACAGCGCCTGGAATTGATGCAGGAGCAACTAAGCGCAACCTTCAACGTTGGCTGGGAAATGTTAGTTCCTTTGGCCGTATTGCTATACTTGGCAGCAACACGCAAGCCTGCGCTACCTACAGTATTTTTCGGCGCCTTGCTCGGTGGTGTGTGGGCGCTGATTTTTCAACCCGAAATGGTCAGTCAAATAGCCGGAGAACAGGGCTGGGTCGCGGCCTTAAAAGTGGTTTGGTTAGCGTTATCAGATGGCGTAGCGGTGAGTACAGGCAGTACCAATCTTGATTCATTGTTAAGCGGCGGTGGTATGTCGTCTATGTTAAACACCGTCTGGCTCATTTTAAGTGCGATGACCTTTGGCGCCATTATGGAAAAAGTTGGCCTTCTGGAGCGCTTTATCCGCGGTATGCTTAAATCAGCTAAGAGTGTTGGCTCGCTGGTGACCGGAACCATTTTTACTTGTTTTGGCGCGAACGTATTAACTGCTGACCAATATATGGCGATTGTACTGCCGGGCCGTATGTTCAAAGAAGAGTATGAACGTCGAAACCTGGATCCCAGAGTGCTTTCCCGTACTCTGGAAGACAGTGGTACTATCACATCGGCTCTTATTCCCTGGAATACATGCGGAGCTTATATGTTTTCAGTACTTGCCGTGAGTCCGTTCGAATACGGCATTTATGCGTTCTTTAATTACCTGACACCGCTGAT
This sequence comes from Idiomarina sp. PL1-037, assembly GCF_034422975.1. Lineage (NCBI taxonomy): Bacteria > Pseudomonadati > Pseudomonadota > Gammaproteobacteria > Alteromonadales > Idiomarinaceae > Idiomarina > Idiomarina sp. PL1-037. The sequence continues at coordinate 1,460,466 of NZ_CP139873.1, forward strand.
TGCCATAGTTCTTGCCTATACCGGCTGGACTATCTTGTATTTGAACCCAAAAGATAAAACGGCTGAAGCCTAATTAGAGCGAACAGCCGTACGCAAGAAAGCGACTTAGAGAACTAAATACAGAAGGAAGCTATGACACAATTACCAAAGGCTAAATATCGTAAAGATTATCAAGAACCTGAATTCACAATAACGGATGTCGATTTAACCTTTAATCTTCATCCAACAGAAACTCGGGTAACGAGCGTCTTAAAAGTTGTACGGCAAGGCGATCATACAAAGCCTTTGGTACTCGACGGGGAACAACTCACCTTATTGAGCTTGAAAGTCGATAATGAAGAGGTTGCCGAGGATGCATATCAATGCGATGAGAACAGCCTGACACTCAACACTTCTCTTAAGTCGTTTACTCTTGAAATTGAAAATAGCGTTAACCCAACGACTAATGAAGCGCTTGAAGGCCTTTACCTGGCTGAAAACACTTTCTGTACGCAGTGCGAAGCAGAAGGGTTCCGGCGCATCACTTATTACCCCGATCGGCCCGATGTTCTGGCAAAATTTACAACCACAATTATTGCCGATAAGGCAGATTTTCCATACTTATTATCAAATGGTAACCGCATAAAGCAGCTGGATCTTGATAACGGAAAGCATATGGCAACCTGGCAGGATCCTTTTCCTAAGCCTTGTTACCTGTTTGCTCTTGTCGCGGGTAATTTCGATGTGTTACGTGATGAATTTACTACCCGGGAAGGGCGTACCGTTGATTTAGAGCTCTTTGTTGATAAAGGTAATCTGGACAGAGCTGACCACGCCATGTTGTCGCTTAAAAACGCGATGAAATGGGATGAGGAGCGTTTCGATCTGGTCTACGATCTGGATATTTATATGATTGTAGCCGTCGATTTCTTCAATATGGGCGCCATGGAAAACAAAGGCCTGAACGTTTTCAATGCGAAGTATGTTTTGGCTAATCCAGCAACGGCAACCGATCAGGACTTTCTTAACGTTGAGTCCGTTATTGGTCACGAATATTTTCACAACTGGACCGGTAACCGGGTGACGTGCCGTGACTGGTTCCAATTGAGCTTAAAAGAAGGGCTTACTGTTTTCCGCGATCAGGAGTTCAGCTCAGATCTTGGCTCCAGAGCCGTCAACCGCATTCAGGATGTCCGCGTTATTCGAAGCCATCAGTTCGCCGAAGATGCAGGTCCCATGGCACATCCGATTCGCCCGGATAAAGTGGTTCAAATGAATAACTTTTATACGGTGACGGTCTATAACAAAGGCGCCGAAGTTATTCGAATGATCCATACTTTATTGGGAGAATCGGGCTTTCAGAAAGGCATGACGCTTTATTTTGAGCGTCACGATGGTAAGGCTGTAACTTGTGAAGATTTCGTTCAGGCTATGGAAGATGCAAACGGCGAGGATTTCAGTCGATTCCGTCATTGGTACTCGCAGGCAGGAACGCCGGTTGTTACAGCGGAGCAGTCTTACGATAAAGAAGCGAAACAACTGACCTTGGTGCTCAAACAGGAAACCGCGTCTACGCCCGGACAAGAGCAAAAGGCTCCTTTCCATATCCCGGTTAAATGGTCAGCCTATAGTGAGCAGGGCGAAGAACTTTTATTAAGTGATAATAATTTACTGCACTTAAAAGAGAGTGAAACGACTTTCACCTTTGACAATGTTTCTGAGGAACCTATTTTATCCTTATTCGATAATTTCTCTGCGCCAGTAAAAGTGAAGCGCACCATAAGCGATGACGAGCTACGAGTACTGCTGGCTCATAGTAAAGATGACTTTAGTCGTTGGGATGCGGCACAGTCGTTGTTTACCCGAATAATTGAAAAGGGAATTGATGATCATTCCACTATTGAGCTCTCGGTACAAACTATTGATGCGTGTCGGAACCTGCTTCGCGCAAATACCGATCCTGCACTAAAAGCCCTGGCCTTAACGCTGCCTTCAGCCTCAACTATTGCTGATAATTATGAAACCATTCCGGTAGAAGCAATTAATACCCAGTTGAAGTCACTAAAAAAACAACTGGCAGTTGCGCTGGAGGATGATTTCAGCCAGCTTCTGAGTTCTTGTAAGTCAGAAAAAGCCTACCAGTTAGTGGGGGATGAAATAGCCAAACGTCAGCTGAAACAGGTTTGTTTAAGTTATTTAGCCGAACTAGACGACGCAGCGACCAATAAGTTGACACAACAATTTGACCAGGCCGATAACCTGACTGATCAGCTGGGTGCAATGCAGGCCGGAGTCTGGGCAAATCATGCTATAGCTGAATCTTTACTTAATAAGTTTGAGCAGCAATGGCGTGGCGAAAAGCTGGTAATGGACAAGTGGTTCAGTACTCAGGCTCTTGCTAATAACGACGCAACGGTGGAGCGCGTTAAAGATTTAATGACGCATCCCGATTTTTCGTTGAAAAACCCAAACCGGGTGTATTCACTGCTTGCCGCGTTCACTCAGAATCAACCGCAGTTTCACAAAGCTGACGGGGCAGGGTATGAATTGATAGGCTCAGTCATTCAACAACTGAATACCAGTAACCCTCAGGTTGCTTCAAGACTGCTATCTGCTTTTGTCAGTTGGCGCCGGTATGATGAGAATCGCCAGCAATTAATGCGCAATCAGCTTGAGTCTTTACGTCAATTGCCAAACCTGGCCAGTGACTTATTTGAAAAAATAGAAAGTTGTCTAACTGAATAATTATTTAAAGGTATTAACCAACGGTGATCATTGAGTATGTTTTTAACCTAAGTATGAGCTACCAGGAATTTTGTGATGTCTATTACAGTAAAGGTTATCAACAAATTGTAGTCACGACCGTTAATGGCACGCGGGTAGCCCTACCCGCGGGTCGTTTAATTCCTTTTATTGATAATAAGGGGGTGCGCGGACGCTTCCTTTTGCAAGTTGATGAACAGCAAAAGTTCGTGGGATTAAAACGGCTAACATAGAGTCCATTCAGTTAAACTAAATAGTTATATTATTTTACTTACCATATCTGGTCTAAACACCTGTTTTTAGCGTGAATAAGCGTTGAAACCCCAGCGTAAATGTCCGACAATAACATCAATCATATATTCTCTGGCCGTGGGCCGCATTTGGGCTTGCCTGCGACGTTTCACCAACAACCTCAAGGACTCTGTAATTATGTCGTTGGTCGATAGTCAATCTCCGGTTTTACTGGAAAAAGTCGTTGAATTGATAAATAAGAAAGTTCCCGCCTCTCAAGCGCACTTAGTAGCAGATTTTGCCAAGCGCTTATATCGTAATATTGCCAGTGATGATTTAACCAACCGCCACGATAGTGATATGTACGGTGCAGTTTTGGGTTTATGGCATAGTTTTAATGAATATAAACCCGGTGATAAAGCACTGATAAAAGTATATAACCCTGAAGTTCCTGCGGACGGTTGGGAGTCTCCCCATACCATTATTGAAATTATTCAAAATGATATGCCGTTTATGGTTGATTCAGTACGAATGGCACTGGCTCGTCTGGGTATTACATCGCATTTATTACTGCATATGCCGTTGAGTCATAAACGAGACAAAAATAGTCAGGTTACTGAATTACAGAAACCCGGAACCCGTAGCGAAGATAACTATGTCGACACGGTCTTTCTTATTGAAATAGACCGCCAAACCAGCAAAGAAGAAATAAAAACGTTAAAAAGTGAGTTGGTGTCGGTAATGGAAGAAATCAGTCTTGCAGTTGAAGACTGGCAGGCTATGCGTCAGCGTTTGCAGTCGGTTTCAGAACAGCTTGATCACGACTTTTATCCGGGCTCGAAAAAAGAAAAGAAAGAAATTAAGCAATTTTTACAGTGGCTGGCCAATGATAATTTCACATTAACTGGTTACCGTTCCTATGAACTAACCCCAGTGAAAGGGGACTACGAACTCAAACAGGTTAAAGATTCCAGTCTGGGGCTAATGAAAAATTCCGTTAGTGAAAAAGGGCGTTTGGTTTCCAGCTTACCTGAAGATGCGCGCGAAATAACACAAAACGAACGCTTGTTACTGTTGACTAAAACCAACTCGAAATCGCGGGTCCATCGTCCGGCATACTCCGACTACATTGGCGTTAAACGCTTTAACCAAGATGGCGAAGTAGTAGGTGAAGACCGCTTTATTGGTTTGTATTCGGCAAACTTTTACAACAATAGTGCACGTGATATCCCGTTGGTGAGTGAGAAAATATCGCGCGTATTGGACATGTCAGGCTTCGCTCCGCAGTCTCACGCGGCTAAAGCACTGTTGAATATTTTAGAGACCTATCCTCGTGATGAAATTGTGCAGGCAGAAGAAGACGATCTGTTAACGGTTGGTTTGGGTGTGTTGCAAATGCAAGAACGCGACATGACCCGCGCTTTTCTGCGCCGCGATATTTTCGGCCGCTTTATGTCGTGCATGGTTTATGTGCCAAAAGAGCGCTATAACACCTTGTTACGTCAACGAACTCAAAGTGTGTTGGCGCGTACATTGAAAACCGAATACGACGTCGACTTTACCACTTATTTTTCAGAGTCTTCGTTAGCAAGAACGCATTATACCGTGCGTTTGAGCGAAGACCATCAGGATGTGAACGTGAAAGAATTAGAACAGAACTTAATTGAAGCGGCGCGCACGTGGGAAGACAATTTCGAACGTATTTTGCAATCCACTTTCGGCGAAGCAAATGCTACCCGTTTAAATAAGCGGTACGCTATGGCATTTCCCCGTGCGTATAAAGAAGATGTTTTACCATCGGTAGCAATTTCAGACATAAAACAACTGGAGTCCTTAAACGACGAACATAAACTGGGTATGGTGTTATACCGTGCTCAGGAAGAAAAAGACGACAGTAAACATCTGCATTTGAAGTTGTTCCATAAAGACGAGCCGATTCACCTGTCGGACGTATTGCCGATGCTCGAAAACTTCGGATTACGTGTCATCGGCGAAAGTCCTTACCAGATTAAAACGAGCGACGGTGATGTCTACTGGGTTCTCGATTTCCACATGCTTCATACGGCAGGTTCATTGAATCTGGAAGAAAGTCGAGAAACCTTCCAGAGAGCCTTTGCGTTAGTCTGGAAAGGTAAGTTAGAAGACGATGGCTTCAACCGCTTAGTACTAGGCGCCGGAATGAACGGCCGTCAGGCGACTATTTTACGTATGTTTGCGAAGTACATGCGCCAAATTGGTACTACATTCAGTCAAAGCTACATAGAGAGCACTTTCAGTAAGTATCCTTTGCTGGCCAAGCTGGTTGTGAAGATGTTTTACAGCAAGTTTGAACCGGGCACAAAAGGAGTCGAGAAAAAGCTCGAAGCACTTCATACCCGTATTAATACCGAGTTGGACAACGTTGCCAACCTTGATGACGATCGTATTATTCGTCGCTATGTGGAATTGATAGATGCTGCGTTACGTACCAACTTCTTCCAGAAAGACGAGCAGGGCAACGACAAACCGTATATTTCGGTTAAGTTCTTACCTGAACTGGTACCGGAAATGCCATTACCGTTACCTAAGTTTGAGATATTTGTTTACTCGCCGAAAGTCGAAGGTGTGCACCTTCGTGGTGGTAAAGTAGCCCGCGGCGGATTGCGCTGGTCAGACCGTCGTGAAGACTTCCGCACCGAAGTACTTGGTCTGGTTAAAGCTCAGCAAGTGAAAAACACCGTTATTGTTCCTGTAGGGGCAAAAGGTGGCTTTATTTGTAAAGCTTTACCAGAAGACAGAGAAGGCATGATGGTCGAAGGTAAAGAGTGCTATAAAACCTTTATCCGTGCGTTACTCGACATTACCGATAACATCGTTGAAGGCGAAATTGTTCCGCCGAAAAGTGTTGTTCGTCGCGACGAAGACGATCCATACCTGGTTGTTGCAGCAGATAAAGGCACTGCAACTTTTTCTGATATCGCTAACGGCATCTCAGCTGAATATAATTTCTGGCTGGGTGATGCCTTTGCATCAGGCGGCTCAGTTGGCTATGACCATAAGAAAATGGGTATTACCGCTCGTGGTGCCTGGGAGTCAGTTAAGCGCCATTTCCGCGAAATGGGTATCGACTGTCAAACCACAGACTTTACCTGTGTTGCCATTGGTGACATGGGTGGCGATGTATTTGGTAACGGCATGTTGCTGTCCAAGCACACGTGCTTACAAGCGGCATTTAACCACTTGCATATCTTTATTGACCCGCAACCAAATGCGGCAAAATCCTGGGAAGAGCGTGACCGTTTATTTAAAATGCCGCGTTCAAGCTGGGATGATTACAACCGCGAATTGATTTCAAAAGGTGGTGGTATTTTCTCAAGAAGTGCAAAAGCGATTGAGCTAACACCTGAAATTAAGAAAATGCTGGGTACCCAGAAAAAATCAATGACACCGAATGATTTGATCAAAGCCTGCTTAACGATGAAAGTTGATCTTATCTGGAATGGGGGTATCGGCACTTACGTAAAAGGTAAAGCAGAAACCGACAGTGATGTTGGCGACCGTGCTAACGATGCACTGCGCGTAAACGGCCACGAGCTGAACGCAAAAATTATCGGTGAGGGCGGCAACTTAGGCTTTACTCAATTAGGCCGTATTGAATTTGCGCAAAACGGCGGTCGAGTCAACACCGACTTTGTCGATAACGTAGGTGGCGTTGATTGTTCAGATAACGAAGTTAACATTAAAATCTTATTGAACGGTTTAGTTAACAGCGGCGAGCTGACGAAGAAACAACGCGATAAACTGCTTTACGACATGACCGATGATGTCGCGAAAATTGTGCTGGATGACTGTAACAGACAAACACAGTCAATTTCGGTAACAGCGTTGCGCGGCACCGATCAAGTGAAAGAATACACGCGGTTTATTCATCACCTTGAGCGCGAGCATTCGTTGAATCGTCAGCTTGAGTTTTTACCTGATGATGATGAATTAGTTGAGCGTCAGGCAACAAATCAGGGCTTAACACGTCCGGAATTGTCCATTGTTACCGCTTACGGAAAGATGGTTCTGAAAGAGCAGTTGATAACGGATGAAATTACGGAAGACCCGTACCACATGCGTGAACTTTTTGACTCTTTCCCAGAGGCCTTACGTGATCGTTTTGCTGACAGCATGGTATCTCATCCGCTAAAAGGTCAGATTATTGCCACTAAGCTTGCCAATAATATCGTTAACGATATGGGACCAAATTTCGTTTTCCGCAAGCAGGAGGCAACTGGTTCGACAGTTGCTGAAATAGCTTCTGCTTACGTAGTAGCCCGTGAGTGCTTTAAAGTTGAAGAACTGTGGGAACAAATTGAAGCGCTGAATAATAAAGTGCCAGCAGAAGTTCAGAATGAAGTTTTATTCCAGCTTCGTCGTATGGTGCGCCGCGCAACTCGCTGGTTCTTGCGCCACCGTAACCCAGCTCTGAGTGGTATTCAGGAACACTTAGACTTCTACATGGGAGCATTTGACGACTTACGCGAAAACAGCCTTAAGTATATGGTTGAAGATGAAGCCAAAGTCATTGAAGAAACAATTGAGAAGTACAAAGAGCACGGCTTCCCGGCCAAGCTGGCAAAAAACATTGCGAGCTTGAGTACCATATTTTCTGCGATGGATCTTGCTGAAGTTGCTAATGAAACAGGACAGTCATTCAAGACAGTTGGTACGCTTTACTTCCGTTTGGGTGCGGAAATAAACTTACATTGGTTCTTAATACAAATTAATAACCAACCGGTGGCGAACCATTGGCAAGCTCTGGCAAGAGCGGCATTCCGTGAAGAGCTCGATTGGCAACAACGTTCGTTAACTCAAGTTGTGCTGCGCTCAACACCAGACGTCAGTGACCCGGAGAAGATGATCAGCGAGTGGATAGAACAAAACGAAGTGTTGTTATCTCGTTGGCAGCAAATGCTATCAGACTTCCGCACAACGAAGAGCCACGAGTTTGCCAAATTCTCCGTTGCTTTGCGCGAACTTATGCTGTTGAGCCACAACTGTGCACCTAAAGTGATCAGTTAATGTACAACCTAATAAAATCATTTTTGTTTCGTCAGGATCCTGAGAAAACGCACGAATTAATGCTCGGGATCCTGAATAAATGGCATCGCACACCGTTGTCGCTGTTTTGGAAACAAAACGTAGCCAGCAAACCGGTTCGGGTTATGGGGATTGATTTCCCTAACCCGGTCGGTTTAGCCGCTGGTCTTGATAAAAACGCCGAGTGTATAGACGCATTTTCTCAGATGGGTTTTGGCTTTATCGAAGTGGGTACGGTGACCCCTGTAGCTCAGCCGGGTAATGATAAGCCTCGTTTATTCCGCTTGACCGAAGACGAAGCAATTATTAACCGCATGGGTTTTAATAACCATGGGGTTGATGAGCTTGTTAAAAATGTCAAAGCGTCTTCTTATAAAGGCGTGTTAGGTATTAATATCGGTAAAAACAAAAACACGCCGGAAGAACAGGCCATTGATGACTACCTTGCGTGTCTGAATAAAGTTTATCCGTACGCAGACTATGTCACGATTAACATTTCATCACCTAATACCCCGGGGTTAAGAGATCTCCAGCACGGCTCCAGTCTTGATGGTTTATTGTCCAAGCTAAAAGCTACTCAGCTCGCTCTGGCAAAAGAGCATGATCGCTATGTTCCGTTGGTAGTTAAAATAGCTCCGGATCTTGAAGATCATGAAGTTGAAGTCATGGCGCAGTCATTATTAAAAAATGAAATGGACGGCGTAATAGCCACCAATACAACGTTGTCGCGTGACGGATTGCAAAGTAGTCAGGCAGGTGAAGCTGGCGGCTTAAGCGGTAAACCACTTCAGGATAAAAGTACTCGAGTGATAGAGTTGTTGTATAAAACTTTGCAAAGAAAAATACCGGTGATTGGCGTTGGAGGTATCGATTCAGCTGAGTCGGCAGAAGCTAAACTCAAAGCAGGAGCTAGCCTGGTACAAATTTACACTGGGTTTATCTATCAAGGTCCAGGGCTAATTCGCTCAATTGTTAGTCACTTGTAATGATTAAGTGACTTTAGTATCTTATCGCAAAGCTTAAATTCTTCTAATAATAAAGGCTAACATCGTGGAATCGGAATCCCATTGGTTATGGTTATTCAATACAGAAAGCGGCAAGCTTAGCGTCAAGCTAAGTGATACCGAGGTATTTGATACACCTTACAAACCGAGTCAGCTAGTCAATATTCACTTTAATGAACAAATGATGGACATTGAAGACGCGACGACCTTCCAGAGCGTTAGTGAAACATTGGAGGCTTACCCAGCTGATAAAATGCCTTGCGCACCGAAAAATGCGGCTCTTAATACAACGGCATGGTGTCGCTTTGGTCGTCCTCAAATGCCACAGAGTTGGCATTTTCAAAAATCTGATATTAGCGAATGGCCGGTAGAGCGGCGTTTATGCGAATTGAACTCAGGTTTTGATCAGGGGCTGTTCTTAATTCTTGATACCGATGATGAATTTGCGACTTGCTTACTGTTAAGTAACGGCATGCAGCTTTCTGCAATTAAATCTCTGCGTCAGTATCATGTCATTAAAGTCACTTTAAACCGCTTGTTACCGGCAACCGTTGATTTAGCTTTGTCGGCCCAGTCTGACTGGAGTCAGAAACTGGCGTAACTCTTTTAAGGAAAAACCTTAAAATTTTAGTGTATTTTCGGGATTTATTTAGGACTTTGTTCTAAGAAAGGGGGGCTTAGCAGGAAAATATTAATAAATACTTATTCCGGACGTTGGTTGCGGGGGCAGGATTTGAACCTACGACCTTCGGGTTATGAGCCCGACGAGCTACCAGACTGCTCCACCCCGCGTCCGATTGAGAGCGCATAGTATAGTGATAATTCGTACCACGCAAGCTTTATTTAAACCAACCGCATAGTATTTATACAAATACGGTTTAACTGCTGTTTTATTAGTCATTCTCTTTGTAATTCCCTTATTTCAGCTGGAATTACAGACAGCCACTGAGCTCTCCGTTATAATTGTCACCTTAATTTTTTAGGCGAAGTTTCTATGTATCGTTTTTTTATTGCGTGCTCCAAAGGTCTTGAAGGGCTTTTGTTTGATGAGTTGCAAGAATTTAACTTAACTCACGTTAAGCAAACCATGGCAGGCTGCTATATTGAAGCCGATTTACAGCAGGCTTACACGGTGGCTATGTGGTCCAGGTTAGCAAGCCGTATGCTGTTGCAATTAGGTGAAAAGGAAGTTTCCAGCCTGGATGAGATTAAACTGGCATTGACTCAATTCTCCTGGAGCAAGGTTTTCGATGCGAACAGAACCTTTGTGGTTGATTTTTCCGGCGGTAACGACGACATTCGCCATACTCAGTTCGGCGCGCAGTTAGTAAAAGACTGTATTGTCGATAACTTTCGCAATAGCGGATTTGAACGTCCCAGTATCGATAAGCAAGACCCGGACATTCGTATTGCCGTGCGAGTCCATAAAGACAAGCTCACCTGGTCTTTAGACTTTACCGGTGACGGCATGCACAAAAGGGGATATCGCTTGCAGCAGGGCGAAGCACCGCTGCGGGAAACCTTAGCCGCCGCCATATTAGTCCGGGCAGGCATCAAAAACGAATTAGAAAAAGACGAGCCAGTCATCTTTGACCCGTTCTGTGGTTCGGGGACCTTGGTCATAGAAGCGGCCATGATGGCAATGGACCACGCGCCTGGGCTGAGCCGTGCGCATTGGGGCTTTTTGTTTTGGCATGAACATTCGCCGCAATTATGGCACGACGTATTAGAGCAGGCAGAGCAGCGCTTTAAAGAGGGTAAGAAAAACTTTAAAGGCCAGTTAAAAGGCTCTGACAACAACCCTCATTTGGTCGCTAAAGCCAAAGATAACGCCAAGCGTGTGCTACTGCATGAAGTGATAGAGTTTGAAGTTGCGGATGCAACAAACTGCGAAGCACCGGCGGAAAGTGGGCTGTTAGTCTGTAATCCTCCCTACGGTGAACGTCTGGGTGAGGCCGTTGAAACCTTACTCTTGTACCGCCGTTTTGGCCGTCAATTAAAAGACACCTTCCACAATTGGCATATAGCCGTACTGGCAGGAGACGAGCAGCTACTAAAACGCTTGAAACTGCGCAGCCATAAAAAATACCCGCTATTAAATGGTGCAATTCCGGTTAATTTGGCACTTTATGACTTAACTAAAGAGCAACCTGACTTCGCAGAGAGTCAAGCTGACGACCTGGTTAATAGGGTTAAGAAGAATTACGCGAAGTTAAGTAAGTGGGCAGACAAAGAAGGGCTGGATTGCTGGCGTGTTTATGACGCCGACATTCCTGAGTACAACGCCGCTATCGATATTTACCAGGATTACGTGGTTGTACAGGAATACGCAGCTCCAAAAGACATTCCGGAAGGAGTGGCCAATGACCGCTTGTGGTTCATGCTCGAGTCTTTGAGTTCTGCTTTACCGGTATCAGAAGATAAAATCATTCTTAAACGTCGCCAGCGCCAAAGCGGTAAGCAGCAATACGAAAAACAGTCGCAGGACAGCACGGTGCTAACGGTTAACGAATACGGCGCCAAGTTTGAGGTGAATTTAACCGATTACCTTGATACCGGCTTATTTATGGACCACAGATTGGTGCGTAAAGAGCTACTGGATAAGTGCGAAGAGTTGGATGTACTGAATTTGTTCGCCTATACCTGCACCGCATCTGTACAGGCTGCCAGAGCCGGAGCCGCACGAGTGGTTTCCGTCGATATGTCGAAAACCTACCTGAAGTGGGGTGAGCGTAACTTTGCCTTGAACCGCTTACGAGGCAACTACCAATTTATTCAGGCCGATTGCTTTAGCTGGATGCGGGAACAACGTGGCAAACAACTGTTTGACGTTATTTTCCTTGATCCGCCCACCTTTAGTAACTCAAAACGAATGAGCGGAACCTTAGACATACAGCGTGACCACGTTGGTTTGATAAAAACCGCCACGGGCATGCTGAAAGAGGATGGCGTGATTTTATTCTCTAACAATAGAAAGAAATTCCGCATTGACACCGAAGGGCTGGATAAAGCAGGCCTTGAGGTGAATGATCAGACACAAGCCTCAATACCAGAGGACTTCAAACGTCATAAAGGTATTCATCATTATTTTATTATTTCACGGGCTTAATTAATGTCTGCGTTTTATTTGCTTACGAAACCAAACTGTCCGCTTTGTACTCAGGCTATTCAGTTACTGCACTCGCTTGACCTTGAAGAGCCGGTTGAACTTGGAGTAGTCGACATTGCCGAACAGCAGGAGCTGCAAGAAGAGTATGGCTGGTTAGTACCAGTATTTATTCGGGGAAAAGACGACGCAGAATTGCGTTGGCCTTTCGACGCTAATCAATTGCTGGAGTTTGTAGAGCAATGAGTTTATTACGTGTACAGGATGCACACCTCGCCTTTGGCGCTGAGGCCATTTTAGACGGTGTAGATTTTACCATTGAAGCCGGTGAACGAGTCTGTTTGGTCGGCCGTAACGGTGCTGGTAAATCCACTTTTTTAAAAGCGATAGATAATGAAGTGGTCTTAGATTCAGGCCAAATACAGTGGGTGGGTGACACTAAAGTGACCCGTTTGCCGCAAGACCCGCCTAAGCAATCTGAACAACGGGTGTTTGACTACGTAGCTGAAGCTCTTGCTGAATCAGGCAAGGCGTTGGCTCGTTATCATGAACTGTCTGCCAGTCTTACGGATTCCCCCAGTAGCGCAACTCTGGACGAAATGGACAAATTGCAGAATCAACTGGATGCCATTAACGGTTGGCAAGTTAACACCCGCATTGAGCAGGTTTTAACTCAGCTGCAATTACCCGCAGATGAAACTATGGCTGCTCTTTCCGGCGGTTGGTTGCGTCGCGTAGCGCTGGCTCGAGCTTTGGTTGTTGATCCGGACATTTTACTGTTAGACGAACCAACCAACCACTTGGATATTGAAATGGTGCGTTGGCTGGAAGAGCAAATCGTTAACTTTTCCGGGGCCGTGTTATTTATTAGTCACGACAGGGCATTTATCCGCCGTTTGGCCACACGAATTATAGATTTAGACCGCGGACACTTAACCAGTTACCCGGGCAGCTACGATACCTATCTGCAGAAAAAACAGGAAGCATTGGAAGTTGAAGCAAGCCACAACGCTGAATTTGATAAAAAGCTGGCAGCTGAAGAGACCTGGATACGCCAGGGTGTTAAAGCACGTCGCACTCGTAACGAAGGACGAGTACGTGCACTTCAGGATCTGCGGAAGCAACGTCAGCAAAGACGTGAACTTCAGGGTAAAGCAAACCTGGCCGTGAACGAGTCTTCGCGTTCCGGTAAGAAAGTCTTTGAAGGCGAAAATATGGCTTTGCGCTTCGGCGACAAGCCTATTATTAATGACCTCGATCTCTTGTTGATGCGTGGCGACAAAGTTGCGTTTGTCGGCCCCAATGGTTGCGGTAAGAGTACGCTGATTAAAGTTATTCTCGGTATGCAGGATGTAGACAATGGAAAGGTTCAACTGGGTACAAACCTTGAAGTTGCTTATTTTGATCAACATCGTTCGCAGCTTGATCCTGAGCAAACGGTGATGGATAACGTCGGTGATGGTAAGCAGGACATCGAGTTTCAGGGTCGTAGCCGCCATATTTTAAGTTATTTGCAGGACTTTCTGTTTTCACCGAAACAATCAAGAACTCCCGTTCGTGCGCTCTCTGGTGGTGAACGAAACCGCGCATTGTTAGCTAAGATATTGCTGAAACCCAGTAATATTCTGGTACTGGACGAGCCAACCAACGATCTTGATATTGAAACCTTAGAATTACTCGAACAAATAGTTGCGAATTATCAGGGCACGGTTCTATTAGTCAGTCACGACAGGGAATTTGTCGATAATACGGCGACCAGTGTACTGTACTTTGAAGGTGAGGGCGTTATTACAGAAATTATTGGTGGCTTTACCGAGCTAAACCACTATTTAGCGGCGAAAGCGGAAAATTCATTCCATAGCAACGGAACCAAAGCAGCAGCTAAAGAGTCTGACAGCAACAAAAGTTCGCAAAATAAAAGGAAACCCGCAGACAAAGGTTCAGACAAGCCGAAGAAGAAGTTATCCTATAAACTGCAACGCGAACTAGAGCAGTTACCCAAAGTTATTGCGGAAAAAGAAGCAAAACTTGAAGAATTACAACAGTTAATGAATGAACCGGGGTTCTTCGAACAGCCACTAGAAAAAACCGAACCAGTCATGAGTCAAATTGCCGACATTGAAGGGCAGCTGATGCAAGATCTGGAGCGCTGGGAAGAACTGGAAAACTTATCAGAACAGAGTAGTTAGTTAATGAAATCATTTACGTTGAAGTCACTTACCATCGCAATTGTTTCAACCGTCTCTTTTGCTTCTGCAGCAGACACTTATAATATTGAAACAATTGACACTTTGAATAATTATCGCAGCAGTGTTCCACAAAGCATTAACGCCAGTGGGCAAATTGTTGGTGTTGCACGTTTCCCGGAAAATGTGGAAATTGATTTTTCTAAAGTTCCCGAGCGACTACTCATACAGATAGGTTTTGATCCTGAAGCCGGTGAAGAACTGACAATTGCTCAGTATCAGGCAATTGTAGAAAACTTGGGAAACTATGCAAATAACAGCCTTCAGACTCAACGTGTTGGATTGAACCAGGCCTTCATCTATAGCAGCGGGGCCAGCAGTGAAGTTAACGCGGTGTCAGCAACTGAGAACCAACTCGCTAATAGCGTGGACAGCTTCTTATACTCAATTAATAATGCCAATACAGCGGTGGGGGTCACCAGTGCACCGTTTGAGCTTATTGAGCATGAATATACCAATTCTGACGATGAAACTGAGACCGAGGAGTACTTCGTATCCGAATTTTTAACTCGCGGAATGTGGTACAACAACGGAGAATCCAGTGTCGTTGAGCCGGAAGCTCAGGATTACCTGGGCGGCGAAAGTGCTATTTTCGATATAAACGAGAGTGGACTTGCTGCCGGTTACGAAAGTGTTTCGTTAAGTCCTTACGCAACAACTCGAATTCAAGAAAGATGCGAAGACCCTGAAGTTGCCAGCGCATCACAACCTTTAGAAGTTTGTGTATGGGGCATCTGGAGAGGCTTGCAAAATGCCGATGCGTCGAATATCGCAACCTTTAGTAACAGCCGTTATCGCTATAGCCGTCCGCGCTCCGGTTACAATGCCGGTCGCTCTATCTATGACATTCGCGCGAGATTATGGCAGCTTGACGCCAATGGTGACGTTATTGGCGAATCTATTAAATTACCAACGCTGGTAGAGCGAAGAAGCGACGATGAAAATGACTTTTCAAGCTACGCTTATGCCATTAATAACAATGGCATAGCAGTAGGGCAAAGCTGGACATATCATCCTGAGCGTAATGCTATTCGTATGCCGGCAATTTTCCAGAATGAAGAAGCGCTGCCAGTCACTGAAGACCCTATCTACTTGTGGGGCGCTGCAACGGACATTAATGATTCGAATGTTGCGGTAGGTCATTTAACCAAACGCCCTGCAGGAAAGTTGCGAAGCTACGGCTTTTATTATGATGTTGACGAGGGGGAACTGACAATTCTTGACAGTTTCTTTAATGGCGCGTCGACCATCGTTCGCAGTATCAATGATAACGGCGAAATGGTCGGTACAGCAGAGGTTGATCCGACACTGTCTCAGGTTCGTGCTCGTGCTGGTTTTTACTATGATATGAGTGACGAAGCCCCACAAATTATTAACCTGAACAATACGATTAGCTGTGACAGCGAATACAATATTGTTGATGCCAATGATATTACCGAAAACGGTGAAATTATTGCTACAGCGCTTAAAACTGAACCTTACACAGACGAAGACGGAGAAGAGCAGACTCGCGAAATTTTGGTCAATGTAAAGCTCGATCCTATTGAAGGCGAGCTTAATAACTGTACTGATAACGAAGAGCCTGTAGAGCGTCAGGGCGCCGCTGTCGGGTTTGGCTCGCTACTTGGATTTGGCACACTGGGTTTGCTTATTACCGGAATAAGAAGAAGAACCTTCCTTAAGACCAAAAAATCATAATAGGTCTTAAAATAAAAAGTAGCACAGTTTCAATCCGTTAAAAAAAGTCAATGGATACTGTGCTGCTTTTACAATTGAACTCTCACCAAATAAGTCTATCAATAGTAATGAGGCAGCAAAAAAGTCTCACTCTCTAAATAATCTCTAAATAATAATCTGTGAATAACAGGCGAGGGATAGGTTTATGAAAAGACAAAAGCGCGATCGCTTTGAAAGAGCACATACTCAAGGCTTTAAAGCCGGTTTGCATGGTCGCTCAAAAGACAACTGTCCTTATCAGACCCAGGATGATTTTCGTTCCCACTGGCTGGGAGGTTGGCGAGATGCAATGGAAGCCCGAAATACCGGCTTATTCCGCTGATTGTCAGAGGCATTAAAGGCTAAATAAAACGCCGATAGCGAAAGCATCGGCGTTTTTTGAATTCAAAGAAGTATTATTAAAAAGTAGAAGTGTCGGTAAACAAGCCAACTTTTAAGTCTTTGGCTGTGTAAATTTCACGACCGTCAACCTCAACACGACCATTACCCACGCCCATAAATAATTTACGTTTGATAACTCGTGTCATATCAATAAAATAACTGACTTTCTTGTGTTCCGGCAGAATTTGCCCGGTAAATTTAACTTCACCAACACCCAACGCGCGACCGCGACCGGGCCCCCCGGACCACGCCAGGTGAAAGCCGAGCAACTGCCACATAGCATCAAGACCCAAACAACCTGGCATTACCGGGTCGCCTTTAAAGTGACAGTCAAAAAACCAAAGGTCAGGATTAATATCGAGCTCGGCATGGATAAAACCTTTCCCGGCCGATCCGCCGTCTTCGTTAATTTCAATGATGCGATCCATCATCAACATATTAGGTGCCGGCAACTTACTGTTACCAGGACCAAACATTTCCCCGCGACTGCAGGCGAGAAGTTCTTCGCGAGTAAAGCTCGATTGATTCATAAATACCCTAATTAATTGTTCGAAAAAACTAGGCAGCAGTCTAGCGTACAACTGTACGCCAAACAAATCCGACAAGTAGTTTCTCAACTAAAAAGTCGTTGCCAGAAACCGCTAGGTTGATCACTATCAGAACTATCCAGAGTTCGTTCACGAACTTTCTGAAAAAGATCTTTGATCGGTAAGTCTGTTAGTAACTCTAACGCTTCCTCAACGTGCTCTACCGTGTACACATAAAATTTACCGGACTTAACAGCCTCGATGATATCGTCGTTGAGGTTAAGCTGGTGTCGATTCGACTGCGGAATAATAACACCTTGTTCGCCATTTAAGCCTCTGTGAGCACAAAGCGCATAATAACCTTCAATTTTTTCATTCACTGCACCAATAGACTGAACGTTACCAAACTGATCTATCGCGCCAGTAATCGCCAGTGACTGCTTCAGCGGCTGCTCAGCCAGAGCTGAAATCAAGCAGCAAAGCTCGCCAAGTGATGCGCTGTCGCCATCGACCTCATAGTAGGACTGCTCAAATACCACAGTTGCTGATACGGATAGCGGTTCATGGCGGGCAAATTGGTTGGCCAAATAGGCGCTTAAAATCATAACTCCTTTAGTGTGAATATTACCGGAGAGGTCAGATTTACGTTCAATATCAATAATATCGCCATCACCATAGTGAATGGTCGCAGTAATCCGGGAAGGCTCGCCGAACTCACTGCCGCCCATAGTCACAACAGTCAGCCCATTTAACTGACCAACCGCAGAGCCATGAGTGTCTATTCGAACCTGCTGTTCGAGTATGCTGCGTCGGCTCAGCTCAGCAAGGTTACCTTCTCGGTCTCGCTGTTGCTGCAGCGCTAAGTCTATAGCGGCTTTATCAATCTTTGCGTGTTGGTTTTGCAGCGCACAGTCGTTGGCTTCACGAAGCAGTTGCAGTAACTGTATCGTGTTTAATGTGAGCTCCTGCTGATAATCCGTGTATCGGGCACAAACTCGCAATAAAGCTGAGTAACCATCGGTACTTAACGGCAGCACATCGGCTAGTTGCCACACATACTGTAAGTAATTGAAGTAGGGCGCTACCGGCTCATTCTGAGTTGCATAATGTCCATGAAAGTCAGCCAAAAACGGGAAGAAGTTATCAAAGTCTTCGTCATACTCGCGCAGCTGCGCGTATTCGTTACGTGACCCCAGTAAAATAATCTTAATATTAATGGGCACAGACTCGGGTCGATAAAAGAAGGCCGCACCTGAAGTCGGCGACTGACGCGGCCATTCAAATTCTCCGCCCTCGATAACATCTTTAAGACGCTTCCAGAGCGTGATGTTTTCGAGCAACTGAGCAACCTCTATAGCCAAAACACCACCGTTCGCTTTATGCAAAAGGCCGGCCTCAATTAAATGCAGCTCTGAACTGACCGTTCCTTCAACCGATTGCACACCAATGTGACCAAAGAGCCGTTCCTCGGTAACACGATCGCAATAGTAGTAAGGGGCAGGGTGCTGATGTCCCACTAAAACAGAGGCCAGGCTCTCGCCCTGGATATCCTCAGCCTTTTTATCCCGTATTTGTTGCATGTAATCACGCAGCTTATGGGTATCAAATTGTTCAATAATGGTCTTGTAAGCTTCTTCGCGTTGATTTAACGGTAGCTGCAGGAAACCCCATATCGCTTTAATGGCTGCGTCGGCAGTTCCTGACGGCAAATTAACACACAAAGGACGTAAAGAATCTGACGGATTCGCCAAATACAGCCAGTCATACCAGTGAGTGAACTCCCAACGATTATCAGTAAAGTAGGCATCGAGGATGTCCCGTTTTAAAAGACCACCAGGAAATAAAGCATAAATATTAGAGTATGTGCCATGCTGGCGTAACGCGTTGTTTAAGGCCGTAACTGCACGTTTTTGTCCAACTAAGGCATCTTCTTTAAGTTCCGCAGGCAGCTCTTTGAGCCACTCGCCGGTTTGTGGCTGTAGCGCCAGACAGTCTAATTTCATTGAATTGTTCTTCTCTTAACTAGCAATAAAGACATGATAACAGAAATGCTGAATTGAGAGAGTTTTGCTGTAGGAAATAACTACGGCCTGAGGGAGCTTTGTCATTTTGTTACTGGGATGAAAACTCCATTCAAACCAACGGTAAATTGTTCGTAGATTTACCCCCAAATGGCCAGCCGCAGCCTTGTAGTTAAAGGCGAAAACGCGCACAGAGTTTGTCCGAAATTCAGTAGCCACGGTAAAACTTCCTCCTAAATACTAGAAATCATCTCAGGTTACTCGAGAGAACTAAAGACAGGCCTGGAAAGCACTAAAAACTTAACATAACTTAATTGCGTATAATGTATATTATGTTAAATCATTACTATATCGGTATAACTCTAGTACGAAGCACTTACTTTTTAAAACTGTTGCTGTGCAAGATGCGGAAGCTTTTCAGCGAGGAAATCGATAAGAACCCGCACCGCCGGCAATATTCCTCGTCGGTGCGAGTACGTCATATGCATGATCCCGGTGGGTAGATGCCAGTCAGTTAAAACAGGGGCAAGTTCCCCGCTATTCACTGCATCGTTACAGAGGTAATTTGGTAAAGCGACAATGCCAAGTTTTTTTATTGCAGCTTCTCGTAAGACAATCATATCGTCGGTGATAAGACGGGGTTTTATTCTGATATTTTTTTGCTGGCCTGAACTGTGGATCAATTCATAACCATATCGTCCGTTGGTGTAATGCAGACTCAAATGCTCGAACGTTAATAAGTCCTCAGGCTCAGTTATCGAGTTATGATTTATTAAATCGGGAGCAATATAAAGGGTTTGAGGCGCCTGACTTATGGGTCTGGCTATTAAACTGGAGTCTTCTATATTTTTTCGTACGCGCAAAGCAATGTCGATGCCCTCTTCTATTAAGTTAACCGGCCGGTTTGTCACAACAAGTTGAATTTCAACTTCCGGATACAAACTCATAAATTCAGGTAACACCTGGACTAACAAGCTTTGACTTAAAGCATAGGGCGCGCTTATTTCGACTTTACCCCGGGGTTTATCCAGTAAACGCTGTGTGACTTGTTGAGCCGATTCAGCTGCGCTGACAAGACGCTCGCAGTGCACCAGAAACTCACGTCCAACATCGGTTAATTTGAGGCCTGACCGGCTTCTGTGAAACAGCCGGGTCCCCTGCTCTAGCTCAAGTATAGCCATTTTTCGGCTTATGGTGGACTTGGGCAGCCCGAGCTCCCGCGAGGCGGCGCTGATACTGCCGCAGGCCATTACCTGAGCGAACAGGTAGTAGTTTGTGACATCAGGAAAGGACATAGTGAAAACCTCAAAGATTCCAAATTTGGAACGATAGTTTTCATTTTAGCTACTTATTCGATTAATTGGAACGAACTATACTTCTTGCATCAACTAAAAAATCAAAGAGGTGTTTATGAAAGTTTTACATTTGGATTCAGGTATTTTTTTAGGACAGTCTGTTAGTCGGCAGGTTAGTCAGGACATTGTTAATAGACTTAAAGAAAAACACGAAATTACTCTTGTTCATCGGGATCTGGTTGCCAACCCGGTTCCTCACCTGGCAGCTGAGGAATTATTAGCTGAAGAGAAGCCGCTAATTGATGAATTGGTTAAGGAGCTGCTCGAGGCAGATACGCTTGTCATTGGCGCGCCAATGTATAACTTCACTATTCCGACTCAGCTAAAAGCTTGGTTTGACCGTGTATTGCAAGCTGGTGTCACTTTTAAATATACAGAACAAGGCCCTCAAGGCCTGGTAAATGACAAAAAAGTTTATATCGCGTCTGGTCGGGGTGGTATCTACTCTCAAGGTGAAGCCCAGGCTATGGATCACCAGGAAAGTTATTTAAAACAGGCACTTGCTTTTATCGGTATAACCGATGTGACCATCATCCGCGCTGAGGGCATGAACATGGGTGATGAGCCGCGCCAACAAGGCTTCAGAGAAGCTGAACAGGAAATTGAAACAATATAACGGTTTTTAAAAAAGCGTACTTTATTCATCATCACGGTGCGCTTTGATCTGCACATCATCCCCGAGTTGCAGAATTTCGATCTCTATTGGCTGACAACAGATTTGGCAATCGACAATCTGGTGTTGGCCAATATCATTTAACCAATCAATTTCAATGTCATTTATTGCCATACAGTAAGGACATTCGAACGTTTTTGGATCCGTTAAACTCATACAAGCCTCTTATTGTTCTCTGTAACCTACAATAGTAATCGAATCTGAAAAGTTTTGCGTAACACAAAGACAACTTCTTTTTAACAAAATAGCTGAGTACGAATGATGCCATCATGGTTCAGACAGTCTGTTTTCTTAATTCCGTTACTATTAGTGCTGGCACTATTTAGCAACCCGGCCTGGACTCAGGCCCCGGTTGAGTACGTTGAAGCCAAAAATCAGCCCGTCATTAATAGCGTTGACGTACCCACCACCCTATCCGCTATGAATAATTCGCAACTCAGTTTTGCTGTTGAAGGAAAGTTGTTGAGCCTGCACAAGGATATTGGTGACAGAGTCAATAAAGGAGACGTACTTGCCAGTTTAGATGCGCGTCAAATTAATTCAATAATAGAGTCTTTACAGGCTCAGGTGGATAGCGCTAAAGCCAGTCTTGCCGACGAAAAACAGCAGCTGAGTGAATTAGAAGAGTTAGCAGAGACTGATTTTGTTCCAGCCAGTGATTTAAGACGTTCCCGTACCCGGGTTCAGGTTGCACGAGCGCAACTGGCAGAAACAAAGGCAATGTTAAACGAAACTGAAGTTAATCAAAACTATCATGAACTTAGGGCACCATTTGACGGTGTTATTGCGAGTCGCCCGGCCGATTTAGGTGAATGGTTAAGTGCCGAACAGGTCGTTTTTCAATTGGTTGGCAGTAAAAACCAGCATGCCGATGTGTTTCTTTCGCAGTCTTACTACTCCTCTATAAACTCTGATACTCAGGCTTCGCTTAGCTACAAAGAGACGACTATTGATGCTCATTTAAGTCGCATAGTGCCCTTTGTTGACGGAAATGATCGCTCTTTTCAAGTTCGCTTAACGGGGGATTACCCTAAAGGCTGGGTTGTTGGAATGCCACTAAAAGCCTCATTTGAGATAGATACGGGACGGGTTCAGACTTCGGTACCTCAGGATGCCGTTGTTCGCTACAGCGATGGCAGAACCTCTGTCTGGATTGCGGTAGAGCAGAATGATGAATGGCAAGCGAAAGAACAGTCCGTTGAACTTGGCTTACGCTTCAACGGTTATGTAGAGGTGGGAAGCGGTTTAGATGAAGGCGAGAGAGTGATAGTACGTGGTAATGAAGCTCTAACAGATGGTCAGGTACTAAAGCTCACGGAGTCTGCTGACTATGATTGAAGCCGTAATAAAGCACAAACATGTCACCATCGTCGCGATTTTAATACTTTGTTTGCTGGGCATAACGGCGGCATTGCGCATTCCGGTACAAATGATCCCTGATTTGGAAGTCAGGACTATTTCTGTACAGATCCAGTGGCCAGGTGCCACGCCACAAGATATTGAAAAAGAAATACTGATTGAGCAGGAGGAGTTTCTTCGCACTGTCCCCAACTTACAACGTATGGAAAGCAGTGCCCGTAATGGCGAAGCAAGCATAGAACTGGACTTTCCTTTCGGAGTTGATGTTACTGAAACATTAATCCTGGTTAACAATGCGTTAAGTCAGGTGCCGGATTATCCTGAGAATGTAGATGAGCCTCGTATTTTCTCTGCTTCTTTTTCCAGTAATGCGTTTATGTACTTTCGGGTAGCGCCAATTGAGGATAATCCTAAAAATATCAACATGATCATGATGCGCGATTACATTGAAGACAACGTTCGTCCAAGGATGTCTTCAGTTGCGGGCGTGTCGCAAGTGAATGTTAATGGCGGAGCACAAAGACAAGTTCGTATCTTGATGGATAAAGACGCACTGATTCAATACAACGTATCAGTTGATGATGTCAGAACCGCAATAAGCGGACGTAACCGCGATACATCCGCCGGAGAACTGGAACAAGGCAAACGTCGGTTCCTGCTGCGCACAGTCGGTCGTTATGATTCGCTCGAAGAAATAGAAAAGACGATTATCCGCAGAACCGGTGACAGTCTGGCCAGGTTAGAAGATGTCGCCGATATCGACTTTAATCACTTTGAGCTGAACAGTGAGTCCTGGTTTAAAGGCCAGCAGGTACTCAGCCTTCAGGTTCAGCGTGAACTGGGCTCTAATGTCATTGATATAAAATACGCCATGCTGGACGAAGTTGAGCGCATTAACGAAGAGTTGCTGCGCCCGGCTGGTATGGAAATCACTCTAAATTCCGATGACGTTCGCTATGTGGAAAGCTCAGTTCAGAATGTATTGGTGAATTTACTGTTAGGCGCCCTGTTCGCAACCCTGGTTATGTATGGTTTGATGCGTTCAGGTCGTGCGACGTTAATTGCGGTTATCGGCATTCCAATTTGTACTCTGGCCGGCTTTCTGGGGCTGTTGCTGCTGGATCGGACGATTAATGTCATTTCATTAGCTGGTATTGCATTTGCTATTGGCATGACGCTGGACAACACCATTGTGGTGTTAGAAAGTATCGAGCTTGAACGCCGTAAAGGACTGCCCCCTAAAGAAGCAGCTATTGAAGGTGTGAAACGAGTCTGGACCGCGGTGCTCACCTCTACCCTGACCACTGTTATGGTTTTTCTGCCGATACTCTTTATTGTTCAGGAAGCCGGACAACTATACTCAGATATTGCTATTGCCATTTCGGCATCCATTATTGCTTCGATGTTTGTTTCCGTGACTTTAGTGCCCTTACTCGCGGCTTATTTTCCTGCGCAGGCAAAAACCAAAGTGACAGACAAACTTACCAACCGAATAGAAGCAATAAGCAGCCGGATTTTACGTTCTAAAAAATCAAAACTCAGTACTGTTGGAGTAACTTTTGTTGCAGTGGTGGCAATTTGGTGGTTTTTGATGCCACCCGCAGAATATTTGCCTGAGGGGGAAGAAGCTAAAACTTTTGCCACTATGAGCGCCCCACCCGGTTATAACTTGCAGACCATGTCTTCAATTGGAGATGAAATACGTGATATTTTCGATCCGGCATTAACGACGGAAAATACTGAGGCTACCCGTTCAGGAGTCACTATTCCCGCGCTTAAAACCATGAGTTTAAGTGTTGCCCCTTCGAATATTCGGATTATTGCTGAAACCCGGGATAAAAGCCGGATTGATGAGCTAATGGAAATTATTACTCAAGTTTACGAGCGCTACCCCGGCATGCGGGCCTTTGCAGCCAAAGGCTCTATTATCAGCAGTAACGATGGGGGCACCCGTAGTATCAATGTCGACGTTGGCGGACAAGAGCTCAATGAAGTTTATGCGGCCGCACGAGCTATTTATAATCGCTCACAAGAGGTTTTCGATGACCCCAGAATTCAATCCACACCGAACTCCCTTACTCTTGCCCAACCTTTATTAGAGGTTCGTCCTGACTGGGAACGGATGAGTGAATTAGGTCTGGATGCAGACAGTTTTGGTTACGCTGTTTCCGCGCTAACTGACGGGGCTTTTGTTGGTGAGTACTTCCAGGGTGACGACAAAATTGATATGTACCTGTACAGCGACAAAGGCACGGAAGTAACGCCGGAAATGCTCGATGACTTACCATTACTTAATGTCAATGGCCGCTCCGTGGCACTGAATGCAATTAGCGAGGTGCGCGAAATTGTCGATACCAGCACCGTGCGTCGCGTCGACAGCAGGCGCACGGTAACCTTAAATATAATACCTCCGGAGTCAGTTGCGCTTGAGTCCGGTGTTGAGATGGTCCGTTCAGAAGTGTTAAAGCACTTACGGGATCAAGGTGTTATAGCTGCAGACATTTCGACTCAGTTATCCGGTGCGGCTGACCAACTAGCAGAGACCCAGGCCGCACTAAGTGAAAACTACGTTATTTCCATCGCGATTATTTATCTGTTGATGGTCGCAATTTTTGCACACTGGGGTTATCCGTTACTGATTATGGCAACCATACCAATGGGCATCAGTGCAGGTATTGCCGGGTTAGCTCTTATGAATGGCGTCGGCCAGCTTTTACCCGCTGTGGGGCTACAGCCACTGAGTCAGCCTTTCGACATGATCACCATGCTTGGCTTCCTTATTCTTATGGGGACCGTCATTAACAACCCTATTCTTGTGGTTGAGCGGGCTATTTATCTCCGTGATAAAGAGAACTACTCAATTAGAGAAGCTGTTCAGGAAGGTTTGCTGTCGCGCGTACGCCCCATAACCATTACAACCTTAACCACGCTATGCGGTATTGCACCTTTGGTTTTTATACCCGGAGCCGGCACGGAGTTATACAGGGGAGTTGGGGCTATTGTGATGTTTGGCTTAATCGGCGCAGCATTAGTTACTGTGTTTACCTTGCCAGCTTTGTCTGCATTGGTACTTAAAGAGAGAAAGATCAATTCCTAGAAAAATAAGTGCCATTAAGCTACTTTTTCTGCTGTAAAGATTTTGTAAACTGCCGATAGCTTATTATGAAAGCTTTCCGCTGGTTGAGTGAGGAATATTAATGAAAATCGTACAGCAGTTAAGTATCACACAGAGACTTATATCATTATTAGGTATTGCCGCTCTGGGAACCGCCCTGATGGTAGCCTTTATGATGTTCTTACTGAACAACCTGTTGGTTAAAGAAGAAAAACGTAAGCTCGATTCCGTTCTTGATACGGCTCACAGTGTGGTCGGTCATTACCACCAGCAATATCTGAACGGTAATTTGACTGAGGAAGAAGCAAAAACTAAAGCTTATACCAGTCTCGACGAGATCAGATACGAAGGCAGCGAATACATTTTCACATTGAATCGTGATGGAATTCTGGTTCAGCATCCTTTTACAAAAAAGTTAGTTGGTAAGGATGTCATGAGTTATGAGGACCCGGAGGGAACTCATCTCTTCCAGGAGATGGTCCGCAAAGCACGCTCGGCCAACGAAGCGACAGTAGAATACGTTTGGCAAAAAGGCAATGACGCAAATAATCTCGTTGCGAAAGTCAGCCGGATACGCGTTTTTGAGCCATGGAACATTATTCTTGGCACAGGACAGTACAGCGACAACATTAACGCTATTCTATGGCAGGAGTTTTTTAAGTTAGCGGGCTTAGCCATTGTTTTATCCGTCCCCCTGCTTTTGTTGTTTGTTGTCATCATACGCAGTATCACCAGCCCTTTAAAAACCATTAATAGTGCTATGTTTGATATCGCAGAAGGCGAAGGAGACCTGACTAGACGGTTGAATGAATCTGGTTCTGATGAGCTCGCCCGGCTAGCAAAATCATTCAACACTTTTGTTCACAAAATTCAGCAACTTGTTCAAAATGTGCAGGAAAGTGCTAAAAATGAGAGCGAAGCTGCAAGTCAGTTGACTGAGTTATCGGGTACAAGCAGCCGTCAAAGTGATGAACTTAGCTCGCAAACAAGTTCTGTTGCGACAGCCATTACCGAACTGTCTTCCTCCGCTTCAGAGGTTGCTGATCACGCCCGTCAGGCTGCAGACTCGGCCAATACCGCAGACGAAGAAGCTGGACGCTCAGCTATTATCGTACGAGAATCCGTTAATAACATTGAAGCGCTGACTTCTGAGCTGGGTAAAGCAGGCGAAAAAGCGCGTTTGCTGCAAGACGGCTCTGACAAAATAGGGAACATACTCGGCGTCATTGTCGCTATAGCAGAGCAAACAAACTTACTGGCATTAAATGCCGCTATTGAGGCGGCTCGCGCTGGCGATGCCGGACGAGGGTTTGCGGTCGTTGCGGATGAGGTTAGAACCTTGGCTAACCGAACTCAGCATTCAACAGACGAAATCTCCTCCATTGTGGAAAGTATCCAGGGTGCAATTAAAGAGGTGAGCAAAATCATCAGCGACGTTGAACATCACTCCGCCTCGACGAATGAAGAAGCTCTCAAGGCTGAGCAAGCGATAAGTCAAATTCAGGAAGCCGTTGCGAATATATCGAGTATGAATATCCAAATTGCGTCAGCGACTGACGAACAGAGTCGGGTAACTAAAGATTTGAATGAGAACATCACTGGCATTTCCGATCTTTCTCGAGCTAACCAGGACGCTAATACGCGCGTTGCTGAAGTCAGTCGGAACTTGAGTGAAAACAGTGTTGACTTGAGTCAACTTGTCAGTCGGTTTAAGACAAAATAACCTTAAAAATACAGGGGATACTGGTAATCTCCCCTGTACCTTTCAACTCACAAGACGTAAAATAAATGCACTTTTACATGGATTGTGTCTGTCTGGTAAAAGTCACCTTTTTCCTGATTTTACATCACTGCGGATTTAAAAGATGAGTCAAACAATTCCACAACAACCGATAGAATATAATATGAAAGTCGTCCGGCAGTTTACTGTCATGACGATTATTTGGGGTATCGTCGGTATGGCTATAGGCGTATTGATAGCTGCCCAGCTTGTCTGGCCAGAGCTTAACTTCAATACTCCCTGGCTAACCTACTCCCGTCTTCGCCCGCTGCATACAAATGCTGTTATTTTCGCGTTTGGTACCAGCGCCCTTTTTGCCACTTCTTACTATGTTGTTCAGAAAACGTGTAGGGTTAGCTTGTTTTCAGACAAGTTAGCAGCTTTCACTTTCTGGGGCTGGCAGGCCGTTATAGTAGCAGCAGTTATCACTCTGCCTATGGGCCTTACCAGCACAAAAGAATACGCTGAGCTAGAATGGCCTATCGACATTTTAATTACTGTCGTCTGGGTTGCTTACCTAATCGTCTTCTTCGGCACATTGGCTATTCGTAAAACATCACACATTTATGTGGCTAACTGGTTCTATGGTGGTTTCATCATCGTTATCGCCATGCTGCATATCGTGAACAGCTTTGCTATACCAGTGTCGTTTACCAAGTCTTACTCAATCTATTCAGGTGCCGTCGATGCCATGGTTCAATGGTGGTACGGACACAACGCTGTAGGTTTCCTTCTGACAGCGGGTTTCCTGGGTATGATGTATTACTTTGTACCGAAGCAAGCTGAACGCCCTGTTTACTCCTACCGCTTGTCGGTTGTTCACTTTTGGGCGCTAATTTCTCTTTATATTTGGGCCGGCCCTCACCACTTACACTATACCGCATTGCCAGACTGGACTCAGTCAGTCGGCATGGTTATGTCTGTTATCCTGTTCGTACCTTCATGGGGTGGCATGATTAACGGTATCATGACGTTATCTGGTGCATGGCATAAGCTACGAACCGACCCAATTTTGCGTTTCTTAATTGTTTCTCTGTCATTCTACGGCATGTCGACTTTCGAAGGCCCGATGATGGCAATCAAATCAGTGAACGCACTTTCTCACTACACTGACTGGACTGTGGGTCACGTACACTCTGGTGCTTTAGGCTGGGTTGCAATGATCACTATCGGCTCTATGTACTACCTGGTACCACGCCTGTTCAACCAGAAAGAAATTCACAGCATTAAGCTGGTGAACGTTCATTTCTGGCTACACACTATCGGCGTCGTTTTCTACATCGTCTCAATGTGGATTTCAGGTGTGATGCAAGGTCTTATGTGGCGTGCAACCAACTCTGACGGAACCTTAACTTACAGTTTCGTAGAGAGTGTTCAGGCATCATATCCATTCTGGACAGGCCGCTTTATCGGTGGTGTTTTCATTGTAGTTGGTATGTTGCTGATGGCTTATAACTGTTATCAGACAATTCGTGCCGGCCGTCGTGAGACAGCTGCAGGCAACGTCGTACAAACTGCCTGAGGGAGAGAATAATGAGTCGTTTTAAACACGAATTTGTTGAAAAAAACTTAGGTTGGTTGTCAATTTTAATGATCATTGCGGTTTCTATCGGTGGGTTAGTAGAAATTACTCCCCTACTGTTTCAAAACCAGACCAATGAACCCATAAAAGGTTTGCAGCCATACACCGCGTTAGAGCTTGAAGGTCGCGATATTTATATGCGCGAAGGTTGTAATAACTGCCACAGCCAGATGATTCGTCCTTTCCGTTCAGAAACGGAACGTTACGGACACTATTCATTAGCTGGTGAGCACGTTTGGGAATTCCCTCACCTTTGGGGCTCCAAGCGTACAGGTCCTGACCTGGCTCGCGTAGGTGACCGTTACAGCGATGAGTGGCATCACGTTCATTTAATGAACCCTCGTAACGTGGTTCCTGAGTCGAATATGCCAGCGTTCCCTTGGCTTGCAGAAAACAAGTTAACGGGTGAATACACGGCTAAGAAGATGGAAGTTATGCGGACATTGGGCGTTCCTTACGAAGACAAGGATATCGCCGGTGCAAAAGAAGCCGTTCAGGGTAAAACTGAAATGGAGGCGCTTATCGCTTACTTACAATCGCTTGGCACAACGCTACAGCAGGCTGACAAGTAATGGATTACGGAACTTGGCGCGGCGTGTTCAGCCTGATCATATTGGCAATTTTTATCGCCATTGTGGTCTGGGCGTTCAGCCGCCGTACAAAAAAACAATTTGATGATGCGGCTAATTCTATATTTGAGGACGAATCATCAATAGATAACAGCGACAAACCGGAGTCGAAGAAAGATGAGTAGCTTCTGGAGTGCATGGATAATTGTTTTAACGCTGGCCACCTTAGTGGTATTAATTTGGCTACTGCGCTGGAACATGAAAAATTACACTCACATCGAAGAAGGTCAGGAAATGGACCACGATTTCGATGGGATTGTAGAATTAAACAACCCTCTTCCTAAATGGTGGACCTATTTGTTCTGGGCCTGCTTTGTATGGGGCTTTATATACCTGGCTCTATACCCTGGGCTTGGGAACTTTAACGGCTTACTTGACTGGAAAAGCTCAAACCAGGATATTCAGTCCTTAGAAGAGTCTCGTCAGGCAATGAAAGAAGCCCATGAAAAAGGAATGATTGTTGAGTACGATCGCGCCGTTCGTGCTGCGGAAGAAAAGTATGGCCCTATCTTTGAAGCATTTGCAAAACAGCCAATTGAAGAATTGGCAAACAATGAAGATGCTTTAGATGTTGGTCAGCGTTTGTTCTTGCAAAACTGTGCGCAATGTCACGGCTCGAACGCGATGGGTGGTCAAGGTTTCCCTAACCTGACAGACGACGAATGGCTTTATGGCGGTGAACCAAGTGATATAAAAACCACCTTGCTTCAAGGGCGCCAAGGTAATATGCCGGCGTTTGGTGAGCAGTTCAGTGATAAAGAAATTAATGAACTCGCCAACTACGTTGCCAGCTTAAGTGGCCGTGAACGTGACGCTGACTTAGTCGAAGCCGGCAAAGCGAACTTCGCAGTTTGTAGTGCGTGTCACGGAGCGGATGGTAAAGGCAACCAGCAGCTTGGTGCGCCAAACTTAACTGACGATGTCTGGCTGTACGGCGGTTCAATTAATAAAATTGAAGAAACGCTGAAGCATGGTCGTAACGGTGTTATGCCAGCCTGGAAAGACATCTTAGGTGAGGATAAAATTCACGTTATCTCAGCTTATGTCTACAGCTTGTCTAACGAAGAATAAAACGCAGTAAACACAGCCCCGCTACGGCGGGGCTTTTTGTATGAGGTATCATTATGATTCAACCCTGGTATAAGCAGTTCTGGCCATGGTTTCTTATTTCTCTTCCCGTTACCGTTATGATCGTTTGTGGCGTTATCATTTATTTGTCCGTATCTCAGGGCGGTGTCTCCATGGTGGTTGATGACTACTACAAGCGTGGCAAAACCATCAATGCAATTATCGAGCATGTCGAGGAAGCACAACGCCGTAATATCTCTTTTGAGTTTACTGCTGAGAAAGGCCAATTTACTCTTAAGTATGCATCGGGTCAGCCGGAAGAACTGTCTGCTCTACGAGTGTTTTTTATTCACGCTACGCAAGACGAAAAAGATTTCACCCGTATGTTGACGGTTGCTTCAGATGGTACCTATCGAACAGACATTCCTGAAGAGATAGAAGGCAAGTGGACTATAACCGTTGAGCCGTTTAATGAGGTCTGGAAAGTAAGCGAAAAATATCAACTGCCAAAATCCGAATTAACTAAGCTTCGTCCGTTATTATACGGAGTTTAATTGAATGGAATGTTTTCATTGCCTGCAGCCTGTTCCTAAAGGGATTAACCTTGCTGTTGAGTACAAAGGTGCTGAGAAACCGGTCTGTTGTGCTGGGTGTCAGGCTGTGGCACAAACCATCATTCAGCACAACTTGCACGCTTATTACGAACACAGAGACACATCTCAACTACAGGACTCCCCTGTTCTTCCTGAAGAATTAAATGATTTAGCTCTCTATGACAACCCTGACTTACAAAAAGAGTTTGTAAGACATGAGGGAGCCGACACCGAGCTCGCAACTCTTACCGTAGAGAACATTACCTGTGGGGCTTGTGGCTGGCTAATTGAACGTGAATTGCTGCGCCTTCAAGGTATACAAAAAGCTGTAGTTAATGTTACCAGCCGCCGAGTGCAGGTTAGCTGGTCTCCTGCGAAATTAAAATTAAGCGACATTTTAAGAGCCTTAGCCAATATTGGATACAAGGCGTTGCCGTTCCAGGCTAATGAAGCCGAGCAACAATATGCACGGCAGCGAAAGAGTTATATCCGCCGGTTAGGTGTAGCGGGCATTGCTACTATGCAGGTTATGATGATTGCCTTCGGCCTGTATTTCGGCGTTGTCAGCGACTTATCACCGGACCTGCAACGCTTTCTCTGGAGCGTCAGCCTGGTTTTTGCTACCCCGGTTATTCTTTACAGCGCACAACCTTTTTACGCAGGTGCTCTAAGAGCCTTACAAGCATCGCGTTTGAACATGGACATTCCCGTCAGTATCGCCTTATTAGGTGCTTACAGCGCCAGTGTTTACGCGACAATAACCAACACGGGCGAAGTTTACTTTGAATCCATATCCATGTTTACTTTCTTCTTGTTGACGGGCCGCTTTTTGGAGTTACTGGCAAAAGAACGTGCGTTAAAATTTGCCACTAACCGTCTGACCTTATTGCCTAAACTGGCTAACCGCGAAACCCCAGAGGGCTATGAGTCCGTTGCTATTAAATTGCTGGGAACAGGTGACATTATTCGTGTGAAAGCCGGTGAGACTATTCCTGCAGACGGTGAATTACTGAATAAACAAGCTCAGGTTGATGAAAGCTTGTTGACCGGAGAAAGCCTGCCCAGATCGAAAAAGCTTGGGGACGCGGTTATTGCCGGCAGTATTAACCAACACTCTCCAATACGGATAAAAGTAACAGCAACCGCGCAGCAAACGGTTTTGGCCGGCATCATCGCAATGCAGGACTCGGCTTTAGCGGTTAAACCGAAAGCACAGCAAGTTATCGATAAACTGGCGGGCTATTTCATTGCTGCAATTTTAACCGTTGCAGTTATTACCTATTTCAGCTGGTGGTGGATCCAGCCAGATCATGCTTTGTGGGTTACTTTGGCTGTATTAGTGGCCACCTGCCCGTGTGCTTTGTCTCTTGCGGCACCGACAGCATTAACTGGCATCATTCATCGACTAAACAGAGATGGTATTTTATTAAAAGGTTCTGATGTCCTTGAGTCCGTTAAACACCTGAATAAAGTGTGTTTGGATAAAACCGGCACCTTAACGGAAGGAAAGTTTCGGTTGGTTGAGCGAAAAGATTACATCGACTCCAACACCGTTGATAAACTGGTTAGCGGACTGGAGCTTTTTTCCGAGCACCCTCTTTCGGTCCCGTTAAGCCAACTCTCGGACACTCCGGCGTCGTTTCAGGACATCACTAACGAGATGGGCTTTGGCCTGCAAGGAAAATTTGATGGTCAATCCTATCGCGCAGGTAGTGAAACCTACATCCAGCAGTGGCATCCTGAGTTTAAAGCTCTTAACAAACATCAGGTGGTTATTGCCAGTAAAGAACGCGTGCTGGCCGAGTTCAGAGTGGAGGATCAAATAAGAGAAGATGCTGCTGAAACCATTAACTGGTTAAAAAACAATGGTTATCAACCCATAATTCTAAGCGGAGATAGCGAATCAAGAGTTCAGTCTCTGGCTCATGAACTGGGCATACCTGACTACCACAGCGCCTTGAAACCAGAAGAGAAGCTAACTTTTGTTACGGCTCAACAAGAAGCCGGACATACGGTCTGGATGGTTGGTGACGGCATTAATGACAGCCCGGTTCTCGCAAAAGCCGACCTTTCAATGACGTTTTCTCAGGCATCTGATTTAGCGCAAACGGCAGCCGACGTTGTGTTAATGTCGGAATCTCTGAGCCAAATTAAAATAGTAATAGAAAGCGCACTCAAAACACGTCAGATAATGAGACAGAATTTCATTTGGGCATTGGTTTATAATGTTTCTGTATTACCTGTAGCTGCTATCGGAATGATTGCTCCCTGGGCAGCAGCGCTTGGTATGTCGCTTAGTTCTCTTCTGGTAATAGGAAACTCTCTAAGGTTGTATCGAAAATGAGTGTCATTTACGCGTTAATTCCCATCGCTATAATTTTTGTTATTATCGCTGTTGCGATCTTTTTTTGGGCGGTACGTTCCGATCAGTTTGAGGACATTGAACGTCAGGGACTCAATATTCTGATGGACGACGAAGATAACACCAATAACGCTGATGATGAATCCGATAAACCCAAGCGCTGATTTAGTTACAGCCTTACTGATGGGGTTGGCCGGTGCCGGACATTGCTTAATGATGTGCGGTGGTATTGCCAGCGCCATGGGTATCAATACCCGTCCCTACCATGTCTGGCTGTATAACTTAGGCCGGGTTTGTTCCTACATGCTTATTGGAGCCTTGGTTGGCGGGGCTATCGGCTTGTTTGCTCCGGAAGGTGGTTATACAACAATCATTCTTCGTTGGTTGGCTGTTGTCTTTCTCCTGTTGCTCGGATTGTATTTTACTGGGTGGTTTTCAGGACTGGTGTATTTGGAGAAATCAGCCCGACCAATTTGGCGGAAAATACAGCCTCTGGCTGCAAAACTCAGAAATAAGCCGGGTATTTTTGCCACTTTTTTTGCGGGAGCTTTATGGGGCTGGTTACCCTGCGGTATGGTCTATAGTGCCCTAAGCTGGGCAGCTTTAAGCGGCTCAGCTAGCGATGGAGCGCTGACCATGGCTGCTTTTGGTCTGGGAACCTTGCCAGCCATGATAGCCGCCGGACATTTCAGTCAATTCCTGCATCGTTTTTTACGCGCTC
The DNA here is from genome assembly GCF_034422975.1 of Idiomarina sp. PL1-037. Classification (NCBI taxonomy): domain Bacteria; kingdom Pseudomonadati; phylum Pseudomonadota; class Gammaproteobacteria; order Alteromonadales; family Idiomarinaceae; genus Idiomarina; species Idiomarina sp. PL1-037. The sequence goes on from NZ_CP139873.1 coordinate 1,494,762, forward strand.
AGGGCGTGCGTACTGCTATGGGAGTTTTGCTCATAATTTATGCTTTATGGAGCATGCTGACCCTAATCAAACCTTTTTTCCAGTAAAGCCTGCAAAGCCCGCTGATTTCGTCTAATCTTAAGGGTGAATAGAGATAGATAATTACGAGGTCAGTATGGACGCATTCCGTCACGTTCTAGTTGTTATAGACGCTGCAGATGAGCAGCACAAAGCATTGAAACGCGCTTTACATATGGCTCGGCTGAGCGATGCCAGATTAACACTGTTTTTGTCTATTTATGACTTTTCTTACGAAATGACAACCATGCTGTCCAGTGAGGAACGTGACGTTATGCGTTCAAATCTTATAGCGGACAGAAGAACCTGGTTAACCGACGTACTGAGCGAATTCGATACCGATTCGGTTCGTATTGATATCGATGTGGTCTGGCATAACCGACCTTTTGAAGCCATTATTAAAGAAGCGATAAAACACGAGCACGACCTCATAATAAAAGGTACTCAGGTCAGTGCAAGCTTCCAGAACTTAATTTTTACACCAACCGACTGGCATTTACTGCGAAAAGCCCCCTGCCCGGTTTTACTGGTTAAAGAACATGAGTGGCCAAGCCATGGGCAAATAATTGCTGCCGTTCATACCGGTTCGGAAGAGGAACACCATCAAGACCTGAATAAACGCATCATAGAACATGCTCAATCAATGAGTAAGGTGTTGAGTGCCAGTGTTCACCTGGTTAATGCGTATCCCAGCGCTCCCGTCAATGTAGCGGTAGAAATCCCTGAGTTTGATGTCAGCGAATACAGCGACGCGCTCGAGCAGCACCACCTTAACCGGATGGCCGCGCTGGGACGCGATTACGGCATTTCTAGCCATTATCAGCATTTGTCGCAAGGTTTGCCGGAACAGGTTATTCCCGAAGCCGCAAAACAACTCGATGCTGAACTGGTGGTATTAGGCACTATTGGCCGTACTGGGTTAAGCGCAGCCTTGTTAGGTAACACAGCTGAACACGTACTGGACGAGTTAAATTGTGATGTGTTGGCAATTAAGCCAGAAGACTTTGTCAGTCCCCTCGCTTGAGTTTAATGCCTCAGGTATAATCCGGCTCCTCATAACTTACAGATGAAATAGGTTGCAGGAGCCACTATGGCCAGTGAAAGTAAATACAGTTTCGATAAGCTACAGAAACGTATTCGTCGCGATGTGGGTAAAGCCATACAAGATTTCGGGATGATTGAAGACGGCGATCATATTATGGTCTGTCTGTCAGGCGGTAAAGACAGTTACACTTTGCTGGACACCCTCCTCTATCTGCAAAAAGTTGCTCCTGTTCGTTTTTCTCTGGTTGCGGTCAACTTGGATCAAAAGCAACCAGGTTTTCCAGAACACGTGCTTCCGGGCTATCTGGCAAAGCTTGGTGTTAACTACAAAATTGTTGAAGAAGACACCTACAGCATCGTAAAAGAAAAAATTCCCGAAGGAAAAACAACCTGCTCTTTATGCTCCCGCCTTAGACGAGGCATTTTGTATCGAACAGCCAAAGAATTAAAAGCGACTAAAATCGCTCTGGGTCATCATCGCGATGACATGATCGAAACGCTTTTTTTGAATATGTTTCACGGTGGCAAGTTGAAATCCATGCCGCCTAAATTGGCAAGCGATAACGGCGAGCATGTTGTTATTCGTCCTTTGGCTTATGCCCGTGAAAAAGAGATAGAACAATACTCTGACGCAATGGAATTCCCTATTATTCCTTGTAACTTGTGTGGCTCTCAGGAAAACCTGCAGAGAAAGCAAATAAAGCAAATGCTTAATGGGTGGGACAAACAGTTCCCGGGCAGAATTGAAAGCTTATTTACGGCAATGCAAAATGTTGTACCCTCACATTTAGCCGACAGCGCCCTGTTTGATTTTAAGGCCGTTACCGCAGACGGTGTTGCTGATGAAAATGGCGATAAAGCCTTTGATACTGACAGCTTTACTTCAAACTTTGAAACTGAAGAGAATCCTGTTTTTGCCAGCAATATTCCCATCAAGCATTTGGCCTAAACCAGATACAAAAAGAGGCTCTGAATTGAGCCTCTCTTATATTTATTCCAATATAGTTTCGCTTAAACCTTACTCTGGTTGCGGAACTTCCGGCGTACTCAATTCCTCACTGACTCGTTTCACAATGGGTCGATTGATACGAATCATTGCGCGTAGTTCATCAATATAGTCTTCTCCTCGCTCAGAATAACTTGATAAACCCGTAATTAAATCTCTTGCCAGAATATCTTCGTTATCTAAGCGCTTTTGTTCTCGCAGCAAACGTAAATCCAGATAAGCACCATGAGTATTAATATTACGCATATAACTTCTTACTGACGCATTAACCGAGTCAAATCGCGCAACTTCATGACGGCCATCTTCATCTCTTCCGGTAGGAACTAAACCACAGCCTTTGGAATAACACCATTGACCAAACAAGTTCAGTCCTTTACGTGAAAATCTGGACGTTCCCCAGCCCGATTCATTTGCAGCCTGAACGAGCACCATCATTTCCGGAATAATATCAATACGGCGTTTTAGTAAACCAAATAAATTTTCATCAATCGCAATATTGTCTTCCAGTCGATAATACTCTATCCAGTCCGCTAGCTGCTTTTTATCTGACTCAGTTAACGCATTGTTTTTAAAGCGCTCGTAAATTGCTTTAAGGTAAGCCCTGTCATGCAATATACGTATATTTTCAGCTTCAACCATTGGCAGTAAAAAGCGAAAAAACTCTTCTTTTTTTTCCGTAACATCGGTCATCGACATAAAGTCAGGTAAATCTCTGTGAACAGGCACATCGGGAATGGCCGGTAAATGAGCTGTGACTGACTGTTCAGGAGTTTCTAACGCGGTATCTTTAATAAGCCAAGGTAAAAATAATGCCGCTACACTTAATACAATAAATAGTAATATGGTTAATAATCGCATGTAATCCTCAAGCCGAAATATTCTCAGACGAGCTGTCTTTTTTGGGTTTATCAATAACGGTTACGCCAATGACTTCCCGATAGACCACTCCCAGAAGGTTATACATCATTGGCAACATCCAAATAAGGCCTAATCCAAAAGGAATAATAGCCAGAAGTAACAAGCCCGCAAGAATCAAAAATAACAAGATAAACTTAGGCAGCTTGAAATGGATGATTTTTATTGAATAGTACAAGGCGTTTAGCGGGCCCACTCCTCGCTCAATAACTAAAGGCATGGCGAGTATCAAAATAACCGTAATGTAAAGTTGTGCCAAAATAGAAACGTTTGGGTGAATCAACCCAAAGAGTTGACTGGCGACAATGCTTAACAAAGTGCTTATCAGAGCAACTGCAATTAAAGGAAACATTACATTGAACCCGTTAAAGACATCGGCGCTTTTTGTACCGATACCAACGCTGTGCTTGATGCCCATTAGCATCAAACCGCCTAACAGAGGAGCACTGATAACAGCTTGTAAAATGCTGGAAAAGTACTGAATTTTTATTGATGTTTGCAGGCTCTCAATCGAAAACACGTTCATCAAAATGAGCACCATCACCACGTTAATACCCAATAAAACCAAAAAGCCACCAATTAAAGGAGTCAGATTCGATTTGGTAATGTTAAATGCCTGCTCAAAAACTTGCCGCAACGACAGCTGATAGTTTCCTTTAAGCGATTCAACTAATGAGCCACCAATTGTTACTTTGTTATCATCCACAGAAATTCCCACACTTTTTTGATCAGTAAGATAAACTAGCGCCCGATATACTAGAGTATCCTCTGGTACGATCCAATTTAAATCGACAGAACAATCTGAGGCAGTCATGAAATCGCAGACAAAACGACCGGCAAACCCCAAGTTGGTTCTACTGAACAAGCCTTACGGCGTTTTATCTCAGTTTACCGGAGAAGAAGGCGACCAGACTTTAAAGCCGTTTATTCCCCATAACGACGTCTACCCCGCCGGGCGTCTTGATAAAGACAGCGAAGGGTTGTTGTTGCTAACCAATGACGGCGTTTATCAGGCTCGACTTGCTAATCCTAAGTACAAAGTGTGGAAAACCTATTGGGTGCAGGTAGAAGGTGATCCAAGCGAAGAGCAATTAGAGCAATTAAGAAATGGTGTCGAGCTAAACGACGGAATGACCCGCCCTGCTGAAGCCTTCGTGATGCCTGAACCAATGAACTTGTGGCCACGAAACCCTCCCGTTCGTGAGCGCAAAAGTGTTCCGGACAGCTGGCTCTGCCTTAAAATTCGCGAGGGTAAAAACCGCCAGGTTCGTCGCATGACAGCGCATGTTGGTTTGCCAACCCTACGTCTGATACGAGCCGCAGTGGGTCCTTTTCAATTAAAAACAATGCAGCCCGGGGAATGGCGTTCAGAGCCACCCGTTTGGTAACTTCCTGAGCTACCCTCGTGCGCGCTAAAATGATAGAATGCGCAGCCAATTCAGGAGCTATAGTCAGTTAGGGTTAACCTATGTCAAATGCCAGTAAAAAAGTCATTGTCGGAATGTCCGGGGGCGTCGACTCCTCCGTTTCAGCTTACCTTCTTATGCAACAGGGCTACCAGGTAGAAGGCCTGTTCATGAAGAACTGGGAAGAAGACGATACTGACGAATACTGCGCCGCTTCCGACGACTTAGCTGACGCTGAAAAAGTCTGTGAAACGCTGGGTATAGAGCTGCACACAATCAATTTCGCTGCAGAATACTGGGACAATGTATTCGAGTATTTTCTGGAAGAATACAAGGCGGGTCGCACGCCTAACCCCGACATTATGTGCAACAAAGAAATTAAATTTAAGGCCTTTCTTGAGTTTGCCGCTGACGCATTAGATGCCGATTATATTGCGACCGGACACTATGTGCGTCGTCAACGGCATGATGGCAAATGGGAAATGCTGCGGGGCTTAGACAGCAATAAAGATCAAAGCTACTTTTTGTATACCTTGAGCCACGAACACATTGCCCAGACTCTGTTCCCGGTGGGAGAACTGGAGAAACCCGAAGTTCGCCGTATTGCGGAGGAGCAAGGCCTGGTAACAGCCGATAAAAAAGACTCGACCGGCATTTGCTTTATTGGCGAGCGCAAATTTAAAGACTTTTTACAGCAATACCTTCCTGCCAAACCGGGCCCTATTGAGTCCGTTGAAGGTGAAAGCTTAGGCCAACACGAAGGCCTGATGTATCATACTCTGGGTCAGCGCAAAGGTCTGCATATAGGTGGCATGGCCGATAATTCCGGCGAACCCTGGTATGTTGTCGACAAAGATGTCGAACGTAACGTTTTAATTGTAGCGCAGGGGAAAAACCATCCGCGTCTATACTCTCAAGGCCTTATTGCCGGACAACTGCATTGGGTTAATCGAAACGCCCCATCGGAGGCCTTCGATTGCACGGTGAAAACGCGCTACCGCCAGCAGGATATTCCCTGCCGGGTTACGCCGCTTAGTGATGGTGACTTTCAGGTTCAATTTAAAGAACCGGTTGCAGCGGTTACCCCAGGCCAGTCTGCGGTATTCTACAGTAATGATGTGTGTTTAGGCGGTGGCATAATAGAGCAGCGCATTACTGACTTTGAGGTCAAGCTATGAACGAATGGCAGCAACGGGTAATTGCCTTAGCTGGTATGTCGTTAAGTGCTATGGCTGTGCAGAAGCTGGCTCGCAGCGGAGAGCTTTACCCTGAATCTATCACTGATACGCTTGTACACAGCCTTCTTCAGCAGAACCCAAATAATATAGAAGATGTATACGGCGGGCTCGATAATATTCAGCCTGGCATTCAGGCGTTTATTCGTCAGGCAGGCAATAATAAAAGTAAAGACATTGAAGTTACCCGTTATCTGGTGGGGTTGATTCACCTTTCCAGACGCTTACTAAGGCAACCTGAAATACTTGATTCACTTGGCGAGCAAATTGCTCAGGTCAAACGCCAAAAAGAAGAATTTGAGTTTGAAAGTCAACGTGTACAGCAAAGCTTAGCCGGAATTTATCGCGAACTGATAAGTCCCCTGGGACAACCCATTCGCATTAATGGTAACCCGGAGTTTTTAAAACGCGACTCAAATCAACACCATATTAGAACCTTGTTGCTAGCTGGCATTCGCAGTGCCGTGCTTTGGCAGCAAGTAGGCGGCAAGCGTCGTCATTTCGTGTTTTCTAGAAAGAAAATGTTAGATACAGCGCAGCAATTGCTGCATGTCGCATAACAATTAACGATTTAATTAACCCTCGGAGAGCCAGTTTATGTTGCCCTTTTCCTCCTTGACGGCGGTGTCACCTGTTGATGGACGATACGCCTCAAAAGCAGAAATGCTACGCCCTATTTTCAGTGAGTACGGATTGATTAAATTTCGAGTGACTGTTGAGGTTCGTTGGTTACAATTATTAGCAGACGTTGACGGTATTAAAGAAGTACCTGCGCTGAGTAAAGAAGCAACACAGATACTGAACTCCATTGTTGAGAATTTCTCGGTCGACGACGCTGAACGCATAAAAGCTATCGAGAGTACCACCAACCACGACGTGAAAGCGGTCGAGTACTTTCTGAAAGAGAAAGTGGCAGATAACGAAGAGCTGAATAAAGTGTCCGAGTTCATCCACTTTGCCTGTACGTCCGAAGACATTAATAACCTTTCTCATGGCTTAATGCTGAACACGGCTCGTGATGAAGTATTACTGCCTATGATGCAGGAGCTGGTTGACCGGGTTAAAGAACTGGCGAAAGAACACAAAGCCGTTCCTATGATGGCCCGTACACATGGGCAACCAGCAACACCAACCACAATGGGCAAAGAGTTTGCAAACGTTGCCGTGCGTTTACAGCGTCAGCTGGCACAGCTTAAAGCTGTGGATGTTATGGGCAAAATAAATGGTGCCGTCGGTAACTACAACGCGCACCTGGCAGCCTACCCTAACGTTGACTGGCACCATATTTCAGAGCAATTTGTTACTTCATTAGGCTTGAGCTGGAACGCTTACACAACGCAAATTGAACCGCATGACTACATTGCCGAATACTTTGATGCATTAGCTCGTTTTAATACTGTACTCATTGATTTTGATCGTGACGTATGGGGCTATATAGCATTGAACCACTTTAAACAGCGTACTGTTGAAGGCGAAGTTGGCTCATCAACCATGCCTCATAAAGTAAACCCTATCGACTTTGAAAACTCCGAAGGTAACCTGGGTATTGCAAACGCTGTTATGCAGCATTTAGCTCAGAAACTGCCTATTTCACGCTGGCAGCGCGACCTGACTGACTCAACCGTTTTGCGTAATTTAGGCGTGGGTGTTGCCCATACTGTTATCGCATTCCAGGCAACCTTAAAAGGTTTAAGTAAACTGGAAGTTAACGAAGCCCGTTTAGCGGCTGAGCTGGATGAAAATTGGGAATTAATGGCGGAGCCGGTACAAACTGTTATGCGTCGCTACGGTGTTGAAAAACCATACGAGAAGCTAAAGACCTTAACTCGCGGTAAGCGTATTACCAGCGATGATCTGGCGAAATTTATTGACTCTTTAGACGTACCTAACGCGGCTAAAGACGAAATGAAAGCACTGACTCCGGCTAATTATATTGGCCGTGCTACTCAATTTGTTGATGATCTTGTATGAAATTAGCTTTTGATAAAGACGACTTCTTAGCAAATTACTGGCAGAAAAAGCCTTGTCTTATCCGACAGGGCTTTGCTGATTTTACCGACCCTGTCAGCCCTGAAATTCTGGCTGGACTAGCGATGGAAGAAGGCGCTGACTCGCGGGTTATTGAATCTCGGGCGGACACTGAGTCGGGTTGGTTAGTGACTCACGGTCCATTTGAGGACTACGAAAAGTTCGGAGAAACCGACTGGACTTTATTGGTGCAGTCAGTAAACGAGTGGCTACCGGACGTAGGTGAATTGATAACACCTTTCCGCTTTCTGCCCGACTGGCGCATTGATGACGTTATGGTCAGTTTTTCCTGTGAAAACGGCGGTGTTGGCCCTCATCTGGATCAGTACGATGTTTTTATTGTTCAGGGCGCAGGCTCCCGGCATTGGCGGGTTGGCGACCGACAAGCAATGCAGGAACATCAGCCTGCGGAAGATCTCTGTCAGATAAAAGGTGAATTCGAAGCGGTTATCGATGAGCATCTGACTGCCGGCGACGTTTTATATATTCCTGCTGGGTGTCCTCATGACGGAGTTTCGCTGGAGCCATCTTTAAACTACTCTGTTGGCTTTCGTGCTCCATCGAAAGCCGAGCTACTGTTGCAGTTAGGTGATATTGCGATGCAACAGGAGTTAATGCAGGAGCGTTATCAGGACCCAACTCTTAGCAGCAAAGACGTTTCATGGATTATTGAGGAAAAACAGCTAAGTGCATTAAAGCAGTTTCTAAAAGATGCTTTGGCAAGCGAAGGCACTGATGCATTACTAGCAAAAATCATTTCCCAGTCTAAACGCCCTCTTCCCGAACCAGAGTTGCCGACCACCGCTGAGCAAATTCCGACTCTGCTCGCGCAACAAAATGCGTTTATTGAAAAAGCTTCGGGTGCCCGTTTCTTAAAACTTAGCGATACGCAGTTTTACGGCAATGGTGAAGCTTTTCACGTTTCACAAGAAGCTTTAACTACAGCGGAATGGCTGGCGCAATTGCAAGGCTCTGAAACTCTTGAAGAACTAGCTAAGCTGGCGAAATCATCAGCCGAGTATGAGCTCATTGCCGAAGCCATTAATCAGGGAATCATCTACTTATACATTGACGAATCTTAAGTGATTCTGTGTAAACAAGAGTTGATAAACGCCTGTTTAAATACCTAAATTTATTCACTCAACAAAGTAGCGCGGACCTTTTCTAAATGGTAATGTTCGCGCAATTTTTGAAGCAATAAGGAATTGAATTTCATGTCTTTATACGAGCATCCCGAATTTGATCACCATGAGCAAGTGGTGTTTTGTCATGATCAGGAATCAGGCTTAAAAGCCATTATTGCCATCCACGATACAACTCTAGGCCCGAGCCTTGGCGGTACTCGTTTATGGAATTATGCTTCTTCAGCAGAAGCGCTAACAGACGTACTGAGATTGTCTCGTGGTATGACTTATAAAAGCGCAATGGCCGGGCTGCCGTTAGGTGGTGGTAAAGCGGTTATTATCGGTGATGCCAAGAAAATCAAAAGCGAAGAACTCTTCCGTGCTTATGGCCGCTTTATCGAATCTTTAGGCGGTCGTTACATTACCGCTGAAGACGTCAATATTCGCACTGAAGACATCGGTATGGTCGCAAAAGAGACCAGCCACGTTGCCGGTACAGCAGAAAAAGCTGGCGACCCTTCACCGCACACAGCATTGGGTACTTACCTTGGTCTAAAAGCGGCAGCAAAACACAAATTAGGTAACGAAGATCTTAAAGGCGTTAAAATCGCCGTTCAGGGCCTGGGAGCTGTTGGCTACGATTTCGCTAAGCATTGTGCAGAAGAAGGCGCTGAACTAATTGTTACCGATATAAACGAAGAAGCCATCGAGCGCGCCGTTAAAGAACTGGGAGCAAAAGCTGTTGGTCTTGATGAAATCTACGACGTAGAAGCTGACGTATACGCGCCATGTGCTTTAGGTGCTACTATCAATGACGAAACGTTAAAGCAGCTGAAAGTTAAAGTTATTGCAGGAAGCGCGAATAACCAGTTAGCCAACCCTAAACATGATCAAGCAGTAAAAGACATGGGCATCCTTTACGCACCTGATTATGTAATTAATGCCGGTGGTGTTATTCATGTGTGCTCTGAAGCCGCTAATATGAGCCTGGAAGAAACCGATAAACGTGTTCGTGGTATCTACGAAACCTTAGATCAGCTTTTTGCTCGCGCAAACGACGAAGACCGTCCTACGGGAGCTGTTGCAGACCAAATGGCTCGAGAAATCATCGCCAAAGGTAAACAGTAAAATAAAAGCCTGAATTAACTCAGGCTTTGTAATATTATCTCAAGCGGGTGTCTCACCCGCTTTTCTTCTAAACGCTTTATTTGTGAGCGACACGAAAATCCAGTAACCAGTACTCCGCTGCTCCCGTACTCCTGAACCGCTTGTTGCCAGCCCATCTGATAAAGTCCCCGGCTGTCTTCCTGGTTCTGTTTCTCATGACCGAATGTACCGGCCATACCGCAACAGCCCACATTAACAATATCCAGTTTTAGCCCCAGGTTTTGGAATAAGGCCTGCCATTGTTTGGCGGACTCAGGTACGAAGCTCTGCTCGGTGCAGTGCAATAGCAGGCCGTAACGACTGGTACTAAATGAACTCATATCATCAAAATTTAAAGTATTAAGCCATTCTACAACCGTCATTACGTTAACTTCGGGCAATTGCCCATCCCGCGCCTTGCGATACTCGTCCCGGAATATCAATGCCGTAGAGCTGTCGGGCCCAATTAAAGAAATACCAGCATCAGAAACTGGTTTTAACTGTTTAGTCACTTTATCGGCTGTTTTCTCAAAGTCACTGATGAAGCCTTTTACGTGCTGAGCTTTACCATGACCTATAAACGGCATTAAAACTGGCGTGTAACCTAACTTGCTAATAAGCAGCCCCAGTTTTACGACAAGATCAGCTTCGTAGAATGTTGTGAAAGGGTCCTGCGCAATAACCACCGCCTTTGACTTCTCTTCCTCAGTCAGGCTCATTACCTGCTCTGTCGTTAACTCTATAAGCCCGTTTTGGCGCCAGGCCGATCTTAAGTTGGGCGTTGAGAACAACGGCGTATCGACGTAGCCAATACCATATTTGAGTACAAACCGGCTTAACGGATTATTAATCAGTAAATTACTCAGCCTGGGAAACTTACTCGCTACAGGAGCAGTCTTTTCAATACCCTTGACCAGATAGTCTTTTAACGGACGAGCGTATTTACTGTAGTAATGATCATAAAAACGAGCGCGGAACGTCGGGACGTCGACACTGACCGGGCACTGGTTAGTACATGCCTTGCAAGCCAGACATTTGTCCATGGACTCTTTCACTTCGTGGCTAAAATCATTTTTTGTCGTAAAGCGGTTTAGTTGACGTTTCGCAAAGCCTACTGACTCCGGCTTTTCAGCCGCGTTATAGCCGGCGTTGTGCGTAAGTCGTAACCATTCACGTAAAAGCCCTGCCCGCCCTTTGGGTGAATAACGACGATCCCTCGTTACTTTATAAGAGGGGCACATAGCAGACTTAGGATCGTAATTAAAGCACAAGCCATTACCGTTACAATCCATCGCGTTTTTATAGCTGTCGCGTGTAGCTATCGGTATTTGGCGATCAAAGAATCCGCGCTTAACGGCATCGACAGAGATAAGCTCGGCATCAGTGTTAAGCGGTGTACAAATTTTCCCCGGGTTTAGCTGGTTAAAGGGGTCAAAGCTCGCCTTAATTTTTTGCAATTCGGTATAGAGATGCTCGCCAAAAAATGCCGGTACGTACTCCGAGCGATACCCTTTACCGTGTTCGCCCCACATGAGTCCACCGTACTTTTGTGTCAGTTCGGCAACTTTATCACTGATCTGCCTGAGCATAACTTCATCTTCTGGCTCACACAGGTCAAGCGCCGGGCGCACATGCAAAACTCCGGCATCTGCATGGCCAAACATGCCATAATGCAGGCCGTTAGCGTCTAAAAGAGCACGGAACTCGTTAATAAAATCAGCCAGTTTTTCCGGCGGTACAGCGGTGTCTTCTGCAAAAGCGACGGGCTTGCGGCGTCCTTTAGTTGCGCCCAGCAAGCCCACCGATTTTTTCCGCATCGCATAAATAAGCTGGATGCTGGGCAAGTCATCACAGACTTGATAACCAATAACCCCTTTGCTGTCTTTGCTTTTAATCAGCTTATCCAGACGTTGAGTTAAAGAGCTCACTTTACTGTCTATTTCTTCCTGATTTAACCCGGTGAACTCAACCATGTTGATGCCATCCATGCGCTGACCTTCGACATCAGACAACAGCGGCTCAACCGACTTCCAAATTATATCCTGACGGGCAAGGTTCAGTACGGTACTGTCAACTGTCTCTACTGAGGTTGCTTTGGCATCAACTAAAAAAGGTGAATTTTCTAAAGCCGCCTGGAAATTTGAGTACTTTACGTTCACCAACACCCGATGTTTGGGAATAGGAGTAATATTCAGACGAGCTTCGCTGACAAAGCCCAATGTTCCCTCTGAGCCCGCAATGATTCGCGAAACATCTATTTTCTGCTGCTCGGCATTATAGGAATGTTTCAAGTCATAACCGGTTAAAAACCGATTCAGCGGCGGAAATTTATCACGAATATTCTCAGCTTCGCCCACACAGGTACCAATAACCTGCTTGTAAACTCGGGCTATACGATTATCCTGCCGCGCAATAGTTTCCGCCTGTTCAAGCGAGACCGGGCCGCTATCCAGCACAGAGCCGTCCAGCAACACGGTTTTCAGACCAAGAATGTGGTCGCTGGTTTTCCCATAAACCAAAGAGCCCTGACCAGATGCGTCAGTATTGATCATTCCACCAAGCGTGGCACGATTACTGGTCGATAAGTCAGGTGAAAAGAAATAGCCGTGTGGGCGCAAAATGTCGTTGAGCTGATCTTTTACGACACCAGCCTGTACTCGCACCCAGCCCTCTTTTGAATTAACTTCCAACACTTTATTCATGTGGCGACTTAAGTCCACCACAATACCGGAAGTTAAAGACTGACCATTGGTGCCGGTGCCACCTCCACGGGGAGAGAACTGCACACTGCTATTGTTTTCCTGACCTGCAAGCTTCATCAGCAAGACAAGATCAGTTTGATTAAGAGGATACAAAACGGCCTGAGGCAGGTTTTGATAAACGCTGTTATCCGTGGCCGCGATTAAACGGCCCGAATAACTCACGTCAATTTCACCTGCAAACTCTGAGCTTCTTACCTGCTCAATAAAGTGCCGGTAGTCATTTGGTAACGCATTCTCAGCAGCAATCTCAGGTAATACAGTCATACTTATAAGTTTTCCGCTAGGTACATCCAGGTTTCAATAACGGTGTCTGGGTTCAGCGAGACCGAATCAATGCCCTGATCAACTAACCAGGCTGCAAAATCAGGATGATCCGACGGTCCCTGACCACAAATACCAACGTACTTACCGCGTTTTTTCGCCGTTTGAATGGCCATTGCCAGCAGTTTCTTCACAGCTTCGTTACGCTCATCAAATAAGTGCGCGATAACACCAGAATCACGATCCAAGCCTAAAGTTAACTGGGTTAAATCATTAGAACCAATCGAAAAACCGTCGAAGATGTCGAGAAATTCGTCAGCCAGCAAAGCGTTAGAGGGCAGCTCGCACATCATAATAACGCGTAAACCATTTTCGCCCTGAACCAGCCCCTGCTCGGCCAAAAGTTCGATAACCTTGCGACCTTCTTCAAGGGTTCTTACGAACGGGATCATGATTTCGATATTGGTCAGACCCATATCGTTACGAACGCGTTTAATTGCTTCACACTCTAATGCAAAGCAGTCACGGAACTCTTCAGAGATATAACGAGACGCACCACGGAAGCCCAGCATTGGGTTTTCTTCGCCAGGCTCATACTGCTTTCCGCCAATAAGATTGGCGTACTCGTTCGACTTAAAGTCAGACATACGCACAATAACGCGTTCTGGCGAAAATGCAGCACCTAAAGTAGAAATACCTTCGGCTAAACGCGCTACGTAGTATTCCCGAGGGCTGCTGTAACCGGCCATCATGCTATCAATCGTCTGTTTCAGTTCGTCACTTTGCTGTTCATAATTAAGTAAGGCTTTAGGGTGAACGCCTATCATGCGGTTAATAATGAACTCGAGACGAGCAAGGCCAATACCCGCATGCGGCAGGCCGGCAAAATCGAAGGCTCTGTCCGGATTACCCACGTTCATCATAATTTTCAGTGGTAGATCCGGCATAGCGTCTATCTGTGACTCGGTAATATCAAAGTCCAGTTCACCCTGGTAGATATAACCGGTGTCTCCCTCAGCACAAGAAACTGTAACGGCCTGACCATTACTGATATGGTCAGTTGCATCACCGCAACCAACTACCGCTGGAATGCCCAGTTCGCGTGCAATAATTGCTGCATGGCAAGTACGACCACCGCGGTTAGTAACAATGGCGGCCGCGCGTTTCATAATTGGTTCCCAGTCGGGGTCGGTCATATCGGTCACTAATACGTCGCCCGGCTGCACTTTGTCCATTTCGCTAATGTCGTTCAAAACACGAGCAACACCACGACCAATACGTTGGCCAATAGCACGCCCTGTGCAGACGACGTCACTTTTTGCTTTTAACGCAAAACGTTCAATGGCTTGCCCTTTTTGGTTCGACTGAACGGTTTCCGGACGTGCCTGAACAATGTAAAGCTTTCCGTCGACGCCATCTTTTGCCCATTCAATGTCCATTGGACGACCATAATGGTCTTCAATGATTAGAGCTTGTTTAGCCAGTATCTCGACTTCTTCGTCGGTTACCGAGAATGTCTGACTTTTAGCTGAATCGATGTCTTCAATTAATGTCTGCTTTCCATGTTCTCTGTCGTCAGAAAAAATCATCTGGATTCTCTTACTACCCAAGGTTCTGCGCAGCACTGAAGGACGCCCTGCGTTTAACGTTGGCTTATGTACGTAGAATTCATCAGGGTTAACTGCACCCTGCACGACCATCTCACCGAGACCGTATGATGAAGTAATGAAAACCACGTCATCAAAGCCCGATTCTGTATCAATGCTGAACATAACCCCGGAAGACGCGATATCACTACGAACCATACGTTGTATACCAGCCGACAACGCAACACCGCGGTGGTCGTAGCCCTGGTGAACACGATAGGAAATAGCGCGGTCGTTAAACAACGAAGCAAACACATGTTTAATGGCTTCCATAACGCTACCCAGGCCACGTACGTTCAGGAAAGTTTCCTGCTGCCCGGCAAATGAAGCATCCGGCATATCTTCTGCCGTGGCAGAACTACGTACCGCAAAGCTGAATTCGTCATTGTTTTCACTTAACTCAGCAAAAGCGTCTTTAATGGCCGTTTCAAATTCCGGCTGGAACGGTGTATCAATAATCCACTGACGAATTTTCTTCCCAGCCTGTGCTAATGCCTGAACATCATCAACATCAAGCGTGTCGAGCAAATCGTGAATACGATCGTTTAAGCCACTTTGCTCCAGAAACTGGTTATAGGCATCAGCCGTTGTTGCAAAACCACCGGGCACTTCAACTCCTGCTCCGGCTAAGTTACTGATCATCTCACCCAGCGAGGCATTTTTGCCTCCAACTCGGTTTACGTCCTGCATTCCCAGATGTTGGTACCAAACTACGTATTCTTGCACGTCACAATCCTTAATTGATTTTTCGGCATGGAAGTGACATCTATTTTACACGCTGTGGCCCAACAAGTTAATATCGAACCTACAATCGCTTAAAAAGAGATTCACCAGTGCGCTACGCATTTTACATTTCAGACGGTACAGCATTAACCGCCGAAGCCTTTGGCCACGCGCTTTTGTCGATGTTTCCGGTTAATTTTGAACACAAAACATTGCCTTTTATCGATAGTCAGGAAAAAGCAAATGAGGTGTGTAAAACAATAAAAAAAGCCGTTTCCGACAGTGGTGAGCCGCCTTTAATCTTTCATACTTTCGTTAACGAGAAGCTAAAAGCAAAAATTACCAACTGCGGGGGCATCTGCTACGACTTTTTAGATCACTTTGTGGCTCCTGTCGCAAAAGAGTTAGACGTTAAAGCTGAACCCAAAACCCACCGTACTCATGGTGTGCATAAAAATTATAATTTCCGAATAGACGCTATTAATTACGCGCTGGATAATGATGATGGAAAACGCTTAAACCAACTCGATAAAGCTGACCTGATTTTGATTGGCGTATCGCGTACAGGAAAGACCCCGACCAGCTTATATCTGGCAATGCAATACGGAATTAAAGTTGCCAACTATCCTTTAACCGACGATGACGACTTCGAACGATTACAGTTACCTAAAGAATTAAAACTGCATCGCCATAAACTATTTGGATTGACCTTGTCGTCCCAGCGTTTACATGAAATTAGGAGTCAAAGACGGGAAGGCAGTCAGTACGCCTCTATGGCGCAATGTCGGTTTGAACTCGCTGAAGTTGAAAGGCTCTATAGCCGCGAGGCCGTACCTTTTATCAACTCAACTCATTATTCAGTAGAAGAAATAGCCGCAAAAATTCTGGCTAAAACGAACTTAGAGCGGCATCGTTATTAATGCCGCTCTAACGTTCTTAAAATTGAACACTTTATTTAGCGTTGGTGCTTTCAAATATTTTGTCCGCCGACGCTGCAACAAAGCCGGTATACAGTTTGCCTTCTTCAATTTCGTAGCGCTTAGCAAATTCATAGAAGCAACTGGGGATCTCGACAGTCTTATCAGAAAACTCAACTGGATGGCGGTCAGCCATAGTTGATGATTGTTCCAGATAAACTTCTGGAGACCCTTTTATTTCGCCGCCAGACGTATTCAGTTTGAAACCATTGTCTTTCAACTTCTGGTTGACCTGCTCAAGCGTTTTATAGCCTGGTAACTGATTAACGCTTACCGTAAAGTGGTTTGCGCAATAGCCAAATGCAGCCATCCACGCAGCGTACTCACTTTCTTCAAGCAATGACTGGTAATCGGCATAACTGACTTTCCAGTGCGTACCTGAATAAAGAAAGTCCGACTTTTTGGTGTCTTCAGCCGAAACCTGAGCCACCATATCTTTAACTTTGCTTTGCAACTCATCAGAAAATTCAGCTGTCATTAATTCGCTGATAAATACTTTTGGTAATTCAGGGTCTTCGTGCTCAAAATGTTTTGCGCGCAGTTTTTTCGCTTCAAAGTGATAGTCACCACCCTCTTTGTAACCTAAGTCCAGAAAATGCTGTGCCAGTACTTCCAGACCAACCGGACTGATATCAAAGGTACGAAAAGCAACGTGATCGTTAACGATCGGATGCCCTTCTCCTAAAATTTGATGCACCTTTTTTGCTGAAGGTGTGCGCGATAAATAATCTTGCCACAAGTTTTCAAATAACACTTCTACCTGTTGCGACATATAAAAATATACCTCTTAAATATCCGATTATAAGGAGTCTATCAGCCCGCGCCGTTGCGGGCTGCTTTCAATGATTCTGCGACTAAAAACGCTAATTCCAGCACTTGATCAGCATTCAGTCGTGGATCGCACTGAGTGCGGTAACGACTGGATAAATCTGCCTCACTTATGCGGTAGGCACCACCAGTACATTCTGTAACATCTTCACCGGTCATTTCCAGATGGATGCCGCCCGGATAAGTACCTTCAGCTTGATGAATCGCAAAGAAATGTCTTAATTCTTTATGTATGGCGTCAAAATTCCGGGTTTTCAAGCCATTATCGGCTTTAATCGTATTGCCATGCATCGGGTCGCTTGACCAGACGACATTACGGCCTTCCTGTTTTACACGACGCACCAATTCGGGCAATTTATTCGCAAGGTTATCGGCGCCCATACGGGTAATTAATGTTAAACGTCCTGGTTCGTTGTCAGGGTTCAATGCGTCAATTAACTCAATGAGCTCATCCCCTTGCATGGTTGGGCCCACCTTTACCCCAACCGGGTTATGAATGCCACGCATAAATTCAACATGAGCCTGATCCAGTTTACGAGTACGTTCACCAATCCAGACCATATGCGCTGAGCAGTCGTACGGTAAACCCGTTAATGTGTCGGTGCGGGTCAATGCCTGTTCATAAGGCAACAACAACGCCTCATGCGAGGTGAATAGCGAAGTCTCGTGAATGGCCGCGTTATTTTCTGAATTAATTCCCAATACTTCCATAAAGCGCAGCGCTGACTGAATTTCTTCGGCTATTTTCTGGTAACGCTCTTTTAACGGATTTGAAGCTATAAAGCTTAAGTTCCACTTATGCACTTTGTGTAAGTTTGCCAGACCGCCCTGCGCGAACGCACGCAACAAATTCATGGTCGCAGCAGAGTGATGATAAGCTTTAAGCATGCGCTCAGGGTCTGGCTGACGAGCTACTGTGTCAAATTCTGAACCATTAATGATGTCACCACGGTAACTGGGCAAACTGAGGTCGCCAATGGTTTCAAAGTCACTGGAGCGCGGCTTCGCATATTGACCAGCCATGCGTGCAACTTTTGTTACCGGACATGAGCCTGCAAACGTCATGACAATGGCCATTTGCAGGATAACCTTAAAAGTGTCACGAATTTTTGGTGCATTAAAGTCACTAAAAGATTCAGCGCAATCACCGCCTTGCAGCAGGAACCCTTCTCCTACACAGACATTTTTTAACTGATTTCTTAACGCTCGTATCTCTTCTGCGAACACCAGAGGCGGGAACTGACTCAGTTGCTGTTCTACAGCTTGCAACTGTGACGGATCTGAATACTTAGGTTGTTGTTCTATTGGCTTATCGCGCCAACTGCGCGCACTCCATTGGGCCATAACAAAAAATTATCCGCTTTATCGGTAAGTAAGAGTTAAGAATGTACCTCTGTATCCCTTGAAAAGCAACGACTAACGCCGTTGCTCAAGAGCATGAATTCGTTCATCTAAAGGCGGGTGACTCATAAACAACTTAGACATAGTTGAGCGCTTTCCTTTTATGCCAAACGCCAGCATAGTGCCATCAAGTTCGGACTCTTTGCCCTGCTGTAAGCGGCGTAAAGCAGCAATCATTTTTTGTTTGCCGACTAAATCTGCGGATCCGGCATCCGCTCTGAATTCACGCTGGCGAGAGAACCACATAACAATGGTACTGGCTAACACGCCAAATACGATTTCCAGCAACATTACGACACCATAATAAGCGAACCCGCCGCCCCGCTGGTTATCACCACCGCGCATTATTGCGCTGGCAATGATTCGTGCGAAAAACATCACAAACGTATTTATCACACCCTGGATCAGGGTCAGTGTCACCATATCGCCATTAGCAATGTGACTAATTTCATGTGCAAGAACCGCCTCAACTTCGTCAGCATTCATGCTTTGCAGTAGCCCGGTACTGACTGCAACCAATGAAGCATTTTTACTGCGCCCGGTAGCAAAGGCATTAGGCTCCGGGGACTGATAAACCGCAACCTGAGGCATAGGCAAGCCTGCTTTTTGCGCCTGTTGCTGAACGGTGCGTAACAACCATTCTTCAGATTGGTTCTGCGGTTTTTCTATAACTCTGGCGCCGGTTGACCGAATTGCCATCCAGCGTGATATCCAGAGCGATACAAAGGCACCACCAAAACCAAACAGCGCACAGAACACCAGTAAGCCCACCGACCCTTGTGCATCAATGCCGGTTACCGCCATCACAATATTAAAGACCACGCTAACAACCAGCAAAATGGCCATGTTAGTCGCTAAAAACAGCAAAATTCTCTTCATTGCTCGTACTCCGGGGAACTTAATCTGCTAAGTTATGTGGGGCTATTTAGTCGTATTTCAATCTTATTTATGGAAATAAATGCTCAAATCTTTTTCTTCCCACTCAGGCAAATAAGGAATAGTAGCGAGCTCTTTTTCGCCCAGCAACTCACGTAACGACTCCAGGTTCTCGGCCTGTCGCGGCATAGGCTCGGCTCCGGTTTGCACGGCTATCCAGCCTGCAACCTCGCAACTTTCCTGCTTTATTGATTGTAAGCTGAGCAACGCATGGTTCAGGCAGCCTAGTTTTAACCCGACCACCAGCACAACTTTCGCATTAATGTCTTTTACCACCTGCGGCATACGTAGCCCGGGAGCCAGAGGTAACTGCCAGCCACCCGCTCCTTCAATCACCAAACTGTCTATTGACTGATCACGAAACCAATCTACCGCTTTCAACAAGCGCTGTTTGTCTATGATCACGTCATTGTCTGCTGCCGCAATATGAGGGGCTATTGCTGCTTCAAAGGTATAAGGATTGACCCTTTCGTAATCAAAAGAAGTATTCGATTGACGCATTAAACTCAGTGCATCTTCATTCACCAACTGTCCATTTTGCCAGTGACAACCGGATGCAACGGGCTTCATTACCGCAACGTGTTGCGACTGCTTTACTAAATACTGAACAAAAGCACATGCTGCAACGGTTTTTCCTGAATCGGTGTCTGTTCCGGTAATAAAATAAGTGCTCATATCAACTTAAACTCAATGCTACTTAACTAATTTAATATTAAGAATTGACCATTCAAGTGGCAATCCCTGCAAAGTCCGATGATTTTCGAAGGCATTTTCCAGCTGCTGCAGGCGGTTGCGCGTCATCAGCCCGGCGTTATCAGTTCGTCTCACATAATTGGCTCCAACCCCTTTAATACTGCCTATAAGTTCACGGACATTGCCAAAGTATTGAGTGTGTTCTTCTAACACGAATTCTGAACGACGCCAGTTAATTGAGTCGACTTCGTTCTGCACACTTTCTGCGCTTTTAAAGCGGTGCGTATGTTGCAAATCGTCCACGGCATTCCAGCTTTTTATGAAAGAATTGAAAGTACCCTCGACAACGGTATTAACGGTTACAACACCACCCGGCTTTAAAAGGCGATAAGCTTCGCTCATCGCTTTTTGCAAATTATCGACCCACTGCATAGACAAATTAGCGAAAAGCCAGTCGACTGAATTGTCTGCTACAGGCAGAGCTTCCCATTCACCATTAACCCAGCTAAGTTCAGGATAATCCGCAGCCGCTTTAGACAACATAGCCGGAGCAATATCAACACCAAGATAATGATTCGCACGGGGTAAGAGCTCTGCTGTCGTTGATGCAGGTCCACAGCCAACGTCAAGCACTTGATTGACATCGGCGGGCCCCAGACTTAATAGCCGGTTCGCTGTTAACCGCTGAATACTCGCGTGCTGGTGATAGTCCTTTGCCGCTCTATTGAACTGCCGCGCAACAGCCTGTTGGAAATTCAATGGTTTCATAATGGGGACTTCATAACTGGCGAATAATCCTATCGACCCGATCCCAGAATTGAGTAAGCTCTGGGGTCGACATTTCTGACGTTAAGCTAAAACGAATACGAGAGCTTCCGACAGGAACCGTTGGCGGACGAATAACGCTGCATAAATACCCCTGAGCCTGTAGTTCTGTCGCCATGTGTAGCGCGTCCTCATCGGAGTTAAACAACCAGGTTTGTATGGCAGAATCGGATTCTACCGTTTTTAAACCGCGTTGCTTTAGTTGTTCCCGAAAATACTGAATGCGCTCAGCGAGTCTTGCGCGACGGTCATCGCCTTCTGCGCTGCGTACAATTTTTACTGAGGCTTTTATTGCAGCAGCCTGAGCCGGCGGCATGGCTGTAGAATAAATGTAATCACGACAAAATTGGATCAGACTTTCAATTTCATCCCCCCCACCACAAACAAATGCGCCGCCGACACCTATTGCTTTCCCAAAAGTGCCGGTTATGACATCTGCAACATCGAAGTCCGCAGCTAATGACCCTCGCCCCTTAGCGCCATACGCGGCTATTCCATGCGCATCATCAAGCATAATTTTGAGGCCATACTTGTGCTTTAAAGACGCCAGCTGGTTTAAATCACAGGCGTCTCCGTCCATGCTAAAAACACCTTCAGTCACTAACCAGTCGCCGGGCGACGCTTTAGCAACCAAAGGTTCTGGTTGGTCATGCGGATACCGCTTAAAACGCCCCTCGCCGTGCTGCATACCGTCAATAATTGAGGCATGAACTAATTTGTCGGCGAACAGCTTTTGTTGCTTATCGACCAGAGTTGTCAACACACCATGGTTTGCCGCGAAACCTGAATTAAACAGCAAAGCTCTCGGTTTACCCAGCCACTCGGCCAGCAATTCTTCCAGTTCCTGATGAACCGCACTGTAACCGCTGAGCAAAGGTGAGCCTGTACTGCCAACACCCCAGGTATCAATAGCTTGCTTAAACGCACGCTTTATATCCGGATGCTGACTTAGGCCGAGATAGTCATTGGTACTGAAATCCAATTGCCAATGAGCGTTGGCGCTACGTACCTTTCGCGAGCGAAACAGCGACGAGCCTTTACGCTGATTAAGCCGCTGTTGATACCCCGACACGATTTTTTCCATTCTCTATTCTTTGCCTATTCTCTACTAAGACGCATCGTAGTATCGAACAGGGTTTTGCTGTTCTTTTATCGCATCTTCAATAACCGCGGTATGAACTTCATCATCATAACCATCGCGCTGTTCAGGCTTTATTCCCAGACGCTCGAATAAACGTAAATCGGCATCCGCTTCAGGATTTGCTGTGGTCAGCAGTTTTTCACCATAGAAGATTGAGTTGGCACCGGCGAGAAAGCACAACGCCTGCATTTCATCGCTCATATCCTCACGACCGGCGGACAAGCGTACGTGCGAAGCCGGCATTAAGATACGAGCTACGGCAACCGTTCGCACAAATTCAAAGTTATCCAGGTCTTCCAGCTTGGCAAAAGGCGTGCCTTCTACTTTAACCAGCATATTAATGGGGACACTTTCCGGGTGCTTAGGCAAGTTCGCCAACTGCACTAATAAAGAGGCACGGTCGGTGACGCTCTCGCCCATACCGACAATGCCTCCGGCACAGACTTTCATGCCGGCATCTCGCACATTATTTAGCGTATTCAATCGATCCTGATAGGTTCGGGTGGTAATGATGTCACCGTAAAACTCCGGTGAGGTATCAAGGTTGTGGTTGTAATAATCGAGACCGGCCTGCTGCAGCATTTTCGCCTGTTCATTACTTAACATGCCAAGTGTCATACAACTTTCCAAGCCCAATGCTTTCACGCCTTTAATCATTTCAATGACGTAAGGCATATCGCGGTCTTTTGGATTACGCCAGGCGGCGCCCATACAAAAACGGCTCGCGCCCTTCTCTTTCGCTGCCTGCGCTTCAGCCAGAACACTTTCTACAGCCATCAGACGTTCGCGATCCAGGCCGGTGTGGTAATGCGCACTTTGTGGACAATACTTGCAGTCTTCAGGACAGGCGCCGGTTTTAATCGACAACAAAGTGCTGACCTGAACTTCGTTCGGGTTAAAATGTTGACGATGCACGGTTTGCGCTTCAAAAACTAAATCATTCAACGGCATCTGCAAAAGATTCTGAACTTCTTCAATGGTCCAGTTATTACGAATTTGTGGCATGGTAAATCTCGTGTGCTTGGCAAATTATGGTCGACTAGAATAATCCAGCTCGATACACTGTCAATATACTTTCAGTTTAATACTTTACAATAGTTTACTTTATGAGCAAAAGTGATATTGAGTTTGACCGACAGCACATTTGGCACCCATACACCTCTATGCTGAATCCCTTACCTGCTTATAAAGTTGAGTCTGCAAAAGGGTGCAGGCTCACTCTGGATAACGGTCAGGAGGTGATTGATGGCATGTCTTCCTGGTGGGCTGTTATTCATGGGTATCGCAACCCACGCTTAGATGCCGTTGCTCACAGTCAGATAGATAAAATGAGCCACGTTATGTTTGGCGGTATCACGCATCAACCCGCTATTGATCTTGCGCGACGTCTTATTGAACTAACTCCCGAGTCTCTTCAGCGGGTATTTATTGCCGATTCAGGCTCTGTCAGCGTTGAAGTTGCCATAAAAATGGCCTTGCAATACTGGTTGGCGCAGGAACGTCCGGAGAAACACCGGTTGTTAACCATCAAGGGCGGCTACCACGGCGACACCTTTAAAGCGATGTCAGTTTGCGACCCGGTCAACGGTATGCACCATCTCTTTAATAAGGCTATTAACTCTCAGCTCTTTGCCGATGCTCCATCGCTAACCCCGGACGATGACTGGACCGCGACCGCAGGTGACGAGCTCATACACTGGTTTGAGCAACATCAAGGTCAGATGGCAGCCGTTATTCTTGAACCTATTGTTCAGGGAGCCGGTGGTATGCGTTTTTATCACCCTGAATACTTAAGGCTTATACGCCAGCTTTGCGACGATTTTGAGGTATTACTGATAGCGGATGAAATTGCGACAGGCTTTGGTCGTACCGGCAAGCTTTTTGCCTGCGAACACGCAGGAATTACACCTGACATTCTCTGCGTTGGTAAAGCACTGACCGGTGGTTACATGACGTTGGCGGCCACGCTAACCACAAAAAAGGTAGCAGAAACCATTGGTCACGGCCCCGGAGGCGGAGCATTAATGCACGGCCCCACCTTTATGGGCAACCCTTTAGCGTGTTCTGTTGCGGCTGAGTCGCTGGCGATTGTTGCTGAGGGTAAGTGGCAGCAACAGGTTGCTGAAATAGAAACCCAGTTAAAGCAGCAACTTCTTCCCCTGGTTGAATATAATGCGGTAAAAGACGCGCGAGTCTTTGGGGCTATTGGCGTATTAGAAATGCACCACCCAATTGATGTCGCCGTTGCACAAAAACGTTTTATTGAATTAGGGGTTTGGATACGCCCGTTCGGACGCTTACTTTATATTATGCCGCCTTATGTTATTTCTAAGAACGAACTCAGCTCTTTAACCAGTGCCATGCAAGACTATGCTGAAAATCAAAGTTCTACTAAGGCTTAATAACCAAAGAAATAAATTGATAGTCCACCTAAACAGCTCATGATCAGTATCAGGATATTCAGCCAAAGGTGCTGCTTGTCCTGACGAAAAAGAACATAATTGAGAATAAAGCTCAGCAGACTCACGCATAGCCCAATAACCAAAAGGATGACAAATAAGTCACCTAACGTAATGTGCCAGTAGTCACGGACAGATACCCCGAAAATTTCAGTTAAAATGGTGTTACGCTCGGGTTTTGCGTAATTAAAGACAACGGCGGCAATAACAAAAATAAGCCAGCCAAAAATAGACAACCATCCCAGAACACGTGACCAAAATGGTACCTGCTTTAAATCCGCTAAGGATCCCCTTTTCATAATTTTTCTCTCTGTTCTCAGGGGTTATACTTGAGTCTGCGCCAAAGCGCGGTAACATAGCAACCTTTCTATAGCAAAATAGTGTAAATTTCGGAGAAAACCAACTCATGTCGTATGCTTCTGTAGTGGATGTTCTGACGGGAAAAGTCGCTGTCGATGAGACCGTCACGGTCCGGGGCTGGGTCCGTACCCGCCGTGACTCTAAAGCCGGTATTTCATTTATTAACTTGCACGATGGCTCATGCTTTGATGCCATTCAGGCCGTGGTTCCGGCAGAACTTCCCAATTACAGTAATGAAGTTCAGAAACTGACGACCGGTTGCTCTGTAGCTATTACCGGTGTTGTCGTTCCTTCTCAGGGCAAAGGTCAGTCATTTGAACTGCAGGCAACTAAAGTTCATGTATACGGTTGGGTAGAAGATCCAGACACCTACCCTATGGCGCCCAAGCGTCACAGCATGGAATATTTACGTGAATACGCACATTTGCGTCCGCGCACCAACATTACCGGTGCAGTCATGCGTGTTCGTAATGCATTATCTCAGGCTATTCATCGCTTCTTCCATGAGGAAGGTTATTTGTGGGTGAGCACACCAATCATTACAACGTCTGATTGTGAAGGTGCCGGTGAAATGTTCCGTGTTTCAACACTGGACATGCTGAATATCCCGAAAACAGATAAAGGCGAAGTCGACTACTCTGAAGATTTTTTCGGCAAAGAAGCCTTTTTAACCGTTTCCGGGCAGCTAAACGTTGAGTCTTACGCCAGCTCGCTGTCTAAAGTTTACACCTTTGGGCCGACATTCCGCGCTGAAAACTCAAACACCAGCCGTCACTTGTCTGAATTCTGGATGGTAGAACCCGAGCTGGCATTCGCCACGTTAGATGATGTTGCCGGCTTAGCCGAAGCCATGCTCAAGTACGTGTTTAAAGCCGTACTTGAAGAGCGCCCGGACGACATGGCTTTCTTTGCCGAGCGCATTAACTCTGACGCTATCAGCCGTTTAGAAGCCATTGTTAATAACGACTTTGTGCATATGGATTACACCGACGCCATCGAAATACTGAAAAACTGTGATAAAAAGTTTGAGTACTCGGTTGAATGGGGTGTGGATTTACAATCAGAGCACGAGCGTTATCTAGCTGAAGAGCATGTGGGTGCGCCGATTATTCTGAAAAACTACCCGCGCGATATCAAAGCGTTTTACATGCGTCAGAACGAAGACGGCAAAACCGTTGCCGCTATGGACGTTTTAGCGCCAGGTATTGGTGAGATTATTGGTGGTTCCGCCCGTGAAGAACGTTTAGACATTCTTGACCAGCGCATTGAAGAAATGAACCTGCCAAAAGAAGAGTACGGCTTCTACCGCGATTTGCGTCGTTACGGTACTGTTCCTCACGCCGGTTTTGGCTTGGGTTTTGAGCGCTTAGTGGCTTATGTCACCGGCGTACAGAATATTCGTGACGTTATACCGTTCCCCCGGGCTCCGAAAAGTGCTGAATTTTAATCCAGCACTAAATCATTGCCGTTCATAAAAAACGGTGATGAATCTTTTTGAGGCTTTATTGGCGTAGGGACTGCAGGTGTCCCTACGTACAGAAAGCCGACAATGGCATCGTCTACAGATAACCCCATCTGCTCTTTGATAAAATCGTCCTCGGCCATCCATCCGGTACGCCAGATAGCACCAATATCTTGTGCAAAAGCCGCTTGCTGCATGCCGTGAGTTGCACAGGCAACCGTACACAGCTGCTCATCACGAGGGACTTTCGGGTGTTCCTGAAAACGCAGACAAGAAACAATTATCATTGGTGCCCGAAAAGGCAGCTGCCCAGCCTGCTCTATGACCGTTTCCGAAAAGTCATTAAGGCGGGCAGCCTGCTGGTAGATATCCGCCAGAATTTGCCTCTCTTTTCCCTGAAATTGAATAAACTGATATGGCGTTAGTCCCATATGATCGGGCGCGCGAACAGCTGAAGCTTTTATTAATTCCAATTGCTCTACAGTAGGGCCAGGTTCACTCAAACGCGGCATGGAGGAACGGCGGGTTAATAATTCTTTGGCATTCATACTTCAACCTTATTCAATGTGTAACGGTTAGTTACATTCTCTGGCTGGTCTGTCACTCAGACATTCGATATGCTAAGGCCTGTTTTAATTAGCAAATGAGAATTTAACTATGCGTTCAGTCGGGTCAATCTTCAGTTATTTGTGGAAAATAATCAACGGTACGCGCAAGGTCATTTTGAACCTTGTATTCTTTTTAATCCTCGCGGTTTTTCTCGTTAGTTTATTTAGCGGAGAAGATCCTATCGAAGTGCCGGAAAATGGCATTCTGGTTCTTAACCCTAATGGCATGCTGGTTGAAGAGAAGACCTGGGTTGATCCTTTTAGTCAATTCCTGAATGAAGCTATGGGAAGCAGTGATGATATCCCCGAAGTTCTGCTATCTGATGTGGTCGACTCAATTGAGAAAGCCAAAACAGACGAGCGTATAGGCGCACTGTATTTAAACTTACAAAACTTGTACCCAAGCGGACTCAATAAGTTACAGGCAGTTGCCGAGGCTCTTGACGATTTCCGTACCTCTGGTAAACCCATTATCAGTAATGCTGATTACTATGAACAACACCAGTATTACCTTGCAGCACACGCCGATCAGTTGTACCTAAACCCAATGGGTGGAGTTGTATTTGAAGGGCTGGATTACACTCAGCTTTACTTTAAAGATTTACTCGACAAGCTTAAGGTTCAGCCTCAAGTCTTTAAAGTTGGTAAATTTAAAGCGGCAGTTGAACCTTTCATTCGTAACGACATGTCTGACGAAGCACGAGAAGCCAATGAGTTTCTTTATTCAGCCTTGTGGGATAGTTTCCGTACCGACGTGACAGCAGCTCGTAACATTAATCCGTTAGTTACCAGCGGTAAAATTGATGATTACATGTCGGCCTTTAACAGTGCCAATGGCGACATGGCCAAAATGGCGCTAGAAACAAATATGGTTGATGCTTTACGCACTCGCACCGAAGTGAGAAACGAGCTCATCAATTTAGCCGGATACGATAAAGAAGAAGATACCTTCCGTCATATCACCTACAACAACTATCTGGCGACTGAGATGGAAGTTCCAGAAAGTCTGCAACCGACAGACCGTAGCCAGATAGCAGTAGTTGTTGCCCGCGGGCAAATCGTTAATGGTTCGCAAAAAGCCGGTATGATTGGTGGTGACAGCACCGCAAAACTGATTCGTGATGCACGCAATAATAAGCAGACGAAAGCAATTGTGCTGCGCATAGACAGCCCCGGCGGTAGTGCCTTTGCGTCTGAAATTATCCGACAGGAAATTCTCCAGGCAAAAGAAGACGGTATTCCAGTTGTTGCATCAATGAGCACAGTTGCAGCGTCTGGTGGTTACTGGATTGCAGCAGATGCCGATAAAATTGTGGCCGCCCCAACCACTATTACCGGCTCTATCGGTGTTTTCGGTCTGTTAATGACTCTGGAAGATAGTTTGGCGGCTATTGGCGTTCATAGCGATACTGTCAGTACTACTGAGATAAAAAGTTTAAACCCACTGGAAGAAATGACTGAGTACCAAAAGAATCTGGTCCAAAGCTCGGTTGAAACCACCTACGAAGACTTTTTAACTATTGTCAGTAAGGCTCGCAACATGTCCCGCGACGACGTACACGAAGTTGCTCAGGGCCGTATCTGGACTGGGAAACAGGCAATGGAGCGTGGATTAGTTGACCAGTTGGGTGATTTTGACGACTCAGTAGCAGCGGCCGCAAAGTTGGCTGCCATTGATGAGTACGATGTAAGAGTTATTCAGCAAGAACTGTCACCGAAAGAGCAGTTTTTGGCCAACATGTTCAACAGCTCTTCAGAGTACCTCCCCGTTCCAGCTGTTGGTAGTGAGGCTCAACACTGGTTAGTGGGTACACTTAACAAAGTGAAATCTGAAACTGCGGTTTTACAAAACTTTAATGACCCTAAAAATGTTTACTCTTACTGTGCACTCTGCCTTCAACCGCGATAGAATTATCGCGGTTATTTCGCAGAGCACAGGAGTGAACTTTGCCTCGTAAAAAGATTTATGTCGCTTACACTGGCGGCACTATAGGTATGAAAAAATCAGCTCAGGGTTATGTTCCGGTTGCGGGACACCTGAGCCGGTGCGTTGAAAACATGCCCGAATTCTTCCGCGATGAGATGCCGGAATTCACCATTAATGAATATTCACCATTAATGGACTCATCCAATATGACGCCGTCTGACTGGGTGATCATTGCTCGTGATATAGAACAAAACTACGACGATTATGATGGTTTCGTTATTTTGCACGGCACCGACACCATGGCTTATACGGCGTCCGCTCTGTCCTTTATGCTACAAAATCTGAGCAAACCCGTTATTGTAACCGGTTCACAAATACCGCTAGCCGCCCTGCGCTCGGATGGCCAGACCAACCTGCTCAATTCGCTTTATGTGGCAGCCAATTATCCCATACCCGAAGTTGGCTTGTTCTTTAACAATACGCTTTACCGTGGGAACCGCTCGACCAAAGCGGACGCCAACGGATTTAAGGCTTTTGCCTCTCCGAACTACCCATCACTACTTGAAGCAGGGATCCAGATTCAATTAAACGCAGGAGAACTGTCGGAACCCTCAAGCCAATCGTTAAAAGTCATTGAAATGACCCCTCAGCCAATCGGTGTGGTCATGCTTTATCCGGGAATATCCGCTGACATTGTAAAAAACCAGCTACAACAGCCCGTAAAAGCCATGATTTTACAAAGTTACGGTGTTGGTAATGCGCCACAGGACGAGGCCCTGCTGACTAGCCTTAAAGAGGGCATTAACCAGGGCATCACGATTCTTAACTGTACTCAATGCTTTCGTGGTCGGGTCAATATGGACGGCTATGCGACAGGTAATGCTCTGGCTGAAATCGGTATCGTATCTGGAGCTGATATGACCATTGAGGCAGCATTGACTAAGTTGCATTATCTGCTGTCACAAGATTTAAGCCCGAGTAAAATGCAGAAATTGTTACAGAAGAATTTACGTGGCGAATTAACTTCGCCATAATTTGACGAAGCTTAAAAATAATAAGAACAATTATGGCAAATTCATCACCTGCGTTCGCAACGCGATTAGGGTTTATATTAGCTGCCGCTGGTTCAGCGGTTGGCGTTGGCAATATTTGGGGCTTCCCTACTCAGGCCGCCAGTAATGGTGGCGGTGCTTTTCTATTGGTCTATCTGATCATGATTGTTTTACTGGCATATCCCATGCTGGTAGCCGAAATAACCATTGGCCGCATACGACGCCAGAACCCAATAGAAGCATTACGTAACTTATCCGGTAAGCCTTTTTTAAGAGGCTCAGGTGCTATCGCGGGCGTCACTGGCCTTATTGTCTTAAGCTTAATACTGAGTTTCTACGCTATCGTATCGGGCTGGCTAGTTTCCTATATGCTGGCGCCACTGATGGTTGTAATAGGTCAACCTGAAACCGCCTTATGGTTTACTGAATTTTCAGTTTCACGAAATATAACCACCATGATATTTTTTATGCTGCTAACGGTTTACGTTGTACGTTCAGGTGTAAACAACGGCATAGAACGCTGGTCCAGGCGGTTAATGCCTATATTATTTATATTGTTGATTGGCATGTCCGCTTACATTTTGACGCAGGACGGTGCGATACAGGGCCTGAAAATGTATCTGGTTCCGGACTTCTCAACCATTACCGATCCGAACCTAATTATTCGCGCCATGGGGCAGGCGTTTTTCTCTTTATCGCTCGGTGTTTGCGTGATGATGACTTACGGTGCCTACCTTTCAAACTCCGAGAACATACCAAAAACAGCAGCCTGGGTAGCCGGCATTGATACCAGCGTTGCGTTTTTAGCTGGCCTGCTTATCTTACCTGCTATGTTTGTAGCGCAATCTAATGGCGTTACCATTTATGCTGACGATGGCACCCTGCTCTCGGCGGATACTTTAGTTTTTACTGTTCTACCTGCGATGTTTGATGCATTGGGTTACGCTGGACTATTTATGTCTTTTGGTTTTTTTCTGTTAATGGTTATTGCCGCGATTACCTCATCCATTTCTATGCTGGAAGCACCTGTCAATGCGCTTAGAGAGGAAGCGAACTGTGACCGTAGCAGCGGTGTATGGATAATTGCACTTGTGGTTACTGCCATTTCCACGATTATTATTTATAACTTTGAATTACTGTTCGGTGCTGTTATTACGTTTAGCACCGTTTATATGCAACCAATAATGGCACTGGTGTTCGGCATTATGCTGACCTGGGTATTACGCCAGAATCATTTATTAAAAGCGTTAAAGCAAGGCTCACCAGACATTGATAAAAGCTTGTTCTGGAAGATATGGCCGTGGTACGTAAAGTTCATTTGCCCGATACTGATTCTGCTGGTTATCTGGCGTGGTTAATAACCGCTGGAAAGGCTCTTCAACTTATTGAAGAGCCTTTTTTCTATAAATACATTAGATAACAAACATGTCCATAAACTCGTTAACCGCGATATTTTCAAAAGACTGCTGCTGACGGCATTGCTCAAAAATAGATTTAACCCGGGGCTCAGGAAAACGAGTCGCTAAATTCGCTTTAAACTTGCTTTCAAGCACAGGAAAGCCCTCTTCCCGGCGTCTTCTGTGGCCTATCGGATATTCCACCTCAACTTTTTCAGTATGAGTTCCATCTTTGAAAAACACCTGTAAAGCATTGGCTATAGAACGCTTCTGCGGGTCATGATAATCCTGGCTATATTGCTTGTTTTCAACCACTTCCATTTTTTCACGTATGGTATCAATAACCGGGTTATTTTCGTGAAAGCCATTTTCGTAATGATCCGCCGTTAGCTCACCAAAAATTAAAGGCACGGCAGTCATGTATTGCAAACAATGGTCTCTGTCTGCTGGATTAGCCAACTTCCCGTGTTTTGAAATGATTCGAATAGCTGACTCATGAGTCGTTATTTCAACTTTTTCAATATCATCAACTCTGCCTTTAACTTCTGAGTGCAATGTCACGGCAGCTTCACAGGCAGTCTGAGCATGAAACTCAGCCGGGAAAGACAATTTAAATAAAATGTTTTCCATAACGTAATTGCCGTAGTCACGCTGAAACTTAAATTCCCAGTCCTCTTTTGGTTTCAACTGCTGATCTTTATTGGTTTTATTAAACAGTACATCATAGAAGCCCCACTGCGGAGCAGTTAGTGCTCCGGGAATACCCATTTCACCGCGCATCGTTATATCGGCCAAACGTACAGCTCTTGAAGTGGCATCGCCGGCAGCCCAGGATTTACGCGAGCCGGCATTAGGTGCGTGCCGATAAGTTCTTAACGACTGACCGTCTACCCAGGCTTGCGAGACAGCAGCCATAATCTGTTCTCTGGAACCACCCATTAACCAGGTAACCACGGCGGTAGAGGCCACTTTAACCAACACAACATGGTCGAGACCAACGCGATTGAAACTGTTTTCTATAGCTAAATTCCCCTGAATTTCATGAGCTTTAATCATCGCTTCTAAAACGGTTTTCATGGTTAAAGGCTTTTCGCCTTTTGATATTCGTTTTTGCGAAATATAGTCAGCGGTTGCCAGTATGCCGCCTAAATTATCGGAGGGGTGACCCCATTCTGCTGCCAGCCAGGTATCATTAAAGTCCAGCCAACGAATAATACAACCTATATCCCAGGCTGCTTTGGCCGGATCCATGCGAAATTGAGTTCCCGGTACGCGGGCGCCGTTTGGAACCGTGGTTCCTTCAACCAGAGGACCTAAATGTTTACTACACTCCGGGAAGCGCAGTGCTAATAAACCGCACCCCAGGGTATCCATCAAGCAGTTCCGAGCGGTATTCCAGGCTTCCTCACTGTCTACTTTGTAATCGATAACGTAGTCTGCAATGGTCTGAATGACTTCGTCGTAGTCGGGACGTTCATTACTTTCAACGGTTGTACTCATCACTGACTCCTTAATTAATTTTATTATCAGAACGGGCTATCCATTTGTTTATATGTACCCTGAAAAGTGCCATTTTGATCGCCATGAATTGTTAACAAGCCGGAAGAAAAGGATAAAAAAAACCCGGAACCAATCCAGATTGTTCCGGGTATAGGGGAATGGCTCAAAGGTTGAGCCGTGCGCTAACTCATGACAAAGATAATGCATTAGGTCGCATAAAATTTGTTCAGTAAACTTCAGTGTAGACAATATCAAAGAGATGTCTAATATTTTTAAGAAACTTTTTTATCTTACTGTTTTTGAAAAACTTTCACTAAAAAGAACACAGGTTATACACAACTAGTTAAGAGTTAGCGAACAGCTTATAATAGTTAGCTGTCGTGGTCTTAGCCACCTCTTCTAAGGTAATGCCTTTTACGTCAGCTACGCATTTTGCAACGTCGACAACATAGGCTGGCTGGTTCTCTTTACCACGATGCGGAACCGGCGCTAACCAGGGACTGTCGGTCTCAATTAAGAGTTTTTCCAATGGCAATGCTTTGATTGTGTCACGCAGCTCCTGAGCATTGCGGAACGAAGCGATACCAGAAATAGAAATAAAGAAATCGAGATCATCAATGGCTTTTTTTGCCATATCGAGAGATTCGGTAAAACAGTGCAAGACACCGCCTGGCTTATCAGCATGGCCATTTCTTAATAGCGACAAGGTGTCCTGCTGAGCGTCACGCGTATGAATAATCAGTGGTTTATTGACGTCGTTGGCTATTTCAATATGTTGCTCGAAGTTTTCCTGCTGTAGCACTTTTGACTCAGGATGGTAAAAGTAATCGAGCCCCGTCTCTCCTACCGCAACAACGCTATTCAATGCTGTTAGCTCGCGCAATTTTGCACCTAACTCAGCTATTGGCGTCTGACTGTCTTTCACATACAAAGGATGCACACCACAAGAAATTGAAACATCATCGAATTCGGCTACAGCCGCCTGCATGGCCGGAAAGTCTTCGAGGGTAACGCAAACACACAGCATGTGCTCAACCTTATTAGCTCGTGCCGCTGCAACAATTTCTTTTAAATCGGCACCCGCTTTTTCAGGGTTGATTTTATCCAAATGACAGTGTGAGTCGACGAACATAGATAGCTCCACTTAGCGTTGATTTGAGTGACAAAAGTCGTTAACCAGTTGGCGGAAGAGTTTACCATATTCGCTTGTATGATGGCGGCAAAGGTAACGAAGATAATGAATCAATGCTTGCTGTGAGGGTAAGACCGCAACCACCAACCAGTTCTTTAGCCCCATAACCTCAAACCGAAACACCACGCTCACTTCTAAACATAGAGGCTCACTTTCTATATCTGGGCATTGGAACTCTAATCTAGCTCTGTCATCTACCGCGATATCAGCCGTTTCGCAGTTAACCAACAGAGTAAAGGACTGAAACTCAGGAACAACGTAAGCAGAGAGCTCTGTCGCTGATTGTGGACTTAATTTTAGCGTCAACATGACAACTCCGTTTTACGGAGTCGCTATGCTGAAAGAGTATTCGACCAGCGACTCCAGGCAAAACTTAATAATAACGGCAAATTGATCCCGGTTGAGCCCTGATATCGCTGACGTAGCTGTCGGCATTCGGATACCCATTCACTCAGTTGCGCGACATTGACCCACTCATAGTTGCTGATTTGTTGTAATTCGTCCGCCAATTGCTCATAACGCAAACGCGTAGCAGCGGCTCGTTGGCTAATCAACAACCAATCCATTAGTAAGTTCTCGGAAATATCCAGCCAGCTTAATGCGCCATCTTTCTCTTTTAACAGGGGTAATTCCTGCTGCCCTCGTAGTCCGGCCAGAAGCTGTCCGGCAAAAGTCACTTGGTCGTCGCTCTGTATGGTTGTCGGGTACGCAATGCTCACCCACTGCATGCGGCTTCTTAAGGTGGGCAGTAAGCGCTCTGCGTCCTTAGTTGAAACCAACCAGTGTGTATCGGCCGGAGGCTCTTCTAAAACTTTCAGCAGAGCGTTGCCAGCCTGTTCTGTCATTTTTTCCGCTTCCAGTATGACCGCGACTTTTAATCCATTCTGGTTCGCTGTCTGTGTTACGCTTTGTTGCAGTTCGCGTACCGTATCAACACCTATTCGATTAACTTGTGCACCATCAATAGTCCAGGTGTCCGGATGATTACCCGATAGGTAAAGTAAACAGGATTTGCATTTCCCGCAGGCACTTTTGCCCGGTTGCTTACACAACAAAAACTGATTCAGGCGCTGAATAAACTCGGTCGAGCCACCCTCAACATGATGTTGCAAGTAATAAGCATGAGCCAGGCGTCCGGCCTCGGCACTTGCTACTAGTCTCAACCAGGGTTCTCGCAGCCACGGAAAAGCCATTAAAACAAATACTCCTCAATTGCTCTCAATATTGACTGATGTACATCCAGCATCGACTGGTTTGCGTCGATAACAATGATGCTCGGATCTTTAGCTGCAATATTCAAATAGCGTTGCCGAGTACGTTGAAAAAAGGCTAAATCTTCTTCTTCAATGCGATCCAGCTCACCTCGTTCACGCGCTCGTTCAAGACCTTTCTTCTCTTCAACATCAAGTAGTAACGTTAAGTCGGGGGTAAAATTCCCTAAAGTAATTTTCCGTATCTTTTGCAACAACTCATCACCGAGTTCACGACCACCGCCCTGATAGGCTCTGGAAGACAAATCATGGCGATCACCAATAACCCAGCGATTTCTGGATAGCGCGGGTTTGATGACATTATCGACCAACTGAACCCGGCTGGCGTACATAAGTAAGAGCTCGGTAGTGGGACTGACTTTTTCATCCCACTTCTTTTTTACCAAGTCCCGCAGTGATTCAGCTAACAGTGTGCCACCAGGCTCCCGAACCGTTTCAGCCTGAATTCCTTTTGCCTGAAGATGCGTGACAACACTTGCGATAGCCGAACTTTTACCGGCTCCCTCAAGTCCTTCGATAACAATAAATTTTCCTGACATAATCACTCTTGATTCAGTTGATATCGGCGTACAGCCCGTTGATGTTCTTCCAGCGTTTCTGAGAAAACATGACCACCCGATTTATCCGCAACAAAATAATAGTACGGAGAACGTACAGGATTCGCTGCGGCTTCAATTGAAGCTTCGCCGGGCATAGCGATTGGTGTTGGAGGTAGCCCATCAATTCGATAGGTATTATAAGCCGTTTTCTCACGCAAATGAGCCCGGGTGATATTGCCGTCAAAATTTTCAATACCATAGATTGTCGTCGGGTCAGACTGTAAGCGCATGTCGATAGCCAGACGGTTAGCAAATACACTTGCGACTAACGGACGTTCATCGGCCAAACCGGTCTCTTTTTCAATAATAGAAGCCAGTATTAACAGCTCGTAAGGTGAATTTACAGGGCACCGGTCTGAGCGTTCTTGCCAGACATTTTCCAGCACGCGCTGCATAGACTGGTACGCCTGTTTCAGGATAGCGATATCGGTTGTATAAGCTCTGTAACTGTAGGTTTCAGGTAGTAAAACACCTTCTAACGAAGTCTCTGTAACGCCAAGCTTTTGCCTTAGTTCCTCCGCGCTCAATTCAGAAGACTCGTCTTTTAAATAAGGCAGCTGTTTCAGTTGAGCACGCCATTGTTCAAGTGTAAGGCCTTCCACCAGAGTCACGGTAAAGGTTTTTTCTCGTCCCTGACTCAACATACTCCAAATATCAAACCAGCTCTGCTGCCCATGAATTTCATAAAGGCCGGCCTGCAAATGATTAATATCAGCAAAAAACTGACTCAGCCGGTAACTTAATGCCGAATGTCCACCCTCAAAATGCTCTGTCACTTGGGATGTCACGCTACGGGCGGTTGCTCCACCTCTAAAGTCTAACAGTAGCGGGGTACTAGCATCATTTTGTATCGGCTGCGATAAATACCAGCGTCCGGACAAAAAAACAACCGCGACCGAAATCGCAAAAACTGCAGCAAGCAGCACTAAAATAAGACGTATTTTCATAATATAAGCTGCTCTAACACCGCTGGCAATTTGCACTTATCCAATATTTTACCATTAAACTGAACAACCGTAACAGCGCCTCTGACACTGTTGCTGAGGATGATTTGCTCAGCATCGGTTAACGTTTCCAAGGAGAAGTGACCGATACGCAAAGGCACAAGCATGCCCTCATCAATAATCAACTGGCGCATAATGCCTTGTACTCCGGAAAAACTCAGATCAGGCGTATACCATTGCCCTTGTTTGTACCAAAAAACATTTCCCTGTATAGCTTCGACAACATTACCTTCAGAGTCGCAGACCAGTAAATCGTCATATTCAGAGGCTCGGCACTCTTGGGATAACAAAACCTGTTCTAACCGATTTAATGTTTTTAAACCGGCCAGCTTAGGCTGTCTGGCTAAGTTCAATTCAGCAACACCAAGACTAACCGGTTTAAGGTTACCCGGAGCATCACTTATCTGAATGTATTCATTTGCCTCTGAGCCGTCTGAAAAGCCGTATCCCCGGCCACCATACCCTCTAGTGACAATAATCTTACACACACCGTTTTCAATGCCATCACAAGCGTTAATAATACGTTGATGCAAAGAGTCAAAACTTGGATGGTTTATAAATAAACGGGTATTAGCTTCAGACAGTCGGCTCAAATGTCTCTCAACATGCAAAGGCACACCTTGAACAACTCGCATTGTTGTAAAGTGCCCGTCACCGAACTGCAGCCCTCTGTCTATTTCCGAACATTGGAAAGGCGTATTATTAAATAGTATTTTTCTTATTGTCATAACAAAAAAGGCGGAACCAATGGCTCCGCCTTTTATATCACGTTCTACGACAAATTAGTCGTTAGAATGATTATTTACGTAATCGATAGCTGATTGAACTGTTTTAATTTTTTCAGCTTCTTCGTCTGGAATTTCAGTTTCAAATTCTTCTTCCAAAGCCATTACCAGTTCAACTGTGTCCAGAGAATCAGCACCCAGGTCATTTTCAAATGACGCTTCAGGCTTAACTTCTTCTTCTTTAACACCTAATTGTTCAACAATGATTTTTTTAACGCGTTCTTCAATAGTACTCATGATTATAAAATCCCTCAATAGTCATCGCGAGAGTGAAAATTGGCTGTAGTGTAGTGAAACCAGCCTCATTAATAAAGTAAAAAATAGCATAAAGTTAAGAGGTCGTACCGTTCCCCCCTTAAACCATCGCCATACCACCATTAACGTGAATGGTTTCACCAGTGATATAAGCAGCACCTTCTGATGCTAAAAATGCTACCGCAGCAGCAATTTCCTTTGGCTCGCCTAAACGTGCTGCCGGAATATTATCAAAAATAGCCTGTTTTTGCTCATCATTCAGAGCTTTTGTCATATCTGTATCAATAAACCCCGGCGCAACACAGTTCACGGTAATGCCGCGAGCTGCAACCTCTTTAGCCATTGCCTTACTGAAACCAACCAGTCCGGCTTTAGCGGCACAATAGTTAACCTGCCCTGGGTTTCCTGTTGTGCCAACAACTGAACTGATATTAATAATACGGCCGTTACGACGTTTCATCATGCCGCGCACAACCGCTTTACAAACTTTAAATACGGCTGACAAATTCGTGTTTAACACAGCATCCCACTCGTCGTCTTTCATTCGCATCATCAGATTATCGCGGGTAATGCCGGCGTTATTCACTAGAATATCAATAGAACCGTATTCTGATTCAATCTCTTTAATAACCTGCTGGAGACTATCAGAGTCGGTTACATCCAACGCCAGGCCTTTGCCTTTTGAACCAAGATATTCGGAGATTGCAGCGGCACCTTTATCAGAGGTAGCCGTACCAATAACTTTCGCTCCCTGACTAGAAAGCAGTTCAGCTATTGCCTTTCCTATTCCCCGGCTTGCGCCTGTAACTAATGCGACTTTATTCTCAAAGTTTTGCACGTAAATAACCTTTTTATTAAAGTGAGTTCAAAGAGTCTAGCGTATTCAACGCACTACAACCAAAAGCCTTAGTAATACGCTTGTTTAATCCAGTCAGTACTTTTCCAGGACCAACTTCATAGGCTGATTCGACATCCAGTTTCGCAATCTGTTCAACCGTCTCAGTCCAGCGCACAGGACAAAAAAGCTGACGCACCAAAGCATCTTTAATGGCATCTTCGCTATCGGCTATTGCAACGTCGACATTATTAATGACCGGCGTGTGTGGCTGTTTCAACTTTATCGACTTCAATGCGTCGGCTAGTTGGCTGGCGGCTGGCTGCATCAAAGCACAATGTGAAGGCACGCTAACAGGTAACGGCAAAACACGTTTAGCTCCGGCTTCTTTTAACGCTTCTGCGGCGCGAGCTACGGCGTCTGCATGTCCAGCTATAACCACCTGACCCGGCGAATTATAATTCACCGGAGTCACTATTTGTTCCCCAGCCTGCTCTAAACAAATTTTT
Organism: Idiomarina sp. PL1-037; assembly: GCF_034422975.1. Taxonomy (NCBI): domain Bacteria; kingdom Pseudomonadati; phylum Pseudomonadota; class Gammaproteobacteria; order Alteromonadales; family Idiomarinaceae; genus Idiomarina; species Idiomarina sp. PL1-037. The sequence continues at coordinate 1,534,131 of NZ_CP139873.1, forward strand.
TCTATTTCGGCATCTTCAAGGCCAATAACCGCGGCCATAGCACCTTCGCCTTCGGCTACAGCTTGCTGCATAAACTCGCCGCGCAGGGCTACAAGTTTAACCGCGTCGGTAAATTCCAGTGCTCCGGCGCATACAAGGGCTGAATACTCGCCCAGGCTATGGCCGGCCATAACGGCAGCATCGGCCAGGCCTTTCTCTTTAGCGACGCGATACAGTGCAACGCTGGCAGTTAATAACGCAGGCTGTGTCCGTTGCGTTTCATTCAATTGCTGCTCAGGCCCCTGTTGGACAAGCTGCCAAAGGTCATACCCGAGAACACTGCTGGCCTCTGCGAACGTTTCTTTCACTAATGCGCAATCATTAGACAAGTCACTTAACATACCAACCCTTTGAGAGCCTTGCCCCGGAAATAACAATGCCGTTTTAGTCATAATCATCCTCTTAATATTGAACGAGCGCTGAACCCCACGCAAAACCGCCACCAAAAGCCTCTAACAAGAGTTTCTGACCACGCTTAATGCGTCCATCCTTAACCGCCCAGTCAAGTGCAATGGGTACCGATGCCGCAGAAGTATTCCCTGTTGAGTCCAGAGTAATTACCACGCGCTCCATCGGCATCTGTAATTTTTTCGCTGTCGCATTAATAATACGTAAATTTGCCTGATGCGGAATTAACCAGTCCAGATCATGTGCCTGTAATTGATTCTTGGCTAAGGTTTCGGTTACTAAGCTACTGAGTTTTGAAACCGCAACTTTAAAGACCTCGTTACCCTTCATGTACATCCAGGCGTTTTCTCTGCCGCGGTCGGCCCCTCTGGAGGCTTGTTTAGCTCCTAACAAGTGGCTGTATTCGCCGGCGCTGAATAGATGAGTGGAGAGTATTCCTGGAGTATCATTTTGTTCCAGGACGACCGCTCCGCCGCCGTCCCCAAAAAGCACCACGGTGTTACGATCATAGGGATCACATAAACGCGCCAGTACATCAGCGCCGATGACCAGAACACGTTGGTGCTGCCCACTTTTAATAAATTGATCAGCGACAGAGAGCGCATAAATAAAACCGGAGCATGCCGCTCCAACGTCGAAAGCAGGAATCGATGTAACGCCCAGCATTCGTTGAATTTCACAGGCCGCACTTGGAAAAGCGTGCTCGGCCGATGTGGTCGCCACCACAATCATATCGATATCCTGGGGGCTTAAACCGGCGGCAGCCAGTGCTTCTTTTGCCGCTTCATAACCTAAAGTCGCTGCGGTTTCATCAGGTGCCGCAATGCGCCGTTCTTTAATGCCGGTTCTTTCTGTTATCCACTCGTCAGACGTATCAACCCGCTGGGAAAGTTCTTCATTAGTAAGCCGTTGTTCGGGCAGATAATGCCCGGTACCAACAATTTTTGCATAAGTCATAGCGCTACTTAACTGGTTACAGCTGTTCTGATAAGACTGCTTCGACACGATGTTTAATTCGCTCAGGAAGCTGTTCATGCGCTTCTGCGACGGCTTGTTGAATTGCACTATAAAAAGCGCCGGCGCTAGCGCTACCGTGACTTTTTATCACGACATGGCGCAATCCTATCAGACTCGCACCATTGTAGTGGTCGGGCTTCAACCTATCCCAGGACTTGTGCGTCCGTTTTTGTAAAAAACGGAAGAAAAACCGATAAAGCCAATGTGAGCTCAGTGTGTCGCGCATTTGATCAATAATGAATGTTGCCAGACCTTCGCAGCTTTTAAGTGCAATGTTCCCGACGAAACCATCACAAACTACAACATCAGCTCTGCCACTAAATAAGTGGTTACCTTCAATAAAACCAATGTAGTTTAGCTGGTCGCATTGCGCGAGCCTGGCTGCTGCATTACGCACAACATCATTGCCCTTGATATCTTCTTCACCCATATTCAACAGGCTAATTTTAGGCGCGGGCACGCCCGATAAATACTCAGCTGCCACAGCACCCATAACACCAAACTGAAACAAAGTTTCTGAATCGCAACTGGCATTAGCGCCGAGATCAAGCAGGTAAGATTTTCCGCCGGTTTGATTCGGCAAAGCCGTCATCAATGCCGGGCGTAGAACACCAGGAAGCGTTTTCAACGTAAAGTAGGCATTAGTCATTAATGCGCCAGTATTGCCGCCGCTTACCATTGCCTGACAATTACCGTCGGTTAGGGTTTTCAGCGCAACGCGCATGGAGGACTCAGGCTTACTACGCAGGGACTGACCTGGTTTATCATCCATTTCGATAACCTGTTCGGCGTGAACAAGATTTACAGAAGGATGTGAGCTTAAATTGAATTTATCGAGTAACGGGGTGAGTTCTTTCTCGTGCCCGACAACGGTGAATTTAACATCGGAATACCGATGAACCGCTTTTTCCAGGGCTTCTATAACAATAGAGGGGCCATTATCGCCCCCCATTGCATCAATCGCTATGTTCAGTTCAGGCATGGCCTGTCTTACTTGTTAACGACCTTACGACCCTTGTAATAACCGTCGGCTGTTACGTGGTGACGACGATGCGTCTCACCCGTAGTTGAGTCAACCGACAGTGTTGGGCCGTCTATTGCATCGTGTGAACGACGCATGTCGCGTCTTGAACGACTTTTCTTACTTTTTTGAACAGCCATTTACGCTATCTCCTGATTATTTACGCTTCAATTCTTGTAATACGGCAAACGGGTTCTCAGACTCTTCAGCATCTGATTCGTCAATTTCGCCCCACGTCATCGCATCACGATCCACCTGACATACCTTAGCGTCGTGCTTAGGAACTATTGGCATAGCCAGAATTAATTCGTCTTCAACAAGCCCATGCAGGTTAAATTCTCCAAAATCGTTTACCTCAATAGCTTCATAGCTATCGGGAAAGTCATCTGCCACCTGTCGCTTAGTGACAGGAGCATACGCAAACTGCGCGAGAATATCAACATCCAGGGGCGTATTACAGCGTTCACAAAGTACTTTGACAGCAACTTTTGCTTTCCCTGTAAAATAACTAATGCCCTGTTCATCAATTCCAAACTCAACACTGGCCTCAGGATCGGGGCAAGGTTCTACCAAACTTTCCTGAAGTCTTGTCAATGTTTTTCCGGGCACTACCCCATCATATGCCACTTTTTTGTTGGCACTTTTGACTGGGTCGACCGTTACGGGAATACGAACTTTTTGCATAGCGCGCGAATGTTAACGAAGTTCCGCTTTACTGACAAGGGAAATCTGTCGTTAATCCTTATTTAGAGGGTTAATTCCGTGAGTTCTCAACATATCCAGTAAAGCGATAGCTGGTAACCCGATGAGTGCATTGGGGTCGTTGCCTTTTAAGCCGCTGAACAAACTGATTCCCAACCCTTCGCTTTTGAAGCTGCCGGCACAATCAAAGGGCTTTTCAAGCTCAACATAACGTTCTATTTCTTCGGCAGTCAGTTGACGAAATTCAACTTCAAACGGCTCTATTCTTACTTCGCATTGTTGAGCCTCTGTATTAAGAACAGCCAGCCCAGTATAAAAGGTTACCGTTTTGCCAATAAAGCTGGACAATTGTCGCACCGCATTGTCATGGTTGCCTGGTTTGCCTAAAATGTTGCCATCACAAACAGCAACCTGATCGGAACCAATAATAATGGCATTATCGTAGGTCATTCTTCTCTCGACCGCCCGTGCTTTGGCTTCTGCTAACCGCCCCACTAATTGTTGTGGGCTTTCTGAGCTAATCGCACTCTCGTCTATGTCCGGCTTCACAACATCGTAGTTCAAATGCAGTCTATCTAAAATTTCACGACGGTACTTAGAACCTGACCCCAAAATTAGTGGCAACGTCATAACGTCTCCCTGACAAGTTTGCTGCTGAGCTCTGAAAGCGAATCGATCACTATTGTAGCACCGGCTTCACGTAAACGTTCAGCGTCATGTACGCCAAAGCTTACACCAATTGCCTGTACGCCTGCCGCGACCGCCATTTTCATATCGTGAACAGAGTCTCCAACCATTACGGTGTGTTCAGGCTGAGTTTTAAGTTCATTCATAATTTCATAAAGCATCTGGGGGTCAGGCTTACCTTTCGTTTCACTGGCGCACCGCGAAGTATCAAAGTAATGTTCGGTTTCGCTTTCCACCCAGACTCGTTGTAATCCTCGCCGAGCCTTGCCAGTCGCGACGGCCAAACGATAGCCCGCACTGGATAACTGAGAAAGCACCGCTTTTGCGTCGTGAAATAAGGGCGACGGCGTTGTATTTAGATCGATATATTCATCGCGATACTGAGTTAAAAAGTTATTCATTTGTGTCGCGTTAAGTACACCGAACAGTTTTTCTATTGCAGGTTCAAGGCTTAAACCAATAATGTCTCTGACTGACATCTCGGTCGGAACGGGTAACCCCGTATGCTCTGCTGTGTTTTGCATCGATGACACAATTCGGCCAATGGAGTCCATTAAAGTGCCGTCCCAGTCAAACACCACAAGTCGCTTATCGCACATCATTATAAGCTGTCCTTATTATTGCGCAGTCAATTGCTTTAATGTTTGCTGTAAGTTGTCATCCAGAGGGGCTTCAAAAGCCACTTCTTTTCCGGTAACCGGATGCAGAAAACGCAGCTGCCAGGCGTGTAAAAACAGTCGGTTTAACCCAAGCCCGGACATAATGTTATCGAAATCCGCATCACCGTACTTAGGATCTTTAGCTATAGGATGACCGGCATGTAACGCGTGAACGCGAATTTGATGAGTGCGGCCGGTAACTGGCGACGCTTCAACTAATGTCCCTTCCTTATATCTTTGCTGAATTCTGAAACGAGTCAACGAGGCTTTGCCTTCTGCATCAACACGCACAATTCTCTCGCCAGATTTTAAGGTGTTCTTTTTTAACGGCGCTTCAACGCTGCAAACCCGCTTTTGCCATTGGCCACGAACCAACGCCAGATATTGCTTATTCATTTCTTTGTTACGCAACTGTTCGTGCAAACTTCTCAGCACTGAACGTTTTTTAGCAACCAGCAACAAGCCACTGGTATCTCGGTCTATTCGGTGAACCAGCTCTAAGCTTTTCTCTTTTGGCCGCAACGCTCTTAAACCTTCAATAAGACCGAATTGCAGTCCTGAGCCGCCATGTACGGCGACTCCTGATGGTTTATTAATTAGCATCAAAGCGTCGTCCTCATAGAGGATCGCGTGCTCGAGAGCTGCAACCTGCTCTAAATTAGCAGACGGAAGGTCCGGCCTTTCACTCACTTTTACCGGAGGAATGCGAATGAGGTCCCCTTCTTTTAACTTATAGTCCGGTTTTATCCGCTTTTTATTCGCTCGCACTTCACCTTTACGAACAATTCGATATACCAAAGACTTAGGTACACCGCGTAATTGCGCAATGAGAAAGTTATCTATTCGCTGCCCCGACTCTTCTGCAGAGACAGTATGCCAGCGTACTTCTTGTTGAATTGTTTTCATGCCGCTATTTTACCATCATCTACAAGATTCAACAGCGAAATTGTTGCTTGTATTTTCAGTGGTTTTCATGGAATAATTAAGTGTCAAAGTCCATCGAAGATGGCAGACGAAGAATATATTTCGCGCAATCGAAATAACAGAGCGACGCATTATCCACATCAGCGTACGGTTTTAAAGTCTAATGAAGTGACTAGCCGAGATGTTGATGGCACGGAGAAGAACACAGCACATTGAATACGCTTTGTTTCATAATCGATTGCAGACGTAAAATTTAGCGACAATATGACACCGAACAGTTGGTGTTATCGGCACAGTCAAACTCATTTTAGTTATACGTTGTAGATGACGGGTAACGCAGGTCCCAAAGGGCCTGCAGCGACAGACGAATTCGATAATTGCACGATCGCCATTGGGGCGTGTCATATTGTGGCCCAAAGAATTGAGTCACAGTAATGAAAAGAATGCTAATTAATGCCACGCAATTAGAAGAGTTGCGTGTTGCGCTGGTTGACGGCCAGCGCCTTTACGATTTAGATATTGAAAGCCCTGGTCACGAACAGAAAAAAGCAAACATATATAAAGGCAAAATCACGCGTATAGAGCCAAGTCTTGAAGCTGCCTTTGTCGATTATGGTGCAGAGCAACATGGCTTTCTTCCTCTTAAAGAAATAGCTAAAACCTATTTTCCTCAAGGCTATACCTTCCAGGGTCGCCCTAATATTAAAGATGTGGTCAAGGAAGGCCAGGAAGTTATTGTTCAAATAGACAAAGAAGAGCGAGGCCAAAAAGGTGCCGCCTTAACGACCTTTGTTTCCCTGGCTGGCAGCTATTTGGTGCTCATGCCAAACAACCCCCGAGCCGGCGGTATATCGCGTCGTATTGAGGGTGATGAACGTTCAGCACTAAAAGAAGCGCTATCTGACCTCAATGTTCCGAAAGAAATGGGACTGATTGTCCGTACAGCCGGTGTAGGCAAATCAAAAGAAGAGCTCGAGTGGGACTTGAATGTTCTGCTTAATCACTGGGAAGCCATTAGCAAAGCGGCTAACGAGCGCCCTGCTCCTTTCCTTATCCATCAGGAAAGTAACGTTATTTTCCGCGCCTTACGCGACTACCTGCGCCGAGACATCGGTGAAGTTCTCATCGACAGCCCGAAAGTTTACGAGCAAGTCCGTAGTCATATACAGCTTATTCGTCCAGACTTTTTACAACGGGTAAAACAGTACGAAGGCGATGTCCCGCTTTTCAGTCACTACCAGATAGAAAGCCAAATTGAATCTGCATTCCAGCGAGAAGTCCGCCTTCCGTCAGGTGGTTCAATTGTTATCGACCCAACTGAAGCACTGACCTCTATCGACATTAACTCGTCACGTGCAACTAAAGGTGGCGATATCGAAGAAACGGCATTGCAGACCAACCTTGAAGCAGCCGAAGAAATAGCACGTCAATTGCGTTTACGCGACGTTGGCGGTTTAGTGGTTATCGACTTTATCGATATGACCCCTGCCCGCCATCAACGTGACGTTGAAAATCGTTTACGCGACAGTTTATCTCAGGACAGAGCGCGTATTCAGGTAGCCCGTATTTCGCGCTTTGGCTTGATGGAAATGTCCCGTCAGCGCTTACGCCCTTCACTGGGCGAATCAGCAAACAATGTTTGTCCGCGTTGTAATGGTCAGGGAACCATACGTTCGAGCGATTCTTTAGCTCTGTCGATATTGCGCTTGATTGAAGAGGAAGCGATAAAGGACAACACCATTCAGGTACATGCTCAGGTCCCGATCGATGTTGCAACTTACTTGCTCAATGAAAAGCGTCAATCCGTCAATCATATAGAAAAACGCCATAACGTGAAAATCGTTATTATCCCAAATCACCATATGGAAACACCTCACTTTGAAGTGTTGCGTATTCGTGATGACGAAGTTCCGGAGTCAGCCAGTTTTGAGTTGGTGCAAAAGCCAGATCAAACTGAATCTACGGTTTCTATTACTTTAACTCAGGATAAAGCGAAATTTGAAGAGCCGGCACTAAAAGGCCTTCAGGCACCGAGTGCGGCTCCTACGCCAGCACCGGCCCCTAAAGTTGAAGAGAAAAAAGCAGCTCAACCATCGTTGTTGAGTCGTTTAGTGACCTGGTTCTCTGGCTTGTTTGGTTCAGATGAAGAGCAGAAACAGGCTGAAGCTGAGAAAGAAAAAGAACGTAACGCTCAAAACCAGCGGAATCAGCAACGTCGTGGGCGCAATCGCCGTTCAGGAAACCGTCAGCCGCGAGGCCGCAACCAGTCAGCGGATAAGGACAAGGAAGCCAGTAAAGAAAAAACCTCCCCAGCGACAGAAGAGAAATCAAAAGAATCTCGCGATGACGCAGGTAACCGCAATAGTCGCAACCGTAACGATCGCAGACGTCGTGGCCGTAGCAATAAAAATCAGCAGCAGCCAAAACCAGAAACGGCTAAGAACGAACAAGTTGATAGCCCGGCTGAAGCAGAAAAGCCAAAAGAGACAAAAGCTGTTCAGGATAAACCGCGTCGTCAACGTAAGCCGATTGAAAAATCCGTTCGCGTTTCATCAACTGACGGTTCAGTAGCAGCTAAAGAGCCAACACAGCAGCCAACTCAAAAGGCTGTTGATGCGTCGACTGATGGTGCAGAGGCCCAGAATCAGAAGCCAACCCAGACTAAAGAGAAACCAGCAAAGCAATCTGGTTCTGACAAGGGCGAAAATAAAGCAATTTCTGACAAAGTACTGGATCCGCGTATGCAGGCAGCTGCTGAGCTGGTGCAAAATCAGACTCAACCTACAACTCCGACGGAACAGAACGTAGAGAAGAGTGTTGATGAGAATACGGAAGAGAAAGCACCTCAAGCGGACACTCAAGCAACTCAACAAACTGAAACCAGTACAGACGAAACAGTACAAAAGCCTGACACAGCGAAACCTGAAGTGGCATCTGATGACAAAGTAGAATCATCAGTTGAGCAAGCCAGTGAAGCAGTGCCAGAACCAGCTAAAGAAGAGCAAAGTAATAGCTCTGAAACAGCTGAAGAGCCTCAAAAGCCAACTGAAACAGAAGACACTGTTGAAGAAAAACCAGAGCCTAAGGCTGAAGAGAAGAAAAGCAGAGATCGCTCTCGCCGCTCTCCTCGTCATCAACGGGCTGCGGGGCAAAAACGCAAACAAATGAAAACCGAAGCGGTTATACCTAACCGTTCATTAAGTGGTTCATCATTTTCTGCAATGACGAAGGCAACAGCTGAAGAGCGCAAAGAAGCCTTTAAGGCTCTGCCCGTAGCTTCATCAGATAATCGTCCTCAGTTTGTTAAAGACAGTCGTATCGCCAGTATTTCTCAGGCGCGTTCGACTTCTTATGCCGAAATGGAAAAATGTGACTAAATTCAGCGAAATAAGAGTTTAGTTAGAAAATAAGAAGGCCGGTAGCAACAAACTACCGGCCTTTTTTATCTCTGGAGTTTACTTGCCATTACTGCTTAATCGTAATGAAGGCTCGGTTTTTCTCTAAAGTTTTAACACCAATACCTTTTACATCAAGTAGCTGCTCTACTTCGGTAAAGCCACCCAGCTGTTCTCTTAACTCGATAATCTGCTCAGCCCGTTTTTCACCAACACCAACCAGAACAGCCGATATCTCTTGTGCTGAACCGGTATTGATATTGACGGTTTTAACCTCTTCAGCCTGTGCTACTGACGATAAGTTTGGTAAGGCGGATAAAGGAGTGGCTTGGGCCCCTGCTGCTAAAAACAGCGATGAGGCAACAAGTATGGGTATCAATTTTAGCTTCATAGTGTCATTCCCTATTGAAAAATCACTGCGTCACTGCAGTAAGGACACTATAGCCGAAGTTTTTTGCCTTATTAGAAGATTACGACATTGCGAAGGCGTAAGTGAGTTATTCTCCTATAGAAGCTAATATCTCCGAAACGCTCGCGGTTGGGTCAGCTGCCTGCGTAACAGGTCGCCCAATGACCATATAATCAACCCCAGCCTCTATTGCGGCTTCCGGTGTCATAACCCGCTTTTGGTCACCCGCGGCGCTGTTGGCAGGTCGGATACCCGGCGTTACAAGCTTAAATGTCGTACCCAAATCACGTTTCAGCATACGAGCTTCCTGAGCAGAACAAACCACTCCGTCCAGGCCAGCCTGCTGCGCCAATTTTGCCAGTTTAAGTACTTGCTGTTCCGCAGATGTCTGAATTCCAGTTTCTGCAAGATCAGAATCACTCATGCTGGTGAGTACTGTCACGGCTATTAATAAAGGAGGCTTATCAAATTGCTTTAATGCATCCCTTGCCGCGCTCATCATTTCGGTACCGCCGCTGGCATGCACGTTCACTATATCAACACCGATTTTAGCTGCCGAGGTTACCGCCTTAGCCACTGTGTTTGGAATATCATGAAACTTTAAATCTAAAAATACTGAAAAACCCTGCTCAACCTGCTTTTTTACCCAGCTAGGTCCAATAGCGGTAAACAATTCCTTACCCACTTTCAGCCCAACTTTTCCGGCTGGTAATTGACTCACTAAATTGTCAGCGGCTTCCTGTGTCTGGCAATCTAAAGCAACATAAATTTTCGGTAACGCCATGTCGTTATTCACCATCTAATCCAAAAATAGGTTTTGTTGTTGCCCAGCTCTTACACGAAGGACAACGCCAATATAAAGTATGTCCGGAGAAACCACAGTGACGGCACTTATAATTGGGCCGCTGCACTATGTGCTCGTGAACCATTTTACGCAGCCTCCGGAGGCTGTCACGCGCATTGCCCACATCAGCGGCCCGAACGTGTAACCCCATTAAATGATGGAATCCGCGCATTGTCGGGTGCTGCTCTAAAACATGAGTCATAAAGTATTCTGCGTCTTCAATACTTTGCGATTCACAGATTTTTTCTGACAACGTAATAGCGGCCGTTATTCCCGCATTGTGTTCAACGCAACTGTGTAAAAACTCGATAAAAGTATGAGTGTCCGATGTTTTCTCGTAAGCTTCCTCTAGCAAAGGAATGGTTTCGCAAACAAATGATTTGTCCTGTTCGAACACCCGGGTTAAGTAATTAATGGACTCCCCGTACTCCCCTTCTTTCATGTAGATTTTTCCCAGGGCGAGAACGGCTCTAACGCAATTACTATCGTGTTTAAGCGCCTTACTGTAATGCTTTATTTTACTGGGTACATTGTCGTCTAGTTCGGCAAGTTCGCAATATAACTGAGCGAGAACGACTCGCGCGTGGCTGCTTTGCTTCGCCAGACGCAAAGCTATTTTAATGGCTTTGTCCCATTCGTGCGTGGATTCATAAAGCTCAAGAAGGTGCTTTTGGCTTTTTTCCCGGAATGACTTGTAACTCTGTAAGCCAGCAAACATTTGTTCAGCACGGTCGTAGATTCCGGCAGAAAGGTAGTCTTTACCTAACTCGTACATAGCCGTTAAGCGATCGTGCTCAGACAGATTGGGAAGTGACGTCAGGTTTTTATGAATTTTTATTGCACGGTCGACTTCGCCTCTGCGGCGAAATAACTTGCCTAAGGTCCAGTGAGTCTCAATGGTTTCGCTGTCGACATCTAATAACTCGACGAATAGATCAACCGCCTTATCTGGCTGATCTGACAACAACAGGTTGATACCTGTGGCGTACTTTTTAGAGAAACGCTTCTGCTCTTTTCGCTCTTCTGTGCGGACACTATTACGGCCCATGAACCAGCCATAGGCAGCCGCAATTGGTAAAAGCAGGAAGAGAAGCTCCAACATGAGCCGTTAGCTCTCCTTGTCCAGTTTATTTAAACGCTTAACTAAGCGGTTATACCGATAGCGCCAGGATAAACTCGATAAGCAAAGTAATAAAATACCCATCAGAAAGCCGCTGCCAAAAAAGATAGCAAGCAGCGATGCAACAGCCATTTCTGTTTGCAGCACCAGTAAATTAACAACTACGGTTTGCGGGTTCTGAGCCCCAAACGCCATTGCTAAAAGAAATATGATTAATACAGGAATGAGAATAAGCAGCTTTTTAAGCATAATTGCTTACCTGTTAGTTATAAAAAAACGGCATGCCAGTATAGCATGCCGTTTTTATCAATCGAGCGTAAAAACTAACTTAATGTATCGACCCTCTCGCGAAGCTCTTTTCCCGCTTTAAAATGCGGTACGTATTTCCCTTCTAACTCAACAGGCTCGCCTGTTTTAGGATTACGACCAACACGAGGAGCCCGATAATGCAAAGAGAAGCTTCCGAAACCCCGAATTTCAACGCGCTTGCCTTGTGATAAGGACTGCACCATTTGTTCGAGTATCTCTTTAACCGAAGCTTCAACCTGCTTCGGAGGTAACTCGTGCTTCAAAGTTAACCTTTCAATCAGCTCTGATTTAGTCATCATTACCTCCTTCAAATTAACTGCAACAATGCAGTTAATTATTCGTCGTCAGTTTTTGCAGCTTTAAAGGCTTCAGCCATTGCGCTATTAAGACCAGAACCACTGTCCTGTTGCTTATTAACGCTTTCAACCGCTTCTTTCTCTTCAACTTCGTCTTTCGCACGGATAGACAAGCTCAGAGTACGGTTTTTACGGTCAACGCCCATGAAGCGAGCTTCAATAGAGTCACCAACACTCAGTTCAGTGCTTGCATCTTCAACGCGGTCGCGTGAAATGTCTGCGGCACGAACGTAGCCTTCAACGCTTTCAGCTAATTCAACTTTAGCGCCTTTAGCGTCTACTTCAGTAACTGTACCTGTAACAATAGCACCTTTTTTATTGGCCGCCAGGTAGTTATTGAATGGGTCTTCTTCAAGCTGTTTGATACCTAGTGAAATACGTTCACGTTCAGCATCAACCTGCATGACTACGGCGGTAACTTCTTCACCTTTTTTGTAATCACGAACAGCTTCTTCACCAGTAGCGTTCCAGCTAATGTCTGACAAGTGAACCAAACCATCAATGCCGCCGTCAAGACCGATGAAGATACCAAAGTCAGTGATTGACTTGATCTTACCAGTAACTTGCTCGCCTTTATTATGGTTCTTAGCAAACTCTTCCCATGGGTTAGGCTTGCACTGTTTAAGGCCTAATGAAATGCGACGACGTTCTTCGTCAATTTCCAGAACCATAACTTCAACAGTGTCGTCCAGGTTAACCACTTTAGAAGGATGAACGTTTTTGTTAGTCCAGTCCATTTCTGATACGTGAACAAGACCTTCAACACCCTCTTCGATTTCGACGAAGCAACCGTAATCAGTCAAGTTCGTAACACGACCAGTTAAACGATGCCCTTCTGGGTAGCGGTTTGCGATATCAGCCCATGGATCTTCGCCTAACTGCTTAAGGCCAAGAGACACACGAGTGCGTTCACGGTCAAACTTCAATACTTTAACAGTGATTTCATCGCCAACGTTTACGATTTCACTTGGGTGCTTAACGCGTTTCCAAGCCATATCGGTAATGTGCAATAAGCCATCGACGCCGCCTAAATCAACGAACGCGCCGTAGTCAGTCAGGTTCTTAACGATACCCTGAACTTCCTGGCCTTCCTGCAAGTTTTCAAGCAGCTCTTCACGCTCTGCACTGTTTTCTTTCTCGATAACAGCACGACGAGATACAACAACGTTGTTGCGTTTCTGATCAAGCTTGATAACTTTGAATTCTAAATCTTTGTTTTCCAGATGCGTTGTTTCACGTACTGGACGTACATCAACCAGTGAACCAGGCAAGAACGCGCGAACGCCGCCTAAGTCTACTGTAAAGCCACCCTTAACCTTACCAGAGATAATACCGATAACGGTTGCATTGTCTTCGTGTGCTTTTTCCAACACCAGCCATGCTTCGTAACGTTTCGCTTTTTCGCGAGACAGAATGGTTTCGCCAAAGCCGTCTTCAACTGCATCAAGGGCTACGTCAACTACGTCGCCGACGCTGACTTCTAATTCACCTTCTGCATTACGGAACTGTTCTGCTGGAATCGCGCTTTCTGATTTAAGACCAGCATCAACCAGAATCAAATCTTTTTGTATAGCAACGATAGTACCTTTAACAATGGAGCCCGGGCGTGTTTCAACTTCCTTTAGGCTTTCTTCAAATAATTCTGCAAAATTTTCTGACATAGTAATTAACTTCGCTTATAAATAAGACGTCCACTGAACTTCCGTATACAGCGGGGTTATTAAAATAGTCTGTTCGCATCCTTACAACAGACGCCTAATTAAGGTCACCTGACCCTAGCTAGTCTTTGAGAGTTTGCTGTGCGCAAACGTCAATACTTGTTCCAATACGTCTTCTATCGACGTATCAGTGGAATCCAGATACAACGCATCCTCAGCTGGCTTAAGAGGTGCCACCGAGCGATTCGTATCACGATCATCTCTTTCTTTTATTTCGTTCACTAATTGATCAATATTAGCATCAAAACCTTTTTCCTTCAATTGCTCGAAGCGTCGTCTTGCGCGCTCTTCGGCAGAAGCGGTCAAAAAGATTTTGGCATCGGCATCAGTGAAAACAACGGTTCCCATATCACGGCCGTCGGCTACCAGACCTGGAAGCTCTTTAAACCCACGCTGGCGGCGCAGTAGAGCTTCTCTGACTCGTGGTAAAGCCGCTATTTTTGACGCCATATTACCCACTTGTTCAGTACGGATGGTCATGGTCACATCCTCACCTTCAAGAATAATATGTGTCAATGAACGCTCTTCTTCTGCTTCAAACTTCACATCCAGATGCGCTGCCAAAGCCACCAGGCTCTCTTCATCTTCCGGTGTGAAATCGTGATGCAAAGCCGCTAATGCCAGCACGCGATAAATAGCGCCGCTATCCAGCAAGTGCCATCCTAGCTTTTCAGCCAATAATCGGCTTATCGTTCCTTTCCCTGCCCCACTCGGCCCGTCAATCGTAATGACTGGAATATGAGTTGTCATAAAATCCTCTAATTGCTCTGCATTACGCAGCATTTAGCCGCGCAATTATACGCATTTGTAAAAAAATTGCATTAATCAAAGTCAACGAGTCTAAGAGTTAACTGTGACAGAGCCGTGAAAACTCGGAAAAATAGTCGGGATAGGTCTTCGCACAACAACCGGGATCATTGATTGTCACTCCAGTCGGCGAAAATGCGACTAAGGAGAAGCACATTGCCATGCGATGGTCGTCATAAGTATCAATTGCGGCATGTTGCCAGTGCTTCAGCGGCTCAATGCGGAGAGAGTCCTCGCTTTCATCGACTATGGCACCCAGCTGTCGCAGCTCTGTTGCCATAGCATGAAGACGGTCGGTTTCTTTTACCCGCCAGTTTGCGACATTACGAATTGTCGTCGGTCTATTTGCGAATAGAGCCAGTGGCGCAACCGTCATTGCCGCATCGGGAATATCATTAAAGTCCTGGTCAATGCCCTGCACGTTTCCTGTGCCGGATACGGTTATGCTGTTTTTATGGTAGCTTACTGACGCACCCATGGCTTCAATAACTTCGGCGAAGCGTTTGTCGCCCTGAATCGAGTTTTTACCGACACCGATAATTTCAACAGGACCTTTTCCTAAGAGCGCGGCGGCCATCCAGTAAGATGCGGCGCTGGCATCACCTTCTACCCAGTATTCGCCGGGCGACTGGTAACATTGTCCGCCGGTAATAGCGTAGCGCTGAGGAGAGTCTTCTTTTATAGAAATGCCAAAATCAGACAGCATTTGCAGCGTCAGTTCAATGTAAGGTCGTGAAACCACATTCCCTTTTAATGTCAGGGTTGAATCACCGGGCAGTAACGGAAGCGCCATCAGCAGAGCCGAAATGAATTGGCTGGATACCGAACCATCAATTTCAAAGTGACCCGACTTTAAACCAGAAGTCATTTCTAACGGAGGAAACCCTGTCTCCCCCAGATAGTTAACCCCGGCATTATGAGGCTGTAAAGCATCAACTAAGTGCTTAACCGGGCGCTCATGCATTCGGGCATCACCTTTTAACACTACCGCTTGATGTTCGCTTTTTAATGTTGCCGCTAACACGGCTATGAGCGGCCGCATTGCCGTGCCGGCGTTTCCCAGATAGAGATCAGAAGCAGGTTTGTTCCAATGCCCTCCTAAACCATGCACCCGGGTAGTGAGTTTGTCATCTTCAAAGCTCACTCCCAATGCATTAAGAGCTTCACGCATGCGGCTGGTGTCATCGCTAACCAGTAAATTATGTAAGGTGACGGGAGTCTGGCATAAAGCAGCCATAAGCAGTGCCCGGTTAGCAATGCTTTTTGAACCTGGTAAGGTGACAGTACCGCGACAATGCTGCCGCGGCTCTAAATGAATAGAATTAACCACGCAGCTTTTTCATTGCCTTAATAAAGGCTTGATTTTCTTCAGGCAGACCAATGCTGACACGTAAATGATTAGGCAACTCATAGCCACCTACAGGACGTACAATAACGCCTTCATGCAGAAGCTCGTCGTAAAGCTTCTCAGCACCGGACCCAACTTCTATGGTTAAAAAGTTACCGTAAGATGGAATGTAGTTAAGTCCTGAATCTTCACAAAAGTCAGTTAACTGCTTCATACCTTGTGCGTTTAATTCAACGGCTTTTTGCAAATAGGCGTGATCATCTAATACCACTTCAGCTGCTTTCAGTGACAACGAGTTCATATTGAACGGCTGACGAATACGGTTAAGGACGTCTGCCACACTCTCGTCACTGACCACGTATCCCGCGCGCAAACCGGCTAAGCCATAGGCTTTAGAAAACGTCCGGCTAACCACCAGATTAGGATATTCTTTTATCCACTCTACCGACGGCGCTCGCTCGTCTTCCGGAACATACTCGTAATAAGCTTCATCCAGAACCACAATGATATTTTGCGGTATCTTAGCAAGAAAGTCTTTTAGCGCTGAGGTTGATAAAAAGGTGCCCGTTGGGTTATTCGGGTTAGCAATAAAGATCATCTTGGTTTTATCGGTAACGGCTTTTGCCATACCATCAAGATCGTGCCCGTAATCTACTGCAGGAACAGCAACAGGTTTAGCACCGATAGCCTGAGTAACCAGCGGATACACCACAAATGCGTGTTGTGAGAAAATTACTTCGTTCTTATCCGACACAAAGGTACGGGCTAAAATTTCCAGAACATCGTTAGAACCGTTACCCAGAGTTATTTGCTGCGTTCCAACTTCATGTAACTCAGCCAGCCGGCTTTTAAGGTAGTAACCATTGGCGTCAGGGTAACGCACTAAATCCGTTAACTCGGCTTCCAGCGCGGTTTTTACTTTTCCACTCAAACCCAGAGGGTTTTCGTTTGAAGCCAGCTTAACCACGTGCTGCAGACCTAACTCACGCTGTAATTCAGACGTAGGCTTACCTGCCTGATACGGACGTAATTGCTTCACTCCGGAATTAACCAGTTCTAATGCATTAAATTCTGCCATAGCGATTCACTACCTTTTTTATTCTATTTATTTAGCCAAGCTTACGCTCGAAATCTGCCATATAACTTAGCAATGCTTCCACACCTTCTACCGGCATTGCGTTATAAATACTGGCTCTCATGCCACCAACAAAGCGATGCCCTTTTAACCCTAATAAACCTGCGTTTTTAGCGCCTTGTAAAAATTCCGCATCAAGCTTGTCGTCGGCCAACTGAAAAGGAACGTTCATAATTGAACGGTAAGCCGGATTAATCGTATTACTGTAAAAATCGGACTTATCGACAAAATCATATAACAGCTGCGCTTTATAGCGATTGCGTTCGCCCATAGCGACTAACCCGCCCTGCGCTTTTAACCACTTGAATACCAGCCCAGCAAGGTACCAGGCAAAGGTGTTGGGTGTGTTGTACATAGACCCGTCTTTCGCCTGAAGTTGGTAATCCATAATAGACGACACCTGCTTCTGCGGCTCGCCTAATAAAGACTTTTTAACAATAGCAATGGCAAAACCTGAAGGACCAATATTCTTCTGGGCTCCAGCATATATAACGCCAAACTTTGAAACATCCAGTGGTTCAGAAAGAATGTTTGATGACATATCGGCGATAACTGGCGCCTTTACGTCAGGAACTTCATGCAGTGCAATACCATCGACAGTTTCATTAGGACAATAATGAAAATAAGCGGCATTTTCAGACAGTTCCCAGTCTTCTGGACACTGAATTTCTTTGCCTTTAGCGCCTTCCTGAACCTTCCCCGCAATATTCACCTTGGAAACAAATTTTTCGGCTTCCCGGATAGCAAAACCAGACCAAATTCCTGTATCCAGATAATCTACGGTAGCATCCGGTGACGCAATATTTTGCGGGACCGCAGAAAACTGGCCGCGTCCACCACCTTGCAAAAAGAGTACTTCATAGTCGTCCGGCACGTTTAACAGATCGCGCAAGTCTTGCTCGGCTTCACGTGCCATGTGGACATAGACAGGGTCGCGGTGAGAAATTTCCATCACAGATACGCCCTGTCCATTCCAATTCAATAACTCTTCCTGAGCTTGTTTCAAAACGTCGACCGGCAACATTGCCGGTCCGGCAGAAAAGTTAAACAACTGACTCATGACTCGTCGGAACCTTCTTGGTTTTCAATATTGTCTTCAGCTGCGGCTTCACCTTCTTCAGCAGCAACCTCGCCATCAATTAACATTTCATCTTCATCAATTTCATCGATACGCTGTAAGCCAACGACTTTCTCGTCATCTGCGGTGCGAATTAAGCGCACGCCCTGAGTGTTACGACCAACGGTTGAAACCTCGTTGACACGCGTTCTTACCAAAGTACCTTTGTTACTAATAAGCATGATCTCATTGCCATCAATAACTTCCATAGCGCCAACAACTGAACCATTACGTTCACTGACTTTAATAGAGACAACACCTTTGGTCGCACGACTCTTAGCTGGGTATTCACTTAACGGTGTACGTTTACCATAACCGTTTTCAGTCACGGTTAATACATTCGCTTCTTCCTCTTCGTATTCGCGAGGAACAATCAGTGATACAACACGTTGCCCTTCTTCTAAGCGAATGCCACGGACACCGGTCGCGGTACGGCCCATTGAACGCACCTGCTCTTCAGCAAAACGCACCACTTTACCAGCGTCAGAGAACAGCATAATTTCGCCATTACCGTCGGTGATGTCAACGCCAATCAGTTCATCGTCATCAACCAGGTTCAGTGCAATAATTCCGCCGTTACGAGGACGTGAGTACTCTGGTAATGGTGTTTTCTTAATAGTGCCTTTGCGCGTTGCCATAACAACGAACTTATCTTCCGGATAGTCCCGTGTTGGCAAAATAGCGGTAATACGTTCGTCGGCTTCAAGCGGTAACAAGTTGACGATAGGTTTACCGCGAGACGCGCGGCTTGCCAGCGGCAACTGGTAAACTTTCATCCAGTAAATACGACCACGGGTTGAGAAGCATAAAATGGTGTCATGCGTGTTCGCTACCCACAGCCTTTCAATAAAGTCTTCGTCTTTCATCTTAGTGGCGGCTTTACCTTTACCACCACGACGCTGAGCTTCGTACTCAGTCAGTGGCTGATACTTCACATAACCTTCGTGAGAAAGCGTCAGAACTACGTCTTCTTCGTTGATTAAGTCTTCCATGCTGATGTCGTGTGCAGCAGCAGTAATGTCCGTTTTACGCTCATCACCGAAGTTGTTACGTATTTCTACCAGTTCTTCACGAATCACTTCCATCAGGCGCTCTGAACTGTTGAGGATATGCAGCAGTTCAGCAATCTGTTCTAACAGACCTTTATATTCATCCAGAATTTTTTCGTGTTCTAAACCGGTCAGTTTGTGCAGGCGTAAATCCAGAATAGCCTGAGCTTGCTCTTCGGTCAGGTGATAATTGCCACCCCGGATGCCGTATTCTTCTGGCAGATGATCAGGACGCGCAGCATCAACGCCGGCTGTTTCCAGCATTGAAGCGACATCTCCCAACTGCCATGCGCGGGCAATTAGACCAGCTTTAGCTTCAGCCGGTGTTGGCGAGCGACGGATAAGCTCAATAATTTCGTCGATATTGGCCAGCGATATCGCTAAGCCTTCCAAAATATGAGCACGTTCACGAGCTTTACGTAATTCGTAGACTGAGCGACGTGTCACCACTTCACGACGGTGGCGAATAAAGCAATCCAGCATATCGCGTAGGTTAAACAGGCGTGGCTGATTTTTATCCAGAGCTACCATGTTGATGCCAAACACAACCTGTAGCTGCGTATTGGCGTACAAATGATTGAGAACAACCTCCCCCACATCGCCACGACGGATTTCGATAACGATACGCATACCGTCTTTATCAGACTCATCACGCAACGCGCTAATACCTTCAACGCGTTTTTCTTTGACCAGTTCCGCAATCTTCTCAATTAAGCGAGCTTTATTCACCTGATACGGAATTTCCGTAACGATGATGGTTTCTTTACCGGTCTTCTCATCAACTTCAATTTCCGCCTGAGCGCGCAAATGAATGCGCCCACGACCCGTTTTATAAGCTTCGACAATACCACTACGGCCAGAAATTGTTGCCGCTGTCGGGAAGTCCGGTCCCGGGATGTATTCCATCAACCCTTCAACATCAATATCCGGGTTATCAATCATGGCAAGTGAACCGTCGATAACTTCGGTCAGATTATGCGGTGGGATATTGGTTGCCATACCAACGGCAATACCAGAAGAACCGTTAACTAACAGGTTAGGCACTCGGGTAGGCAGAACGTCAGGAATACGCTCAGTACCATCATAGTTGTCGACAAAGTCAACCGTTTCTTTATCTAAATCGGCGAGTAACTGATGCGCAATTTTCGCCATGCGAATTTCGGTATAACGCATCGCCGCAGCAGAATCACCGTCAACCGAACCAAAGTTACCCTGGCCGTCGACCAGCATATAACGCAAGGAGAAGTTCTGTGCCATACGTACAATAGTGTCGTAAACAGCACTATCACCATGCGGGTGATATTTACCAATAACGTCACCAACGACACGAGCTGACTTTTTATAAGGTTTATTAAAGTCGTTGCGCAATTCGTTCATTGCGAACAAGACACGTCGGTGTACTGGCTTCAGGCCGTCACGAACATCTGGTAAAGCACGCCCAACAATGACGCTCATGGCATAATCGAGGTACGAGCTTTTCAGTTCGTCTTCGATATTTACCGGTGACACTTCTCTGGCTAGATCGCTCATAGTTTATTCCCTAAATATAGATCCGCATATTCATTGTTATTTTGATCCAATCATTGTACCCATCCCAAACGCGTCTCGCACCCTCTTTTTCTTATTCTTTGCCTGAGGTAGACTAGCCGCGTTATCCATCTCTTAAAGACGCGTAATCTATGACCAGCAGCAGCTCTAAAAGTGAACAAAAAAACGTCGATCCGGAAGAGATCGCAAAGTTTTCAGCCCTGGCCTCGCGATGGTGGGATCCCGATGGAGAATTCAAACCCTTACATGAAATAAACCCCGTTCGACTAGGGTTTATTGAAAACCATACTGAAGGCCTATTCGGCAAAAAGGTACTGGATGTTGGTTGCGGCGGTGGATTACTCAGCGAAGCTATGGCTGAACGTGGGGCTCAGGTTACCGGTGTCGATTTGGCCGAACAATCATTAAAAGTAGCGCGTTTGCACGCATCAGAAAGCGGCCGTCAAATCGATTATCAATGCATTGCTATCGAAACCCTGGCGGAGCAGCAACCAGCAAGCTTTGATGTGGTGACTTGTCTGGAGATGCTGGAGCATGTGCCTGACCCTGAGGCTATTGTAAAAGCCTGTGCTAAAGCACTAAAACCTGGCGGGAAGATCTTTTTCTCCACACTAAACCGGAATGTAAAATCCTGGCTATTAGGTATTGTTGCCGCTGAGCATGTTTTAGGCTGGGTTCCCAAAGGAACTCATCAGCATCAACGTTTTATCAAACCATCAGAGCTACTGCGTATGACAGATGCCGCCGCGTTAGAAGATATCGCCATTAACGGTTTGATTTTTAACCCGCTAAAAGGCTTTGTGCTGTCAGAGAAAGATGTTGATGTGAACTATATTGTCGCTTTAAAAAAACCGGGAGAATAAATGAGCTCGTCAGATAAAAGTTCTCCCGTAAAGGCGGTACTGTTTGATTTAGACGGCACCTTGCTTGATACAGCACCCGACCTGGGAGCTGCATTGAACGTCGTATGCGAACAATACGAACGCCCTGCCATTACGGCTGAGGTGTTTACACCAGTCGCGTCTCATGGTTCCAGAGGTATGCTGCAGCTAGCTTTTGCCGAAGAGTACAGCGACATGGAAGCTGAACTCCGGCATGCATTTCTTAATGCTTATAAAGAGAACATAGCCATTCATACGCAACCCTACCCCGGCGTTTTGGAGCTACTTGCCTTGCTGCAGAGCGAATCCATTGAGGTTGCCATAGTTACCAATAAGCCAGAGCGCTTAACCCAACAATTACTGCCTCACTTTCCGGAGTTTGAAGCTATTCGTGTGGTCGTAAGCGGTGATACCTTAAGCGTGGCGAAACCCTCGCCGGAACCTTTATTCTATGCGGCTGAAAAACTGGGAGTAGAACCTGCCGACTGTCTTTATGTCGGAGACGCTGAACGAGATATCGAAGCCGGCCGCAATGCGGGTATGGTTACGGTGCTTGCTGAATATGGCTATATTAGCAATGAGGATCAGCCACAACGCTGGCAAGCCGACTACCATATCGCGTCACCACTCGAATTACTGAAGTTGCTTGCTATCGATAACTCTTGATCTATAAACATCTTTTGAAAGATCAAAAAATTATATAGCAAGATTACCAGCGCAAACTCACGCCAAACAAAGGCTGACAAAAAATCAAGATTTCTAAATCAAAATTATTCCTATTTTTGCCCGTAAATTTACTTGATCGAAGTGGCAGTTAGACCTAGCATACTGTCCATTCCTAAGACACTAGATATTGTGTGAATATCGCCCTGTACAACTAATAAGCACAATATCTAGTGGCTACATACATATAACAAAAAGCTAAGAGTCGGCGCAGAATGAACGAGCAACTATATGTCACTAAACGCAGCGGCGAACGCGAACCGCTAAACCTCGATAAAATTCATCGGGTTATCATGTGGGCCGCTGAAGGTCTTAACAACGTTTCAGCTTCTCAGGTCGAGATTAAGTCTCACATTCAATTTTACGACGGTATTAAAACCGAAGATATTCACGAGACCATCATCAAAGCCGCTGCTGATTTAATTTCAGAAGAAGCGCCCGACTATCAATTTATGGCTGCGCGTCTAGCTATTTTTCACCTGCGTAAACGGGCCTACGGTAAGTTTGAGCCCCCCGTCTTTACGACCAGGTCAAGAAGATGGTTGCAGAGCATCGCTACGATGAGCACCTGCTGGAAGACTATACTGAAGCAGAATTTGACCAGATGGACGACATTCTGGATCACTGGCGTGATATGAACTTCTCTTACGCAGCAGTGAAGCAGCTCGAGAACAAATATCTGGTTCAGAATCGGGTTACCGGCGATATCTACGAAAGCGCTCAGTTCTTATACATTCTGGTAGCAGCTTGTTTGTTTGCCAACTACCCGAAAAGCACTCGTATGGACTACGTTAAACGTTTCTACGATGCCGCTTCTGAATTCAAAATCTCGCTACCAACACCTATCATGTCGGGTGTGCGCACGCCTACGCGTCAGTTCAGCTCCTGCGTTCTGATTGAAGCCGGTGATAGTCTCGACTCTATTAATGCCACGTCAAGCGCCATCGTAAAATACGTCTCTCAGCGCGCCGGTATTGGCATTAATGCAGGGCGTATTCGCGCTCTGGGTAGCCCTATTCGTAACGGCGAAGCTTTCCACACAGGTTGTATTCCGTTCTATAAATATTTCCAGACAGCAGTTAAAAGTTGTTCGCAAGGTGGTGTTCGTGGTGGCGCGGCTACCCTGTTCTACCCGCTTTGGCACCTGGAAGTTGAAAGCTTATTGGTACTAAAAAACAATCGCGGTGTTGAAGAAAACCGGGTTCGTCATCTGGATTACGGTGTGCAGTTTAACCGCACCATGTACCAGCGTCTGATTAAAGACGATTACATTACCTTGTTCAGCCCGTCGGATGTGCCAGGCCTTTACGACGCGTTCTTTGAAGATCAGGACGAATTTGAGCGTTTGTACCTTCAGTACGAACAGGATGAGAGCATCCGCAAAAAACGTATTAAAGCCATTGAGTTGTTTGGTTTGTTTATGCAGGAACGCGCCAGTACTGGCCGTATCTATGTACAAAACGTTGACCATTGCAACACGCACAGCCCATTCGACTCTAAAGTTGCTCCTATTCGTCAGAGTAATCTGTGCCTTGAAATTGCGTTACCAACTAAGCCTCTAAGTCATGTAAACGACGAAGAAGGCGAAATTGCCCTTTGTACTCTGTCGGCCTTTAACCTAGGCAAAATTGAGAGCTTAAGTGAATTTGAAAACCTTGCCGACCTAGCCGTTCGCGCACTGGATAGCCTGCTGGATTATCAGGAATACCCGGTCCCGGCCGCGTACAACGCGACAATGAACCGCCGTACTCTGGGTATTGGGGTTATTAACTTTGCTTATTACTTAGCCAAGCACGGTGTTAAATATTCAGACGGCTCTGCAAACGGCCTGGTTCACCAGACCTTTGAGGCAATACAGTATTATCTAATGCTGGCGTCAATGAACCTGGCTAAAGAAAGAGGTGCCTGCCCTAAATTTAATGAGACCACCTACTCTCAGGGCATTATGCC